>JABJKO010000297.1 GCA_018660305.1 Rhodospirillaceae bacterium
CGGAGTCGAGCGCCGGCCGCGGACTTTCACACCGGCGGGCGGCATGTCGAGAAACTTGCCGGCCTGATGTTCCGACAGCACGGCGGTGATGTGATCGTCAACCACGACGACCTCGTCCACATGGTTGTGCCATTGCGGCGCGAAAATACCCACCGTCGCCGAGCCGCAACCGACCCGCATGCGCTCTTCCTGGGCGCCATTGATGATGGGCGGCTTGCCCGCCTGGACGATGATGTTGGCGCCACCGTCGATGTCCATCTCCACTGGCTCTTTGTTACAAAGCCGCAGCATGGCGTTGCAGGTGATATTGCCTTCCTTCTTGCTGCCGCCGGTGAGATGACGCACCCCGCCGATGGCCAGCATCTGCGAGCCGTATTCCGCGGTGGTCACATGACCGATCTGTTCACCCTTCACCCGGATCGCCGCCGGTTCCGGGCCCACATAGGCATCGGTGTCGATTTTCACTTTGACGCCGCAATAGGAGAACACCCCTTCGCTGACCACGGTGACCATATCAACGCCGTTCTGCTCGCTGGAGACGATGAACGGCGCCGGCTTGTAATCGGGATAGGTGGTGGTCGCCCCGATGCCGGTCAGAAAGGTGGGGGCCTGACTTACCAGTTCACCCTCCCAGTTTTCCATCGCCTTGGCGAACGGCACCATCTCGCCCTTCTCGTCGATGATTTTCTGGGCCACCACCACCGGATCGGTGCGCACCAGATCGCCCGCCACATTGGCATAGCGGTCACAGGCGCCGGTCTTGCCTTCGCGAATACGGCACAGAACCGGACACGCATCGCATCGGATCAGCCCGTCATCTTTGTTGGGAGTGTCATCTGCCATCTCAAATCCCCACCCTGGCCGGTGATTATTCGCTCAGACGCACCGGCCAATAATTGTTTGTGTACATACAAATATCCGCGCGCAACGCAGAACTGTCAAGCGGGATACAGAGATGACAGTTTTCACGTCATTCCCCACCCCCGATTTTGTGAACGCGGATTCCGGTTTTCCCTGTTGCCAAGCGGGTTGCAGGGAATCAAAGTGCCGTTTCATGCTCTTGACATTGAGAACAGTTCGCAGATACTAAGTGGACAAAGTCATATGTACACGAACAATTGATCACTCACCAATATTTGGGCCCAGCGACAAGCCATGGCAACGAAGCTAAAAGACACTAAAGATGGCGACCGGCAGGTCGTTGATTCGGTCGTTATCCGCTTCGCCGGAGATTCCGGCGACGGTATGCAATTGACCGGAAACCAGTTCACCCAATCCACCGCGTTGATGGGCAATGATCTGTCCACTTTCCCGGATTTTCCCGCGGAAATCCGCGCACCGGTGGGCACCACCTACGGTGTGTCGGCGTTTCAGATCAATTTCGCGTCGCACGACATCAAGACACCGGGCGACTCGCCCGACGTGCTGGTGGCCATGAACCCGGCGGCCCTGAAGGTGCATCTGCGCGACCTGTCACCGGGCGGGACGATCATCATCAACACCGGCGCCTTCACCGAGCGCAATATCCAGAAGGCGGGATACAAGGCGAACCCGCTGGAAGACGGGACAGTCGATTCCTATCGTCTGATCCAGATCGACATTTCCAAGCTGACGCTGGCCGCCGTCGAAGGCACCGGGGTCAATCAGAAAGAGGGCCTGCGCGCCAAGAATTTGTGGACGCTGGGGCTCATGTGCTGGATGTACGACCGCGACCGGCAGCCCACCATCGACTGGCTGAACCAGCGTTTCGGCAAACAGCCCGAGATCGCCGCCGCCAATATCGCCGCCCTCAATGCCGGTCACGCCTATGGCGAGACCGCCGAGCTGTCGAGCGAGATCACTACCTACATTGTACCCAAGGCGAAGGTTGAGCCGGGCATCTACCGCGCGGTCACCGGCGTCGAGACCACCACCTGGGGACTTCTGGTTGGCGCCCAAAAGGCCGGGCTTAATATTTTCCTGGGCTCCTACCCCATCACCCCCGCCTCGCCGCTGCTCCATGCGCTGAGCAATCTGCGCCAGTACGGGGTGGTGACGTTCCAGGCGGAAGACGAAATCTCGGCCATCTGTTCGGCCATCGGCGCATCCTTTGCCGGCTCGCTCGGGCTGACGTCCAGTTCCGGCCCCGGCATCGCGCTGAAGTCGGAAGCGCTGGGTCTGGCGGTGGTCGCCGAACTGCCGCTGGTGGTTGTCAACTTCCAGCGCGCCGGACCGTCCACCGGATTGCCGACAAAAACGGAACAGTCGGATCTCAACCAGGCAGTGTTCGGGCGCAACGCCGATACGCCGCTGCCCGTGATTTCGGCCTCCACCCCGTCAGACTGTTTCGAATGCGCCATCGAAGTGGTGCGCATCGCTACCAAATACATGACCCCGGTCATCTTCCTCAACGAAGGCTACCTCGCCAACGCGGCGGAGCCGTGGAAACTGCCCGATGCGGATGCTGTGGCCGAATTCCCCGTTGAATTCCACACCGAGACCGACGGCTTCCATCCCTATCTGCGGGACGAGACGACCAATGCCCGTCCCTGGGCCAAGCCCGGCACCGAAGGGCTGATGCACCGCATCGGTGGCATCGAAAAGGATTATGACAGCGGCAATATTTCCTACGATCCGGAAAATCATCACAAGATGACCAAGGTCCGGGCCCAGAAGATCCTCGGTATCGCCGATGACATTCCTCCGCAGGCGGTCGCTTCGGGTAATGAAAAAGGCAAGCTGGCGGTTGTCGGCTGGGGCTCGACCTTCGGGGCCATCGAACAGGCCGTCAAGAAATGCCAGGACGACAATCTGGACGTGTCGCACATCCATATCCGCCACATCTGGCCGCTGCCGAAAAATCTCGGCGATCTGCTCAAAGGGTTCGACAAGATCCTCGTTCCCGAAATGAACAACGGCCAGCTGGTCAAACTGCTGCGTGCCGAATATCTCGTCCCTGCCGAACCGCTGACCCAGATCACCGGCCAACCCTTCAAGGTGGCTGATCTGGAGCGCGAAATCCGCGACCGGCTATAAGGAATAATCACATGAACGTACAAAGCCCTCCGGAAAAGCTGAAACCCAACGATTTCGCATCGGATCAGGAAGTTCGCTGGTGCCCCGGCTGCGGCGATTACGCCATCGTCAAAGCGGTGCAGCGCACACTGGCCGAAATCGGCGCGGATCCCAAGAACACGGTTTTTGTGTCCGGCATCGGCTGTGCTGCCCGGTTCCCCTACTACATGGAGACCTACGGCTTCCACACCATCCATGGCCGCGCGCCGGCCGTCGCCTCGGGCGTAAAGCTCGCCAATCCGGAACTCGACGTCTGGGTCATCGGCGGCGATGGCGACATGCTGAGCATCGGCGGCAATCAC
>JABJKO010000284.1 GCA_018660305.1 Rhodospirillaceae bacterium
GGCCCGCGACGCCCTTGAAGGCTTCGACGGCGACGTGCTGGTGCTGTGCGGCGATACCCCGCTTCTGACGGCGGCGACCATGCAGGAAATGGTCGCGGCGCGGCGGGCAAAGAGCGATCCCGCCGTTGTAGTCCTCGGCTTCAGGCCCGACGATCCCGGCGAATATGGCCGGCTGGTCACCGGTAGCGGCGGCGGACTCGATTCCATCGTCGAATATAAGGAAGCCGACGACTCCCAGCGCGCCATCGGTCTGTGTAATGCGGGCATCATGGCGATTGACGGCAAGCGCCTGTTTGAACTCGTCGATGCGGTCGGAAACGACAATGCCAAGGGCGAATTTTATCTTACCGACATCATCGGGATTGCGCGTTCCAAAGGCTGGGATTGCGCGGTGGTGGAAACCGACGATTGCGATGAGGTCATGGGCGTCAATTCGCGGGCCGGTCTGGCCGAGGCCGAAGCGGCCATGCAAAACCGCTTGCGCGCCGCCGCCATGGCCAATGGCGTGACGCTCACATCGCCCGAGACCGTCTGGTTCAACAGCGATACCAGGCTGGGCCGCGATGTTTCCATCGGCCCCAACGTGGTGTTCGGCGCCGGGGTGACCATCGGCGACGATGTGGAAATCCGCGCGTTCTGTCATATCGATGGCGCGACAGTGGAAAATGGCGCCGTCATTGGTCCTTACGCAAGGCTGCGTCCGGGGGCAGATATCGGGCCAGACGTGCATGTGGGCAATTTCGTCGAAATCAAGGCGGCGCGTCTGGATGAGGGCGCCAAGGCCAACCATCTTTCCTATATCGGCGATTCATGGGTCGGCGCCGGGGCCAATATCGGGGCCGGCACCATCACCTGCAATTACGACGGGTTCTTCAAATCCAAGACCGAGATCGGCGAGGGTGCCTTTATCGGCTCCAACACAGCGCTGGTAGCCCCGGTCAAGGTGGGGGCCGGCGCCATTACCGGGGCCGGGTCGGTCATCGCCAAGGATGTGCCCGACAATGCGCTCGCCATCACGCGGTCGCCGCAGACCGACCGCGCCGGCTGGGCGATGCAGTACCGGCTGCGCAAACAGGCTGAAAAAGACGGCACGGCACAGAAAAAATCAAAGAAGGCGAGTTAGGTTTCATGTGTGGCATTATCGGGATTATCGGCAAGAACGACGTTGCGCCGCTGTTGATCGACGGGCTCAAGCGCCTCGAATATCGCGGCTATGATTCCGCCGGGATCGCGACGCTGGTCAACGGTGGCATCGAACGCCGCCGCGCCGAAGGCAAGATCACCAATCTCGAAAATCTGGTGGCGGGCAGCCCCATCGGCGGCACCATGGGCATCGGCCATACGCGCTGGGCGACCCACGGACTGCCCAACGAGACCAATGCCCATCCCCATGCCAACGACCGCTGCGTGCTGGTCCATAACGGCATCATCGAGAATTTCCAGGAACTGCGCCAGGAGCTGGCGGCCAAGGGTCATCAGTTCGAAACCGAGACCGACACCGAGGCGGTGGTCCATCTGGTGAGCGACTATCTGGCCGAGGGTAAGACACCGCAGGAAGCCGTCGCGGCATCCCTCGAGCGGCTCGACGGCGCCTTTGCTTTGGCCATCCTGTTTACCGGCGCCGAGGGGCTGATGATCAGCGCAAGGCGCGGCAGCCCGCTGGCCATCGGCTATGGTGATGGCGAAATGTACGTCGGCTCCGACGCGCTGGCGCTGGCGCCCCTGACCCAGCAGATCTGTTATCTGGAAGAAGGCGACTGGGCGGAAATTACCGCCGAGGGCGCCACCGTCCATGACGAGACCGGCCGCATCGTGGTTCGCGAGGTCAAGCAGACTGCCGCCTCGGGCGCCATGATCGGCAAGGGCAATTTTCCCCATTTCATGCTCAAGGAAATCTATGAGCAGCCCGCCGTTGTCGGCGACACTCTCCACTCCATGCTCAACCCGTGGAACAAGGTGGTCACGCTGCCCGATCTGCCGTTCGACCTGACGCGCATCCCTAGGGTGACCATCATCGCCTGCGGCACGTCGTTCCATGCCGGCATGGTCGCCAAATACTGGTTCGAACAGATCGCAAGAGTGCCGGTGGATCTGGATATTGCCTCCGAGTTCCGCTACCGCGCCGTCGATATGCAGCCCGGCGGGCTGGCGATCTTTATCTCCCAGTCGGGCGAGACCGCCGACACGCTTGCCGCGCTCCGCTATGCCAAGTCGCAGGGCCAGCACATCATGGTGGTGGTCAATGTGGCGGAAAGCTCCATGGCCCGCGAAGCGGACGCCATATTGCTGACCCATGCCGGTCCGGAAATCGGCGTCGCCTCCACCAAGGCCTTTACCACCCAGCTCACCGCGCTGGCATGCCTCGCCATCGATTTGGCGGCCAAGCGCGGGTCCATCGACAGCAAGCGCGCCGCCGAATTGTGTCAGGCCCTCACGGAAGTCCCGTCACGCTGCAACGACGTGCTGGTCCATGACGAGGCCATCGCCGAGCTGGCCCGTGAAGTCGCCGAGGCCCGCGATGTGCTCTATCTCGGCCGCGGCACCGGCTATCCCATCGCCCTGGAAGGCGCGCTCAAGCTCAAGGAAATTTCCTATATCCATGCCGAGGGCTATGCCGCCGGCGAAATGAAGCACGGCCCCATCGCGCTGATCGACGAAAAGGTGCCGGTGATCGTGATCGCCCCATCGGATAATCTGTTCGACAAGACCGCGTCGAACATGCAGGAGGTTATCGCCCGTGGCGGCCGCGTGATCTTCCTGTCCGACGCCGCCGGCATCAAGAAGCTCGGCGACATGGCGGCGGCCACCATCGAGCTCCCCCACGTGGACCCCTTCGTGGCCCCCATCCTCTACACCATCCCGGTGCAGCTGCTGTCCTATCACACAGCCGTCATGAAAGGCACCGACGTGGACCAGCCCCGCAACCTGGCGAAGTCGGTGACCGTGGAATAGTGGGGTTCGGTGGTAAGTCATCCACTAAATCCAACACAGAAATCTACCTAATATTCCATCTCAAAGTTCGTGCTACCCATCTATGGGTTGCTCCATACAACGAGTATCAAC
>JABJKO010000286.1 GCA_018660305.1 Rhodospirillaceae bacterium
CGGATCGACATGGATCAAAAGATCGTCGCCTGGTCGGCAGGTTTATCAGACAACGACCTCGCCGGGACGCTGACCTGGTACTCAGGCGCGGCCGGTCGGGACGAGACCAAGAAGCTCGCCATGCTGGTGGCCCATTTCCTCAATCACCAGACCCATCACCGTGGCCAGGTGCACGCCATGCTGACCGCCGCCGGCGCCACGCCCGGCGATACGGATCTGTTTATCATGCCCGACAATCTTTGGCCGTAACGGCGACTGAAGGACCACATAGGATGACCTGGCTGAATCCCGTCACGCTACAGAACGGGCATGTGATTCTCGAGCCCCTCGAACGGCGCCACGAATCCGAGTTGATCGAGGCGGCGCGCGATGGCGAGTTGTGGAACCTCTGGTACACCAACGTGCCCACGCCGGAGACAATGGGAACTGAAATCGACCGGCGCCTTGGCCTGCAGGCAGCGGGTTCCATGCTGCCCTTCGCGGTGATCGAACCGGCGACCGGCAAGGCCGCGGGCATAACCACCTACATGGCCGCCGACGCCGCCAATAAACGCCTCGAGATCGGCTATACCTGGTACTGTAAAAGCGTCCAGCGCACGCCGCTCAACACGTCCTGCAAGCTGCTCCTGCTCACCCATGCGTTCGAAAAACTGGACTGTATGGCGGTGGAATTCCGTACTCATATTTTCAACCACCCCAGCCGGCGTGGCATCGAACGGCTCGGCGCCAAGCTCGACGGAATCCTGCGCAACCACCAGATTTCTCGCAACGGGACTGTCAGGGACACCTGCGTCTACAGCATCATCGCCACCGAATGGCCGGTGGTGAAAAGCAATCTGGAATGGCAGCTATCCCGCCCCAGAACCTAAGCGCCTGCTATTTCTTCGACCATTTGGTGACCGGCTTTTCCACTTCTTCGCCATCGACGAAGATGGCCTCGACATTTTCGTTATAGAAGCAGATCAGGTCCTTGATCTTGGGGCATTCGGGGATGGGGTCGGGGTAATACCAGGCGATATCGTCATGGGTTTCGCCGCCGATGGTGGCGTTGTGATAGCTGGCGATGCCCTTGTACGGACATTGCGATATGGTGTCCGACGGAATCAGCAGATCCATGCGCACGTCTTCCGCCGGAATGTAGTAGCGCAGCGGATGGTTGGTCTCGAACAAAAACCGGGCGTTGGTGGTCGCCGCCACCACTTCACCGCCCACAACCACCTTCACCGGCCGGTGCGACAGCATGGTGTCGACCCGTTTCCACGGGTCGCGGGCGTGGCGGAAAATCTCCTCGTCTTCTTCCCACCAGGATTCCATGCGATCCCAGTAGAAAGCCATATAATCCTTGATCTCCAGCATCTCCTCATACGGTTCGCGGTAGGACCACATGACGTTTTCTTCCGTCCGGTCGCCAACCGTCAGGTTCCAGTAGGACGCGTGGCCCTTATAGCCGCAATGGCTGTCATTATCGGTGGGGGTGAACAGATCCATACGCACGTCGTCCATGGGAAAATAATAGATAGGCACATGGCCGCCCTCGCGCATGAGCAGCGCACGGGTGGTATCCACGATTGTTTCGCCGTTGAACTTGACCCGCACCCGGCGCGGGCTGAGATCCAAATTCAGCACTTTGTCGGGGTTCTTGATAAAGCCGGGCGCTTTTTGCGCGGTGGCGACGGTCGCATTCATGGCCGGTTCTCCCTGCTTGTCTGGCTAAAGGATGGAATCGCTTTGCCGGAAAGGCAATGGAGCGCTTGTAAATTGTTCTCAAAGCTCTTTCACCAGCGGGCAAAACCGGCATAATTCCGTTTATGGGGAAGACGAACAGCGACAGATCGGTTGCCGGCCGCGCATACGATTGCTGCGCGCGTATGGTGTATCGGGTGGGTTACAAAACCCTGAGACACATGCCGCGTGCCATCCGGTCCCGCGGGACAGGCGTCGGCGTGGTCATTCGCCACAAGGACCGGGTGCTGGCCGTGCGCCATTCCTACCGGCCGGGATACGATATCCCGGGGGGCGGTGTGGGACGCCGCGAACAGCCGCGCGACACGGCGGTGCGTGAGCTGGCCGAGGAATTATCCATCCATACCGATCCGGCCTCGCTGGTCTACAAGCGCCGGCATCACAGAAGCCATCTGTTCGAGCTCATTTTTGACGAAGAACCGGACATCCGGATCGATAATCGCGAAGTCATCGAGGCGGTGTTTCTGACCCAGGATGAAGCCATCCGCCGCAATCCTTCTTTCCGCCATTTCGTTTAGCACACAGGAACAGGACTATGAGTTTCGGTATCGGTCAGCCCGTTCTCCGCACGGAAGACCCGCGCTTTCTCACCGGTCGCGGCACCTTTGTGGACGACATTACGGTCCCCCATCTGGCGCATATGGCCGTTGTCTACGCCACCATCGCCCATGGCGACATCGGAAACATCCATACCGATGAGGCGGAAAAAGCCCCGGGCGTCGTCGCCGTTCTCACCGGCAGGGACACGGTCGCGGACGGGCTTGGCGGCATTCCGCCGGCCTTCATGCCCGAAGACATGGGCGGCCCGCCGGGCCATCGCACCGAATGCCCCATCCTGGTGCCGGAACGGGTGCGCCATGTGGGTGAGCGAGTAGCCATCGTCATTGCTGAAACCCCGGAACAGGCCACCGAGGCGGCGGAACTTGTGCTGGTGGAATATGACGCCCTGCCCGCCGTGATCCGGGCAGTGGACGCCATCGTCGATGGCGCTCCCCGGGTCCATGAGGAAGCCGCCAACAACATTTCCTTTACGCTGCGGTTTGGCGATGCGGCGGCCACCGACGCCGCGTTCGAGACCGCCGCTCACGTTGCCCGAATCGATCTCTACAACAACCGCATCACTACGGCGCCCATGGAAACCCGCGGTGCCATCGGCGATTACAGCGCCGTGGACGATGCCTACATTCTCACTTCCAGTATCCAGGCGCCGCACAACACCCGCTCCACCCTTGCCCAGAATATTTTTCACGAGCCGGAGTCCAAATTCCGGGTCATTGCCCGTGACGTGGGTGGCGGGTTTGGTCTGAAAGGCCAGCTTCACCCCGAGGAGGCCCTGGTACTGTGGGCGTCGAAACGTATCTGCCGCCCGGTGAAATGGATTTCCGACCGCAGCGAATCTTTCCTCGGCGACAATCAGGCCCGCGACCAGCATGCGGAAGGCGAGCTGGCGCTGGATGCCCATGGCAAGTTCCTCGGGCTGCGGGTGCGCGGCATGCATAATTGTGGCGCCTATATCGTGGGCTCGGCCTGCGTGCCCATCACCTTTTCGCTGCGCGTGGCGCCGTCGGTCTATGCCATCCCCGCCATCGATCTCATGAGCCGCATGGTCTTCACCCACACCCCGCCGACGGTTCCCTATCGCGGCGCGGGACGGCCGGAAGCCATCTATATGATGGAACGGCTGATCGACGTGGCGGCGCTGGAGACCGGCATGGACCGAGTGGAGCTGCGGCGGCGCAATTACCTCACGCCGGACGACATGCCCCACAGCACGGCGACGCGTTTTGTCTATGATTCCGGCGAGTTCGACGCCGCCACCGCCAAATGCCTGGAACTCGCCGACGTACAGGGCTTCGACGCGCGGCGCGTTGCCAGCGAGGCGGCGGGGCTGCGGCGCGGTCTCGGCATTTCCTACTACATCGATGATTGCGGCATTTTCAACGAGCGCATGGATCTGCGGTTCGATGCCAGTGGCTCGCTGACCATCGAATCCGGTACTTTCAGTCACGGCCAGGGCCACCAGACCACCTATGCCCAGATGGTGTCGGACTGGCTCGGCGTGCCGTTCGAGACCATCCGGTTCACCCAGGGAGACACCAACCAGATCGGTATCGGACGCGGTACCTACGCGTCCCGGTCCATGACCATCGGCGGCAGCGCGCTCAAAGGCGCGGCGGACGATCTGATTGAGCGTGGCAGGAACCTCGCCGCCCACATGCTGGAAGCCGCCACGGATGATATGGAATTCGCCGACGGCACCTACAGGGTGGCGGGGACCGACAAGGCGATCCCGCTGGTGGAAGTGGCGAAATTCGCCTACCACCCCATGGCCGTACCCATCGAGTTCGGCGTCGGGCTGGAAGGCTCCGGCGCCTTCGATGGCCACCACCCCAGCTTTCCCAATGGCTGCCATATCTGCGAGGTGGAGATCGATCCGGATACCGGCCTTACCCGTCTCGACCGCTATGCGGTGGTGGACGACATCGGCGTGGTGCTCAACCCGCTGCTGGCGGAAGGCCAGATCCATGGCGGTATCGTCCAGGGCATCGGTCAGGCCCTGATGGAAGACATCCATCACGACAAGGACGGACAGCTTCTCACCGGCAGCTACATGGATTACGGCGTTCCCCGGGCCGATGACGTGCCGAATTTCACCACCCAGTGGCACTCGGTGCCGTGTCTTTCCAACCCCATCGGGGTGAAGGGCGTCGGCGAAGGCGGCACGGTGGGCGCCACCCCGACGGTGATCAACGCCATCCTCGATGCGCTGGCCCCCCTGGGGGTCACCGACATGGGCCTGCCGGCGACACCGCAGAGGGTATGGCGGGCCATCCAGGACGCGGCGGGTTGAGTTGAGACCGGCCGCGTAAAATTCGCTTAAGTCGCTGGTTTAACGCGGATTTTGTTTTTCTTGATCTTGGTGCCATGCAGGGCCTTGATGGCAAGGTCGGCTTCATGCGCCAACGCCATTTCCACGAAGCCAAAGCCTTTCGACGTCCCGGTTTTATCGTCCATGACCAGGTCGCAGGCGGTGATATTGCCATGGGCCTTGAATAGTTTTGCCAAATCATCCTCGGTTAAATCCCGTGGTAGGTTCAGAACGATGAGTTTCATGGGAAATCCGGTGACCAAAAGAGAGGCCTTTCCATATCATGCGGGCTTCTCCGGCGCCAGAAAACCAGCCGCCGGTTGCCTCACAGGGCTGTGTTTGGGAGATAACCGGAAGTACAGTTAATGTCCTTGAACCGTTCAACAACCAATTAGGAAGGATATCATGGATCGCCGAACAGCATTGAAACTGGGTATGTGGGGTGGCGCGAGCACATTGCTGCTGCCATCACAAACAATTGCTGCATCAGATCCCGCCATGTTGAATTCGCCGCAGGCAGGTGGCGTTTATTACACCCTATCGAACCCGGGCAGATGGGCGAAAAAGGCCAAGGGGCACGCCCCGCGACTCGCACGCACGGGGAATAAAATTGAAGTTTACACCAAGCACCCAATGAAGGGGTTCAAGCACTACATCGTCAAACACGTGCTGTTGGATCATAAGTTCAACTATGTGTCCGAAACGATTTTTAATCCCGGCAAGGACCAGCCCCTATCGGAATACGACGTGTCGAAATTGGGCAATACGATCTATGCCGTCAGCTTGTGTAATCTGCACGATGCATGGGTGAGCGCCCTGAAATTGTAATTGTCGTTGCCAGAGGGTTTTGTTGGAGTTTTTGGCAATGCAGTTAGCCCCTAACGGCGGTTCCTCGGAGCCGCCGTTTTCTCATTCCCTGGCAACGAAGCGACGCGGCCGGCTGAGTGGTGACTCCCCTTTGGTGATAGTGTCGGCGGGAACAATCCTAAGACAGGAGAGAGGCTGCCGTGCTTAAGATTTATCACGTCCCCGGCACCCGATCGCTGCGTCCGGTCTGGCTGTGCCATGAACTCGACTTGGCCGTAGAGATCGAAACCATCGATTTCTCACCGGAATTCCGGCAAACCCCGGAATGGCGGGCGGTCAGCCCGGCGGGCAAGGTGCCGGTCATGACCGATGGCGACCTGACCATGTTCGAATCCGGCGCCATGGTCGATTATATCCTGGAACGCTATGGCGATGGCAGGTTACGCCCCGCTCCGGGAACCGCGGAAAGCGCCCTTCACCAGCAATGGTGCTGGTTCAGTGAATCCACACTCATACGCCCGCTGGGACTCAATCTGCTGCTGAGGCAAAGAGATAAAACCGGTGATGCCATCGCCACCGAAGGCGAGCAAAAGACCCGATTGTGCCTGGAGGTGGTTGATCGGGCCGTCGCTGATCGAGAATTTCTGTTGGGCGCGGACTTTAGCGCGGCGGACATCATGATGGGTTTTACCCTCCAGCTGCTTGGGAAAATCAAGGTGCTGGATGCGCACTATCCCAACGCGCTGTCCTATTTGGACCGCCTCACAGCCCGCGACGCCTTCAAACGCGCCATGCGCGCCTGAGCCCTGTGGCTGTGGCTGTGGCTGCTTTTTAATTTATGCGCCTGGCCGGCCAGGGCGGGCGGGTCAGTCCGAGATTTTCGCGTAACGTTGTCCCGCTATATTCAGTTCGGTAGAGGCCGCGGCGCTGCAGTTCAGGAACCACCATGTCGATAAAATCATGCAGGCTCGACGGGAACACCGGCGGCATGATGTTAAAGCCGTCGCAGGCGCCCTCGGTGACCCATTCCTCCATCATGTCGACGATCTCCGTGGGCGTGCCGATAATCTCGTAATGGCCCCGCGCCCCGGCGACGCGGCGGTAGAGATCTCGGATGGTCAGGTTTTCGCGATGGGCGATTTCCACGAACAGATCCACCCGGGTGGACGAGATCTTGTTGCGCGGAATGTCGGGCAGCGGGCCATCGATGGGAAAGCCCGACAGATCGTAATCGAGCCGTTTTGACAGCAGCTGAAGCCCGGTGACCGGATCGATCAGATCCTGCAACACATCGTATTTGCGCACCGCCTCCTCATGGGTCTCCCCGACACAGACCAGCAGCCCGGGCATCACTTTGAGGTCATCGGGCTTGCGGCCATAGGCCAGCAGGCGGTGTTTCACGTCGGCATAGAATTCCTGCGCCCCTTCCAGGGTCTGCTGCGCGCCGAAGATCACCTCAGCCGTCTCCGCCGCCAGCTCGCGGCCGTCATCGGAGGCGCCGGCCTGCACCATCACCGGCTCGCCCTGGGGTGAAGGTGGCACGTTCAGGGGACCCCTGGCGCGAAAATAGTCCCCTTCATGTTCCAGTATCTGGAGCTTGTCCTTGTCGAAATAAATCCCGGCTTCCTTGTCCCGCACAAACGCATCGTCGCCCCAGCTGTTCCACAGGCCGCGGACCACGTGACCGAATTCGTGGGCGCGCTTGTAGCGTTCGGCCTTTTCCATGTGCTCGGGAAGCCCGAAGCTGTCGGCTTCCGCCTTGTTGCCCGACGTCACCAGATTCCAGCCGGCCCGCCCGCCGCTGATCAGGTCGAGGGAGGCGAAGCGCCGCGCCAGGGAAAACGGCTGGTCGTAGGTGGTGGTCGCTGTGCAGACCACGCCAAGATGTTTCGTGTGCTGGGCCAGCGCGCCCATGAGTGTGAACGGCTCGATCCAGGTGCCATAGGAATCATGGCTCATGGCGTCCAGCCCGCCGCGCCAGAAGGATACGGAATCGGCCATGAAGAACATGTCGAACAGGCCGCGCTCGGCAAGCTGGGCAAGCTCGATGATATGCGGCAGGTTGGCGCCGGAATTGGCGACGCTGTCCGGATGACGCCAGGCGGCGATGTGATGCCCACAGGGCCAGTAAAACATCCCCAGCTTCATCTCACTGCCCTGATCTAACATGCCGATCCCTCTCCCACGGACTCCCAACAGTATGGTCAGACGATATCACAGCCTGTGCCGCGCGCCAGTGGCGGGGAGAACATCTCCCGCGTGAAAAGAGGCGCCCAAATGGCAGCCCGGTATTGATGCCATGAGCAATTATTCGTATAGCCGTATAAAATTACAGCCAGCACGATCAGAAAAAGAGGGAGACGAATAATGTTGACGCTTTATCACGGGAAGACATCCACCTGTTCCAAACGGGTGCGCATTACGCTGGCGGAAAAGGGTGTCCAGTGGGACAGCGTCCACATCGATCTTGCCAAACGGGAAAACCTCGACCCGGACTATGTAAAACTCAACCCCAACGGGGTGGTCCCGACGCTGGTCCATGACGGGCGGGTTCTCTACGAATCCAACTTCATCATCGAGTATCTGGACGAAATCTTTCCGGAGCCGCCGCTGCACCCGGCCGACCCTTATGAACGGGCCCACATGCGCATCTGGATGGACCGCATCGAGCATGTCCTGCATCGCAATATCAATACCGTCTCGTGGATCAAGCAGGGCCGTTACAAGCGCTTTGACGGCATGTCCGACGCGGAACTTCAGGCGGTATTCGATAGTCAGGCAACGGCGGAGAAACGGTTGATCCTGGAAGAGCGTTTGCGCAACGGGGTATCGCAGGAGGATCTGGATTTCGCCGAGGCCCGTGTCGCCGAAGTGCTCGACAAGATGGAAGATCAGATGCAGGACCGGCCCTGGCTGTGCGGCGATGCCCTGTCCCTTGCCGATATCAGTGTCGCGCCCTTTATGGAGCGGTTCGAAGCCAACCAAATGCCCGAGCTCACCGATTGGGTCAAACGGCCAAAGCTCGGCGATTGGTGGCAGCGCATGCAGGCGCTGGATTCCTTCAAGACCGCCTTCGCCTTCCAACCGCCGGAGGAAGCCGCTTAGAGCAGTATCCCGCTACTTCTCGGCGATCATGTTGCAGCTGATGAGCGTGCCCTTGAAGCGGTTGGCACTGGTGTCGTCGAACAGATCGAAACTATCCACCTTGCGGATATTCCGGAACCCGGCCTGGGTCAGAAAATCGGCGAGCAGGGTCGGGTCCAGCCCGACCAGATGGAAATCATGTTCGGTCATATGGCCGCCGAACATCATGCGCATGATGTCGAAACTCTCCTGCGGAGTCGTATCATCGTCGATGAAGAGCTTACAGAGCGTCCCTAGATTGGGCACGCTCACATAGAGTGTGCCCCCGTCGGTGAGCACCCGGCGCCATTCCTTCAGCGTCGGAACCAGATCGAAGCGGTACTCAAAATGCTCCAGAACGTGGGATGCATAGACCTCCACGAATGTCCCATCCTCGAAAATGGACAGATCATTTGCGTTGCGTTTGTGATCCACATGGGGCGCATCGTAAATATCGACGATTTCCCAGCCGGCTTTGGGCTCCTTGCCGCCGATATGCAAACGCCGTTCCGTGGCCATGAATGCTTCCCCCTCCCCAGTTGGCGCGGATGGTAGGGATGCGGGGAAAGAGTGGCAAGGGGACACCACTGGACGCCCACCCTATGGTCGGTTAGGACTCACCGGCCCCCAACACCGGGAGGCTGCGGGGGCAGAGGCCATGGCGTCGAACGATCAACCATCCACATCCATGGAGGCGCCGACAGGCGCCCGCGCCCTTCTGACGTCGCCCTATGTGGCGCTGTTCATCACCATGTTCTGCTGGGCCGGGGCGACCGTCGCGGTGCGGTACCTGCGTGACGACATTCCGCCCATGGGGCTGTCGTTCTGGCGCAATACAATCGCCTTTTTGGTTCTGTTGCCGTTTTCCGTCGCCCCCTTGCGCGCGCAATGGCCCGTGGTCCGCGAACATTGGAAGATATTCGCGCTGCTGGCGCTGCTGCTCTGGGTCGGCGGCAATTCCCTGCTGTTCCTGTCGTTGCAATACACCATCGCCATCAATGCCGGGGTGATCAATTCCATCGAGCCGCTGTTTATCGTGCTGTTTGCCTGGCTGCTGTTCCGCGATGCCTTTCGCTGGCATCAGGGTCTCGGGCTTGCTCTGTCACTGACCGGTGTGCTGGTGCTGATCGCCGGCGGCTCGCTGGACCGGTTTATGGAGCTGGATTTCAACAAGGGTGATCTGATCGCCACCGCCGCCTATGTCACCTGGGGCCTCTATGCGGTGCTGCTGCGCAAGGTGCCCAAGGGGATGGACCACCGGGTCATCGCCCTGGCGCTGCTGGGGCTGGGATCGATCTATCTGCTACCGATCTATCTCCTGGAAACGGCCTTCTCCCGCCCGGTCCCGGCCACAATGCTGACCGTTATCGCCGTATTGGCCATTGCCATCTTCGCCTCGGCCATACCCATGATCCTGTGGAATTTCGCCATCATGAAGATGGGACCGGGCCGCGCCGGACAGTATCTCCATCTGATCCCCGCCTTCACCGTCATCATGGCCATCGCTTTTCTCGACGAAGCGCTGGCGGGTTTCCATTTTGCCGGCATCGCCCTGATCGCCGCCGGGCTGATTGTCGCCGCCCGACGATGACCGACCAGGCGGAACCATCCCTACAGACAGGCCCGCCCACCGGCGTGCGCTCTATTCTCTCCTCGCCCTATGCGGCGCTGGTCATCGCCATGTTTTGCTGGGGCGGCATCATTGTCCTGGTGCGCTATGTGAGGGACGACTTCCCCCCGCTGGGTCTGTCGTTCTGGCGCATTTTCATCGCCTTTTTTATTTTACTGCCGTTCTCTATCGGCCCCCTGCGCCGGCAGTGGAGCGTAGTCCGCGAGAACTGGAAAATCTTTGCGCTTCTCTCGCTGCTGTTCTGGGTCGGCGGCAACGCACTCCTGTTCCTGTCGCTGCAATATACGGTCGCTCTCAATGCCGGGGTGATCAATTCAGCGGAGCCGCTGCTGATCGTACTGTTCGCCTGGCTGTTGTTTCGCGATCCCTTCACCCGGAAGCAGGGGTTCGGGCTCGTTCTATCGCTGCTAGGCGTGGTGGTGCTTATTTCCAGGGGCTCGCTGGACCGGCTCCTGCAACTCGATTTCAACAAGGGCGATCTGTTCGTGGCCGCCGCCTATACCTTCTGGAGCCTGTATGCCGTCCTCCTGCGCAAAATCCCGCGAGGACTGGATCAGCGCGTAATTCTGACGGTTTTACTCGGGTTCGGATCGATTTACCTTTTCCCGCTCTATCTTGCGGAAACCACCTACATCCGTCCGGTTCCGCTGAATTTAGCGAATGTGGCGACGGCGGTGTTCGTCGCGATATTCGCCTCGCTCATCCCCATGCTGTTGTGGAATTTCTCTATCCTGAAGCTGGGACCGGGACGGGCCGGCCAGTTCGTCCATCTGATTTCCGTCTTTTCGGTCCTGCTCGCCATCACCTTCCTTGGCGAAATTCCGGGCACGCACCACATGGCCGGTATCGCCCTGATCGTCACCGGGCTGATTATTGCGGCGCGAAGATGACGCCGCGGGCCGCCGGCGTTACAAATTAAAAAACCGACAAAGGAGACAGGGAAATGGATGTCAGTGTCACCGCCCGTTACGACAGCCTGAAGGACCGGGTAATTATCATCACCGGCGCCGGTCAGGGGATCGGACGCGGCTATGCTCATCATTTCGCGGCCCAGGGCGCGATCCCCGTGATC
>JABJKO010000289.1 GCA_018660305.1 Rhodospirillaceae bacterium
AGTAGGATAGAGCACCAGATTCCTAATCTGGGGGTCGCAGGTTCGAATCCTGCCGGGCGCACCATTCCTTCGGGAACGGTCGCCATCCTGTAGAAAACGAGTTCGAACTTGGTTCGAACGGGCGCGTTACAAAATACACCCCCACAGGCTGGGTGATCAGTGGGTCACCACCCGCGTGCGGCTGACCAGGCTGCCGTCGTTCGAGACGACATGCAGAAGGTACAGGGGCGCTTCTTCGATCGCTTCATCGATTACTTCGCCGACCGTCTTGCGCAGATCGACGGCGACGCTGGGCATGGTGGTGGCCTCCGCGCCGCCCCATGGGGCTCGGTGCATAAAATGGACGTGCCCGCAGAGGAGCCGCTTGACCTGGGAATGGCGGCTGATCGCCGCCGCCAAATCATTGGCCTCCTGTTGATTCCGGTACCCGCCCACATAATGCGGTTCGATATCGAAGGGCGGGTGGTGCATGAACAAAAGCGTCGGCCTATGGGGCTCCTGGGAGAGCGTCTCCTCCAGCCAGGCGAGCCGCCGCGCGCAGAAAACGCCTTTCCTCTCTCCGGTGACGACAGAATCGAGCGCGACCAGTCGCATTGGATAGTCTTCGATCACGTAATGGAGAAAATCACCGTTCATGGGCAGATAGGAGAAATGGTCAAGCGCGGACCGTAGCGCGTCATGGCGGTCGCGATTGCCGGGGATTAGGAACAACGGCGCTTCCAGGTCCGCCAGGATCCCCCGCAAATGCGCATATTCTTCGGCGATGCCGTCTTGCACGCTGTCGCCCGTGTGGACCACCACATCCACACCCTGCCGGTTAATATCGGCGACGCATTGCCGCAAGTTCTCGGCACGGCTTGCCGCCATGGCGTGAGCCGACGATTTCGCCAGTATGTGGGTATCGCTAATCTGGGCGATAATCATTCATTATTTCTCCGTCCGGGATTCCGAGAGATACAGCGACCTTGGATATGAAACCCGGGACATAAAACCCGAAAGTCAGTCGAGACTGTCGTAATAGGCCTGCAATACTTCAATCACCTCGCCGCGGCTGAATTCCTCCGGGATCGGCTCGTGGCCGGCAAACATTTCACGCAACCGGGTCCCGGAAACCGCGAGCCGGTCTTCGTCGCCGTGCGGACATGTCTTGCCCGTCGCCATACCCTTACACTTGTAGCAATAGAACGTTATGTCGATCTTCAGCGGCTGGATTTCCATGCTGCCGGCCGGAAGCGTATCGAAAATGTGATGGGCGTCGAACGGTCCATAATAGTCTCCAACGCCGGCATGATCGCGGCCGACCACGAGATGTGTGCACCCGAAATTCTGGCGGAATACCGCATGCAGCAAGGCTTCGCGCGGGCCGGCGTAACGCATCTCGATGGGATAGCCCGCCTGAATCACCGTGCCGGAAACGAAATAGTTCTCGACCAGCGTATCGATCGCATTGACCCTGATATCGGCCGGAATATCGCCCAGCTTCAGGGCTCCCAGCACCTGGTGGATAAGGAGGCCATCGCAAATTTCGATGGCGACCTTGGCCAGATATTCATGGCTGCGATGCATTGGATTCCGGGTCTGGAACGCGGCCACCTTTGACCAGCCATTCGCTTCGAACATCGCCCTGGTTTCGGCAGGCCGATGATAGAGCCCCTTATAGGATTCGGGATAATGACCCTCGGACAACGCTTTGACCGGCCCGGCCAGATTGACCGCCGGCTGTTCCATGACCTTCTGGACCCCAGGGTGGTTCGTGTCGGTGGTGCCGAATACCTCCCTGCATTCCAGGTCCCGGTCGATGCTGTATTTTTCGGTTACCGACAGGATCGCTAGGATCTCGCCGGTGTCCGCATCGACCAGCGCGACCTCCTCACCAATGCCGATGGAGCCGGCGAGGTCCTGGTCGCATGATAGGGTGATGGGTATGGGCCAGAACATGCCATCGCTTGTGGTCATCTTTGTGCAACAGCAGCGCCAATCCTCCTCGCCCATGAAACCGTCGAGGGGGGTGTAGGCGCCCATGGCCAGCATGAACAGGTCGGATACCTCCCGGCTGCTCAAGGGGATCTTGGTGAGAGTTTCGGCATGTCTGATTGCGTCAGCACGCTCCGCAATCGGGAGAAGCAACGGCTTGAGCGCACCACCACCATGCGGTGCCACCAACGTCGACATTTAGGGATACCTCCTGGGATTATACATTGGCAATCAGCCCACTCATTTATCTGCCTGACCGCGGATTACTTCGCTTGGAGAAGGGAGCGGACGTCGTCGCCTATCCGCCGAGTTTACCTCAGAGGACGGCCAAACCGAATAAATATCGATATGAGGACCTATGGCGACGGAACTCGGCGGAGTCCGGGTATTCTAACGGGTCTTTTCCATGTACGGCCCTTTGTCGGATACCCGAGCGGTGACTACATGGCGTATATCGTCGCCCATGGTCGCCGCCGTTCCGCATCTCGGGCAAATGACCTCATCATCGGCGAGGTCTTTCGGAGATTTTTCGAATACCTCTCTACACTTGGAATGTTCGCAACGAAATGTGATGAAATCCAGATCGAAACTCGCGGTCATGACAGCCTCCTAATTTTCATGATACTGAAATGAGACCGTAACTCAGTCAAGGATTGAATCCCGTACTCTTCCAGTCACATCGTAAAGCTTTGTCCAATAATTCAAACCGGTAAGGACACTACCTCAGGGGGCTACAATGTTACGCGTTGAGGAATTGCGGAAAGCGACCACCGACATGACAGCGCCAGAGCTGTTGCGTTGCCTGCTGGTCCAGGAATTTCCCGACGGGTGCGCGGTAACCAGCGCCTTGCGCGCGCGCAGCGTCGTCGTCCTGCACATGATCGCCGAAATTGATCTCGCCACCCCTGTTATATTTTGCCATGCCCCATACATTTTCCCGGAAAGTGTCGAGTACCGCGCCCGTATCGTTCGACAACTCGGCCTTACAGATGTCCGCGACCCGGCACAGGACGAAACCGAAATTCTTCCCCAGGATCAGGGTCATACCGAGGGAATTCTGTCGGATGCCTCGGGCGGCGGCACGATCCATTCGACCGTGAATCTGAACAAATCTCTCGCCGGATTCAATTGCTGGATCAGTGCCGCCTATCACCGGCCCTATGGCGACGATCCAACGCCGCGGCTGATCGAGGAAGGCCGGCTCCTGCGGGTCGATCCGCTCATGGGCTGGACCCAGAAAGACGTCCACGCCTATATGGCGGAACGCGATCTGCCTCATCATCCGCGGATTGCCGTTCCGACTTATCATTATTGATGGGGCGACGGGCAGGTTTCATCCCCGCCCGGAACGAACCGGCATTTCCCCCTGTCGCGTGATTCGCAAATCCATGAATAATTTTTCAATTAATGTGCGCATCAGCGAAAAACCTTTCGCATTTCAAGGACTCTACAGGTTGATAGGATGGGGTAAATCAGCCATCATGGAAAAGATGATTCGCACCGAATTGACCGGGTTGGATCAAAATAAAAATGGGTGAGGTGAGGGGTTGCGTCGGGTCTGCCTTCGTAGATGCATAAAATGCACCGGGTGTTGCGCGCTTGCAAACGTCCCGCGGATTTGCCGACGCTCCATAACAATTTGGGCTTGGCCGACAATCGGTACCGGGGAGCGCAATTTCTGTGACGATAGCTGTCCTTAAATCAACGCCCGTCCTTGAGTTGACGATAGTTCGCTAGCATTGGGGTAATTTAATGTTGAACAGTAATCCTTTCGCCGAGCTTTCGGCGTCCATTTCACCCGCCATCATGCAGACTTACGTCATCGTCATGATCGTTCTGGTCGTGGGTGGCACGCTGTTTGATATCATCCATAAGAGGAGCGCCCGGTACTTCTTCGACAATTGGCGGAAGACAAAGGACAAAGGGGTGCAGCCGGTCGGTGGCGGAGAAATGGTATCGCTGGCCGTCCAGACCGCCGTGGTGGAAGGCCTGACATCCGGGGAATTCTGCAACATGCGGCGCCGAATAGCCCATTTGCTGACCATGTATGGTTTCCTGGCTTATCTGATCACGACAATCATCATGGTGTTCTGGTACCCAACGCCCGCGACCCCCACACCCGCCATCCTGCCGCAACTCTGGACCATCGGGGGTCTGCTGGTTTGCGTCGGCGGCTACTGGTTCTGGTTTTTCATTCGGGTCGACGTTGCCGCCGAAGGCAATTCGCCGTTCCGTATTGTGCGCGCCGACCTGTTTATCCTTTCGCTTCTCGCCAGCGTGACGCTGGGCCTGATCTGGGCGTATATGCAGGCGGCTGGCCACTCGTGGACAATTGTTTTCCTCGGTCTGTACCTCTTCGCATCCACCGTGCTCTTCGGTTCCGTCCCGTGGTCCAAATTTTCACATATGTTCTACAAGCCCGCGGCCGCTCTCCAGAAACGGGTGGAGGACGCGAACGGTTCGAGGCGCAACCTGCCGGCCCCCGCCGACAAACCCGAAACGTTTGGCAGCGGCCGCCGACTGCCCCGACATTATTGATCAGCCCATAACCGGTCTTCCCTACAGGAGATAATTCAAGATCATGCCTACGTTTGTTTATATGACGAGTTGTGACGGCTGCGGCCACTGTGTTGACATCTGCCCGTCCGACATCATGCACATCGATCCCACATACCGCCGTGCCTATAACATCGAGCCCAATTTTTGCTGGGAATGCTACTCCTGTGTGAAAGCATGCCCGCAAAACGCAATCGACTGCCGCGGCTATGCCGACTTCGCTCCCATGGGCCACAGCGTCCGGGTTCTCCGGGAAGAGGCGAAGAACACAATTTCATGGAAGATCAAGTTCCGGGACGGCCGGGAGAAGAACTTCCAATCCCCGATCCGAACCACGCCATGGGGATCGATCAAATCAGCGGAAGATTACGACGCGCCGAGCCAGGATGCCATGAAATCCCAGGAACTCGCACACGAACCGGATGCACTCAATATCGATAAGTTGCCCGCGTTGACCCGCGATCAACTCACGCAGGACATAGTCGCATGAGTCTGTTCTCAAAAAGAAAAACAATTCACGTGGATTCGGATGTGCTCGTCATCGGCGGCGGCATGGCTGGCTGCGGGGCCACGTACGAATCCCGGTACTGGGGGCGCGATAAAAAGGTTGTCGTTGTCGAGAAGGCAAATATCGAGCGCAGCGGTGCCGTGGCGCAGGGTCTGTATGCGATCAACTGCTACATGGGCATGCAGTGGGACGAGAACCAGCCCGAGGACCATGTCCGCTATGCGCGGAACGACCTCATGGGGCTGGTCCGCGAGGATCTGGGCTACGATATAGCCCGCCATGTGGATTCCACGGTGCACAAGTTCGAGGAGTGGGGTCTCCCGATCATGAAGAACGAGGAAACTGGCCGGTATCTGCGTGAAGGCCAGTGGCAGATCATGATCCACGGAGAAAGCTACAAGCCCATCGTCGCCGAGGCCGCCCGCAAGGCCGCCACCGAAGTCTATAACCGGATCATGGTGACCCATCTTCTGATGGACAAGACCAAGGCCAACCGGGTCGCCGGGGCCGTCGGTTTTAACGTTCGTACGGGAGATTTCTATGTTTTCCGCGCGAAGGCCGTCATCGTCGCCGCCGGCGGAGCGTCACACATCTTCAAGCCCCGTTCGGTCGGTGAAGGCATGGGACGGACCTGGTATGCCCCCTGGAGCAGCGCCTCTGCCTATGCGTTGCCGATCCAGGTCGGCGCCAAGATGACCCAGATGGAGAACCGGATTGTCCTCACCCGGTTCAAGGATGGCTATGGTCCGGTCGGCGCCTACTTCCTGCACCTCAAGACGTATACCCAAAACGCGTACGGCGATGAATACGAGTCCAATTGGTACGATCACACCAAGGAACTGGTGGGAGATTACATTGACCGCCATCCGGTGCCGACCTGCCTGCGAAACCACGCATTTCTGGAGGAGGTCAAGGCCGGACGAGGCCCCATCCGCATGGTGACCACGGAAGCCTTTGCCGACCCCCACAAGGAGCAGGTTGGCTGGGAAAACTTCCTCGGCATGACCATCGGACAAGCGGTGGTCTGGGCGTCGCAGAACATCGATCCCAAGCATACCAATCCCGAGCTGACCACATCCGAGCCCTACGTCATGGGCTCTCACGCCACCTGTTCAGGCGCCTGGGCCAGCGGACCGGAGGATTACGCCCCCGACGAATACCAGTGGGGATACAACCGGATGATGACCGTCGACGGGCTGTTCGGCGCCGGCGACACCATCGGCGGCACCGCCCACAAGTTCTCGTCGGGCTCCTTCACGGAAGGCCGGATCGCTGGAAAGGCTGCGATCAATTACGTGAACGATCTGGGTAACGACCAGCCGCAGGTCAGCGAGGCGGAGTACGAAGACCTCAAGAAGGTCGTCTACCAGCCCATGGAGACCTACGACATCAACCGCAACGAGATCGTCGCGGGAACCGTGTCGCCCAGCTATATGCTGCCGCTTAATGGTCTTCAGCGCCTCGAGAAAATCATGGACGAATATGTCGGCGGTATCGGCTCCCACTATACGACCAACGAGCCGTTGCTTACCCGCGGGATTGAGTTACTGGGCATGCTGAAGGAAGACCTCAACTATCTCGGGGCCGACAGCCTTCACCAGCTTATGCGGTCCTGGGAGCTTCAGCACCGGGTCCTGGCTTCAGAGTGTGTGACGCAGCACACCATGTTCCGGACGGAAACGCGGTGGCCGGGCTATTACTACCGGGCCGATCACCCCAAGCTGGACGATTCCGATTGGCACTGCTTCACCTTGTCCCAATATGACCGGGAATCCGGCGAGTGGGCGATGGAGAAGGCGCCGGTGTATCACATCATCGATTAGATGGGTTCCATAGCCCGGGTTCAGTGGACAGTTCAAAAAGATCCGAAAGTGAAACACGGGCTGCCCGCCAACCATCGAATCATCCTAGGAATGGTGTGGTCTGTTCGGATCAGATATCCAGCGTCCGTTCCCGTTCCCATGAGCTGATTGACGAGGCATAGCTTTGCCATTCATTGAGCTTGAGATTGACGTATGCCTGGACCAATTTGTCGCCAAATCCGTCATGCACGATCCGGCTTTTGTCAAACAGACGTACCGCATCAAGCATGTTGAGGGGTAATTTCCGTACCCGCCGCACGCGCTGGCTTTCGTCATACATGTTCACATCCAGTCTCTTCCCGGGGTCACGCGCATTCTCGATGCCGTCGAGGCCTGCCATGAGAATACCAGCCTGCAGTAAATACGGATTTGCCGCCCCGTCGGCGAGACGAAGTTCGAACCGCCCAGGTTCCGGGATACGGATCATATGGGTACGATTGTTGCCGGTATAGCTGATGGTGTTGGGTGACCAGGTAGCACCGGAGACTGTCACCGCCGCGTTAATTCGCTTGTAGCTGTTGACGGTGGGATTAAACAAGGCGGCCAACGCGTCCGCTGAATGCAACACCCCACCCATGAAATTATAGGCAAGCTTGCTTAGACCCAGCTCTCCCTTGGCCTCCTCAAACAGATTCTTTTGGCCCGTCTTATTCCAAAGGGATACATGCGTGTGGCACCCATTGCCCGTCAGCGTTGGGAATGGTTTTGGCATGAAGGTTGCGCGGAAGCCATGGTTCTCAGCGATGGATTTGACCATGAACTTGAAAAACACGTGCCGGTCGGCGGTAAGCAGACAATCGTCATATTCCCAGTTCATCTCGAACTGACCGTTGCCGTCCTCGTGGTCGTTCTGATACGGGTTCCAGCCCAGCGCGATCATGGAGTCGCAAATCTCCGAAATGACGTCGAAGCGGCGCATTAGCGCGCTTTGGTCATAACAGGGCTTTTCCTGGATATCGTACGGGTCCGAGATAGCGCTGGCATCCTGCTCGATCAGAAAATATTCGCACTCGACTCCGGTCTTCATGGCATAGCCCGCTTTTGCGGCTTTCTCGATCTGGCGTTTGAGGGCAATACGCGGCGCCTGCTCAACTTCCTTGCCGTCCATCCAGAGATCGGCGGCAAGCCACGCGACTTCCGGTTTCCAGGGGAGCTGAATCAGGCTCTCGGGATCGGGGATCGCAAACATATCGGGATCGGCGGGGGTCATATCGAGCCACGTCGCAAAGCCCGCGAAGCCGGCGCCGTTTTTCTGCATCTCACCAATCGCGCGGGCGGGGACCAGTTTTGCGCGCAATCCACCAAACAGATCCACGTAGCTGATCAGGAAATACTGGATCTTCTTTTGCTTGGCGACAGCCGCCAGATCAATGCTCATGTTGTGATGTCCCCTGTATCGGTCTTTGTTTTAGTCTTTTCGTTCTAGTTTTTTCCGGGAATCCAGCTGGTGCCGGCAAGCGGTACGCCGGCCATCGCGGCAGCCTCGACCGTCAGCGCGGCGAGATCCTCCGGCTCCAGATTGAGCACATGGGATTTACCGCAGGCGCGCGCCAATGTCTGGGCCTCCAATGTCAGCGTTGCCAGATAGTTGCGTACCCGGCGCGTTGCCTCATCAACATTGAGGCGTGCTTCAAGATTGGCATCCTGGGTTGCGACCCCGACCGGGCATTTTCCCGTATGACAGTGATGACAGCTGCCGGCTTTGGTGCCCAGCGCCGCGTAATCTTCCTCAAAGAGAGGCGCGTTGCAGTTGAGCGCGATCAGTGCGGCCGTCCCGACGGAGACCGCGTCGGCGCCCAGCGCCAGCGCCTTGGCAACATCGGCGCCACTGCGTATCCCGCCTGACACAATCAGCCGCACCGTGCGGTGCATGTCCATTTCCTGCAAGGCTTCCACCGCCTGGCGGACAGCCGGCAGGGTGGGAATGCCCACATGTTCGATAAAGACGTCCTGGGTTGCCGCGGTGCCGCCCTGCATGCCGTCGAGAACGATGGCATCGGCCCCCGCCTTGATGGACAGCATGGTGTCGTAATAGCTACGGGCCGCGCCGATCTTGATATAGATCGGTTTTTCCCAATTGGTGATCTCGCGCAGTTCTGTAATCTTGATTGCCAGGTCGTCCGGTCCTGTCCAGTCGGGATGGCGGCAGGCGCTGCGCTGGTCGATGTCCTCGGGCAGCGTGCGCATGGCGGCGACCCGTTCGTTCATCTTGAGTCCCAGCAACATGCCGCCGCCGCCCGGCTTGGCGCCCTGGCCGACCACGATTTCGATCGCGTCGGCGCGTCTTAGATCATCGGGATTCATGCCATAGCGCGACGGCAGGACCTGATAGACCAGTAGATCGGAAGCCTCACGCTCTTCGTCGGTCATGCCGCCATCGCCGGTGGTCGTGGAAGTGCCCATCTCGGTCGCCGCCCGGCCCAGCGCGGTCTTTGCGTTGACTCCGAGCGCGCCGAAGCTCATCCCGGCGATGGTGATGGGGATTTTCAACTCAATCGGCTTGCTGGCGAACCGGTCGCCGATCACCACATTGGTGTCGCACGCTTCGCGGTAACCCTCCAGCGGATAGCGCGACATGGAGGCGCCGAGAAACACCAGATCGTCGAAACCGGGGACCTGCCGTTTGGCGCCAAACCCACGGATTTCATAAATACCTTCTGACGCCGCGCGCTGAATTTCAGCGATAATTTCGGGCGGAAAGCTCGCCGAGCCGCGGATCAGCCGTGGATCTTTAGGGTCAGTATTGTCCGGCATTGTCGACCTTGAAGTTATAAAGAGCCCGGGCAGAACCATAGCGCCGGAAGTCCGCCGCATCGGAATCGATCCCCGCACGGTGAAGCAGGCCCGTGAGTGTTTCTCTATGGGTATGGGTCATCTCTTTTTCGATGCAATCAGACCCCAGGCTTTCCACCGACCCGGCGACATAAAGCACCGCCTCATAGATGGAATCGCCAAGATCGTGTCCGGCATCGCCACACACCACCAGGTGGCCCGCCTGCGCCATGAAGGCGCTCATATGGCCAACCGACCCGCCGACCACGATATCGACACCTTTCATGGAGATGCCGCAGCGCGCGCTGGCATCGCCTTCGATCACAATCAACCCGCCATGGCCTGACGCTCCGGCCGATTGTGACGCGTTGCCCCGAACACGCACCTCGCCCGACATGATGTTTTCGGCAAGTCCCGTGCCGGCGTTGCCGTTGATGTCAACCATGGCGTCCTGATTCATGCCGGCGCAGTAATAGCCAACATGACCTTCAATGCCGACCTGCAAGGGCAGGGTCAGACCGGCAGCCACCGCATGGGCGCCATTTGGATTGAGGATGGTGAAGGATTGGTCGTTCGCATCAGGCGCAACATTGTGAAGGGCGGAATTCAGATCCCGCACACTTGCTTTGGTGAGATCGATCGTCGCGACCATCTCAGCCATGCCCCCACGTATAGACTGTGGCCGGCACTGGTTCCCAGATATGGGCGTCGTTTGCCCCTGGCAAATGGGCGATGGAGCGAAATTCCGACGCCATGGCGACCCACTCGTCGGTCTCCGCCATGACCGCAGGCTTACAGGCGAACGGATCGCGCAGGACCGCGAACCCGTCGCGCGTCCCAACCGCGAAGGTGAAAAACCCGTCGAGATCGACCAGTGCCGCCTCAAGGGCTTCTTCAAGGCTCGCGCCTTCACGCAACCGATGGGTCAGATACCCCGCGGCGACCTCTGTATCATTGTCGGTCTCAAACTCGATGCCGCGCCGCTGCAGCCACAACCGGAGCCGGTTGTGGTTCGACAGCGACCCGTTGTGGACCAGGCAGAGGTCGATTCCGGTGGAAAACGGGTGCGAATGCTGGGTGGTGACGGCACTTTCCGTCGCCATGCGCGTATGGCCGATGGCGTGTGTGCCATCCAGCCGATCGAGCCCGTAGGACTCCACGATCTCTTCCGGCCGGCACGCCTTCTTGAAGATTTCGATGCGCTCGCCGGCGCCCACCACGCGAATATCGGGCCGGTTTTCCTTGAGCCAGGCGCGGATTGTTTCGGCATCCGTCCCAGCGCGCAGCAACAGATGATCATCGAACAGGGTGCCGGTGACGGAAATGGCCAAACCCGCTTCGAGCTGTGTTTGCAGATCTTCCCAGCGATCTCCGGGACGGGTCCGCCGCAGGGTCATCTTGGTGCTGCCTTCGGCCACCGGGTCGCGATAGACGGCGAGACCGGCACTGTCGCGGCCACGATCGCCCATCCCGATCAGCATGGGCGACACCAACGCCCCCAGCCTCGGCTGAAGCGCCGGATCTTTCAAAAACAACCCGACAATGCCGCACATATGACCTTCTTCTCCTCCCCGAGCGCGCCCATAGCGCTTGTTTTGTTGCGATAGTAGAGGCGCCTCCCTTTGGCGTCTATCCCACCGCGGCGTGGTTGACGGATGGTCCGTGGCAACGGAGACTCGGTTTCAAAGTGGATGGGGCAGGTGCAGCGATATTCTGGCTTTAGGGTTTTTTGGGAGGGGCTGACCGGCCAAAAGGGCTGGCAAAGACTGTGGCGTGAGCCCGATCCGAAACCGTCCTATGAGGTGATCATCGTCGGCGGTGGTGGCCACGGCTTGGCTACCGCCTATTACCTCGCCAAGGAGCATGGCATCAAGAATGTCGCGGTGCTCGAAAAAGGCTGGATCGGGGGCGGCAATACCGGGCGCAACACCACCATCATCCGCTCGAACTACATGATCCCCGGCAATACAAAGTTCTATGAACGGTCGATGAAGTTGTGGGAAGGGCTGAGCCATGATCTCAACTACAACACCATGGTGTCGCAGCGTGGCCAGTACAATATTTTGCATTCTCGGGCCGCCATGGATTCGGCGCGGCGGCGGGGCAATATCATGCGCGCCAACGGCATCGATGCCGAGTTGCTGACCCGGGACGCCGTACAAAAGCGCATCCCTTATCTCGATTTTTCCGATCAGGCCCGTTATCCCATCGAAGGCGCGCTGTATCAGAGCCGGGCGGGGACCGCACGGCATGATGCGGTTGCCTGGGGCTATGCTAGAGCCGCCGACGCGCTGGGCGTGGATATCATCCAGAACTGCGAGGTCACGGGGTTTTTGTTCGACGGTCGCAAAGTCGTTGGAGTCGAGACCACACGCGGGCCGATGAGGGCCGAGAAAATCGGGACAGCGGTGGCCGGTCATACCAGCCATCTCGGCGCCATGGCGGGTTTGCGTTTGCCCATCGAATCGCACGCCATTCAGGCTTTTGTCTCCGAACCCCTGAAGCCCTTCATGGACAGCGTCATCGCATCGGGCGAAGTCCATGTCTATATCAGCCAGTCCGATAAGGGCGGGCTCGTGTTGGGCAGTGATCTGGATGGCTACAACACCTACGCCCAGCGCGGCGGATTACCGGTGGCCGAACACACCTTGGCGCGCGTTGCCTGCCTGATCCCCAGCCTGTCGCGGCTGCGTGTCCTGCGGCAGTGGGCCGGGTTGATCGATATGACCATGGATGGCTCGCCGATCATCTGCAAATCACCCGTCGATGGGCTTTATATCAATGGCGGCTGGAACTATGGCGGGTTCAAGGCGACCCCAGCGTCGGGCTGGTGCTTCGCCTGGACCCTGGCGAAGGATGAACCGCACGAAGACAATTCGCGCTTTACCCTCGACCGCTTCCGGCATGGCGTGCAGCTCGACGAGAAAGGCGCGGGACCCTTCCCGCACGCTCATTGATGAGAGATCGCAATCCATGCTGAGGATCAACTGCCCGGTTTGCGGTCTGCGTGATGAGACCGAATTCACCTATGGCGGCGATGGATCCGTCCGGCCGCCGGACTTGTCCAATCCTGAACAGGCGGCGTGGCACGATTTCGTCTTTTTGCGCGAAAACCCGGCGGGTGCCCATCTCGAATATTGGCATCATTCCGTGGGGTGCCGACACTGGCTGCTGGCCGAACGCGACACGCTGACCCACGACTTTGGCCGCATCGTGCTGGCCCGTGACCGAATCCATGGGCTACCGGAATGAGCAGTCAGCCCAACAGACTGGCGCAAGGTGGCCGCATTGACCGGTCCTCAAAGCTTTCGATGCGGTTTGATGGGTCCAAAATCGACGCCCACCCCGGCGACACACTGGCGTCGGCCCTGCTCGCCAATGGAATCACGCTGGTGGGGCGGAGTTTCAAATATCATCGACCGCGCGGTATCTATTCGGCCGGTGTTGAGGAACCCAATGCTCTGGTCGCCCTGCGCATCGGCGCGCGAACCGAGCCCAATACGAGGGCCACCATCATAGAAGCCTATGACGGGCTGGAGGCGACCAGTCAGAATTGCTGGCCGTCGCTTCAGACGGATGTGGGCGCCATCAATGATCTCGCGTCCCGGTTTTTGCCCGCGGGTTTTTATTACAAAACCTTCATTGGACCCGGTCGCGGAACCAGGGCATGGATGTTCTACGAAAAATTCATTCGGCGCGCTGCGGGGATGGGGCGCGCCATCAAACAGCCGGACCCCGATCGATATGAGAAAGTCAACGGATTCTGCGACGTTCTGGTGATCGGCGGCGGCCCTGCCGGGTTGTGCGCGGCCCTGGCGGCCGGACGTGCCGGGGCGCGTGTGGTTTTAGCGGAACAAGATAATGAGATAGGCGGCTCGCTGCTCGATGAGCCGGTGGACGGCGCGCCCATGGCCTGGCTTGAAGGGATCCAATCCGAATTGCGATCGCTGGAAAACGTTCGAATTATAGCGCGGACGACGGTGTTTGGCGCCTATGACCACGGCGTGTTCGGTCTTGTTGAACGGGTCTGGGATCATGTGGCGGAGCCACCCGAATTTCAGCCCCGTCAGCGTTATCACGTGATGCGCAGCAAGGCATCTGTGCTGGCGAGCGGCGCGACAGAACAACCGTTGGTGTTCGGCGGCAATGATTTGCCGGGGGTCATGCTGGCATCCGCCGTTCGCAGATATCTCCACCGCTATGGTGTCCTGGTCGGTCGAAAAATCGTCGTCGCCGCGCATAACAACAGCGCTTTTGTCGTGGCTTATGATTTGGCGCGAGCCGGCGCGGCGGTCACCTATGTTGATCCGCGCCACGACATTTTGGGCAGCATGAAGAACCTGCTCCATGCCGCCGGTGTTGAAACCGTTTTGGGCCATGCGGTTTTTCGGGCACAGGGGAAAAAGCGTGTCGAAGCGGTGGATATGGTCCCGGTTGATTTCGCCACTGGCCGGGCCACCGGCACGGCGCGCACGATCGAGGCCGATCTGGTGGCGGTCTCGGGCGGTTGGGCACCGAACCTGCATTTATGGAGCCAGACCGGGGCAAAACCGGTGTTCGATCCGGATCGCTGTGCGTTTTTCCCCGATACCGCGCTTACGCCTCGGATGGCGTGCGCCGGCATGATTGCACCGGAGATCAATGACGAGATCCCGACGAACCAATGGTACGGCATGGGCAACCGCGCGGCGGCGCTTGCCGGCTACACGGGCAGCGCCAGCCACGTGCCGTCGATCCCAGCAACACCTTTTGCCGGGATGGCTCATGCTGGGCGCCTGACCTCATGGGCAACCACCGATGGCGACGGTAAGCCGGTCGGCAAGGCATTTCTCGATCTGCAGCACGACGTCGCTGTGACCGATATCGAACTGGGTGATCGCGAAGGGTTGCGCTCGGTCGAACATATGAAGCGCTATACAACGGCCGGCATGGCCACCGATCAGGGCAAGACGGCCAACCTGAATGTGCTGACCCATATGGCGAAGCTCCAGGGGATAAAGATCGGCGACACGGGAACGACCAGGTTCCGTCCGCCCTATACGCCCCTGTCCTTTGGCGCTGTGATCGGAAGCAGCCGAGGGCACCATGTTGCGCCAACCAGGTTTAGCGCCATCCATGATTGGCATGTCGCGCAGGGTGCAGCGTTCATCCCTGCCGGTGCCTGGCAGCGGCCCTGGTATTATCCGCACGCCAATGAAAGCCTGGGTGAGGCTTATGCCCGGGAAGCCAACCATGTGCGTCACCATGTCGGGCTGGTGGATGTGTCGACCCTGGGCAAGATCGCCGTGCAGGGACCCGATGCGGCGGAATTTCTGGATCGGGTTTATGTGAACGGATTCAGGGCCCTGAAAATCGGGCGCATACGTTATGGCGCCATGCTACGCGAAGACGGGTTTGTGCTCGATGACGGGACGACGGCCCGGCTTGGCGAAACCAGCTATCTCCTGTCGACGACCACGGCCAACGCCGCGACGGTATTGTCCCACCTGGAATTCCTGCATCAGACTGCCTGGCCTACGCTCAAAGTCACCCTCACCAGCGTCACCGACCAGTGGGCCGCCATAGCCGTGGCCGGCCCCAAATCGCGACAGCTCCTGCAGAACGCCGCCGCCGGTGCGGACCTGTCTGCCGAAACGCTTCCCAACATGGCGCTGCTGGAATCCGAGATTGATGGGATGCCGGTGCGTATCCACCGCATGAGTTTTTCCGGTGAGCTGGCGTATGAGGTCTATGTGGGCTCCGGTTTCGCACAATCGGTATGGGAAACACTCATCCGAGTTGGCGAAAAGCTGGAGGTGATGCCTTATGGCACCGAGGCAATG
>JABJKO010000063.1 GCA_018660305.1 Rhodospirillaceae bacterium
GAAGTTTTCGCCGGGCACCAGATCAATCGTCGTGGAATCCAGCGGACGGGCTACCGGCCGGCCGAAATGAGCATTGATGGCCTGGGCCACGCGGCGGGCCGTAGTCAGGTCCGGATTACGCAACGCGATGGACGAGGTTTCGAGAGAGGCCAGCTCAAACGGTACTTCCCGTTCGATTATGCCGCCGTTGGAAATGCGGCCGCCGGTGGGTACGCCCTGGGTCACGGTGCCGCCTTCACCCTTGGCGACAAAGCCGCCAATGGCTACGGGGCCCTGGGCCACGGCATAAACTTCGCCGTCTGCGCCCATCAGCGGTGTTACCAGCAACATACCGCCCTGCAGGTTGGAGCTGTCGCCCATGGTGGAGACCACCACATCCATCCGGGTGCCGACTCGGGCAAAGGGGCGCAGGGCGGCGGTGACCATGACGGCGGCGACGTTTTTGGTATTCAGGCTGGCGTCCCGTGTATTCACGCCGAGGCGTTCCAGCATGGCTTCCAGGCTTTGCTTGGTAAAGGGGGCGTTGCGCAGGCTGTCGCCGGTGCCGTTCAGGCCCACGACCAGGCCGTAACCGATCAGCAGGTTGTCGCGAATGCCTTGGAAATCAGCAATATCCTTGATGCGGGAGGCCGCGTTGACGGGATTGAGGGTCGCCGTAAGCAGCAGCGCGGCAAGGCCCAGGACGGCGCCGAACAGGGGCGCGCGGGAAGGCCGCGTCCGTGATTGTGTCTGATACTCGTACTTTTTTGTCATTTTCGCCGCGACCTATATTCTGCAGACCTTGTTAATTCATGACGCAATCCATGGCGCGTCTGCTAACTGTCATGCGAGAAACATGCCAATTGGCGGGACAAAATAGTTCTAACAATATCAATTACTTATGGATTGTTGATCGGAACACTCGCGATAATGGGGGAAAATAATGCCTATCTCGCGACATTTTCTGCCGGAACTAAACTACCCCTTCCGGCGGATGGGTATTCCAGGCTTAACGATGTATTAACGACGAAGGATCATGGTAAAGGCAACGATCAAGGTCTTGCCGACCAGAAGGGTTGCGCACACGATGAAAATCTCGGGCTCGGGATCCATACGCTCAAACGCCACGCGGCGTGCCGGTCGCAAGGGCGGTGACGGCGGCGCGACGTTCCGTGTCGAAAGCGGTGGTGGTGCGGAGGCGGCGGCGCAGACCGGCGCCGCATCATCGGTGGCCGGCGTGGGGTCCTTGCTGGCGTTACAGGAAGTACCGGATGCCTTGGAACAGCGCCGTCAGGCGGTGCTGCGCAGCACGGATATTCTCGACGAATTGCAGCAATTGCGCATGGGCTTGTTGACCGGCAGCGTGCCCCGGCAGCGCCTGCAACGCCTGATGAAGCTATTGCAAGACCGGCCCGGCGGATATGCCGATCCACAGTTGGATAATATTATCGGTGATATCGAAGTGCGGGCGGCGGTCGAACTGGCGAAACTGGAAATGACGGATGCGGCCCGCAAATAACTGCCGCTAAATAGCGTCCGCCGACAATCATCTTCGAATGCCGCTGCAAAACATACCTCACGAGGGTGTGATCGCTCCTTAATCAACGATTGAAACTTTTTTGTTAAGGTTTCTTGCTGCGGCGGGTCGAGATGACTATATTCCGCCCGTTCCAAACTGGAATGGGTCGGGAATTCGGCTCTTTCTGGGTTCAGTCAGTTATCAATAGCCGTCGAGGTCGCTTCATGTCGGACGTCAGTCTCCCATCCAACTATCGGCCAAATGAAAAAGAAAAATTCATGAGCGCCAAACAGAAGGAATTTTTCCGGCAGCGTTTGTTGGGCTGGCGCGATGAACTCGTCCGCGACGCCAAGGACACCATACAAAACCTGCAGGAAGACGACGGGCAGGCCCCGGACATCGCCGACCGGGCCACCACGGAATCAGAGCGTTCCATCGAATTGCGCACCCGCGATCGGCAGCGCAAGCTGGTTTCCAAGATTGATGCCGCCTTGGACCGGATCGAAGATGGTTCATATGGTTTTTGTGATGATACGGGAGAGCCGATCGGCCTGAAACGGCTTGAAGCCCGCCCGATCGCGACTTTGTCCATCGAGGCCCAGGAACGCCACGAGCGCCGGGAACGGGTGTACCGGGACGAATAGGGCGGGCGAACGGGCAATAATTTGTTGGGCGCCGTGCGACTGGCGCGAATTGAGGGGCCATGACCCAGCGTCCATTAGAGGAATCCCAACAACAGCGCTCGCCCGTGAAAATTTTTCTTCTGTCATTGGCGGTCGCCGTAATGGGCGTGGCTGCCTACGGGGGCTGGCGAATTTCCCACGAACAGAACCTTACCGTGGGGGTCGGTTTCGTCACCGCCAGCGATCTTCGCGTCCCCAGCGGGATTGATTCCCAGGCCAAGAAGGCGGCCTTTTTCGATTTCCTGCGCCCCGTGGTCCAGGCTGAGAATAGGCGTATCGAAAGATTGCGCCGGCGCCTCATTGCTGCCCGTGCCGGGGGTCATGATCCGGCCTGGGTCGGTGCCGTAGCGAAAGACTACGGTTTGGATTGGGAGGATGTGGGGCGCGATTGGGAGCTACTTTTGAAGCGGGTGGATAAGGTGCCGTTGCGCCTTGCCCTGGCGCAAAGCGCCAATGAATCCGATTGGGGCCGGTCCCGCTTTGCCCAACAGGCCAACAACATGTTCGGTCAATGGTGCTTTACCAAGGGCTGTGGCCTGGTGCCCAAACTCCGCCGCACGGGCGGGCGCCATGAAGTTGCGGCTTATGAAACCGTGAACGCCTCCGTGCGCGCCTATTTGCATAATATCAATACGGGATGGGCATATGTGGAGTTACGGTCATCCCGGGGGCGGCTCCGCCGTCGCGGCCTCATCCCAACGGCCCAGGACCTGGCCGTCGGCCTGACGGCCTATTCGGAACGCGGCGCGGCCTATGTGCGCGATATCCGCACCATGATCCGAACCAACAAGGCCCTGATGTCACCGTAATTGGCGTAGCTCTATCTGGAATTCACCGCCGCACGGCGCCAATTAGACAACTGTCACCGAAATACGTACCGAAATGGGGCCGCCTGAAAAAGTTTGGGGCCGGCGTTTTGCCGGCCCCAGGTTCGATACCGTCCCCGATATGCCTCGTATCTTAGAAGGGGAAGATGACGTCGAAGATCTGCTGGCCGTAGCGTGGCTGCTGCACGTCCGTCAGCTGGCCGGCGCCGCCGTAGGCGATGCGGGCTTCAGCGATCTGGGTATGCTTGACGATATTGGTGGCGGAGATGTCCTCGGGCCGGACCACGCCGGTGATGGACAGAATGCGCTTTTCGAAATTCACCCGCACTTCCTGGGTGCCGGAGATCACCATGTTGCCGTTGGGCAGAATTTGCGTGACGATGGCGGCGACCACCAGCTTCACGGATTCCGATCTGGCGATGGAGCCGGTACCCTTGGCGGATGACTTGGAGCCAAGGGAGGCGATGGAGGCGGCGGAGGCCGCGCTCGGCAGTAGTTTACTCAATGAACCTTCGTAGCCCAGAATATTTGTGACGTCCGAATCTTCCGCTGCGTCCCGGGTGCGGGAGGTTTCGTTATCCAGCGTGGCTTCGTCCGCGATGGTGATATCGACGGTCAGGATATCGCCGATTTGCGAGGCCCGCTGATCCTTGAAGAAGGCGCGCGCACCGGGCCGCCACAATGAATTCGGCTCGTGCATGGCATGACGCTTGCGCGGCATGGGCAGGATAACAGGTTGATACTTGCGGGCCTGCACCGGGTTCTCGATCACGCTCATCTGCGGCTCACCGCCGATGTTGGTAACCCGGTCGACAATGTTGCAGGCTCCCAGCAGCAGGGACGCGGCGGTCAACATGGCCATGGAGCGTACGGC
>JABJKO010000263.1 GCA_018660305.1 Rhodospirillaceae bacterium
AGCGTCAGCATCGATACTGAACGGGACCGCTCCCTGTTCAAGATGATCGACAGCGCCTTTGCCCGCATGAGCGGGACGGAAGACGGACGCAAGTGAGCGACGCGGCTGCCGTACTGGCGCCCGCCGCCGACGGGGAGCCCGACCGGCTCAAACGGGTGATGATCACCGTAGCGGTGATGCTGGCGACCACTGTCATCATCATGGATATGAACATCGCCTCCATCGCGCTGCCTCACATGCAGGGCGGGCTGTCGGCAAACCAGGACCAGATCTCCTGGGTCATGACCATCTATTTCATGATGCAGGCGACCACCATGTCGGCCACCGGCTGGCTGGCCGGACGTCTTGGCCGCAAACGGCTGTTTATCGGGACCCTCATCGGGTTCACGATATGCTCCATGCTGTCGGGCAGCGCCGATTCGATCCCCGAGATCATGTTTTACCGCGGCCTGCAGGGCATGTTCTCGGCTGCCGTGGTGCCCATATCGCAAGCGCTGATGCTTGATACCTACCCCAAGGAACGCCACCCTCAGGCCCTCGCCATCTGGGGCATGGGAGTGATGTTCGCACCGGTCATGGGGCCGGTGATCGGCGGCTGGCTAACCGACGAATATAGCTGGCGCTGGGTGTTCTATGTGTCCATGCCGTTTGCCGTGCTCGCCATCATCGGCGCCATGATCTTCATCCGGGAGACGCCTCGTAATCGGGAACGGAAATTCGACTGGTTCGGCTTTATCTGTATCGGGCTGTCGCTGGCCGGACTTCAGTTCATGCTGGATCGCGGCGAGGGGGAGGGCTGGTTCGATTCCGATTTTATTCTGCTCAACGCAGCCATCGTCTGCATCGCCTTCTATCTGTTCATCACCCATAGCCTGACCACCGATAACCCGTTTATCAGCCGCGGCATCTTCGCCGACAGAAACTTCGTCCTCGGGCTTCTTTTTATGTTCCTGCTGGGCGCCCTGGTTCTCTCCATGAACGTCATCATGCCACTGTTCCTGCAGAACTCCCGGGGCTTTCCCATCCTGACCGCCGCGCTGGTGATGATGCCGCGTGGTCTGGGCACCATGTTTGGACTGACCCTGGCCGGCCGGATCGCTAATATTGTCGACCCGCGCGTGGTCATCGTGTTCGGGTTTGGCTGCGTCGCCTATTCGGCCTGGCTGCTGTCCACTTTCACCACCGATGTGGGCCTGGGGGATTTCGTCATCGCCGGATTTTTCAACGGCATCGGCATCGGTGCCATCTGGGTGCCTCTGACCACCGTGTCGTTCTGGACCCTGCCGGTGCAATACCGCACCGAGGCCTCGACCCTGACCAGCCTGTTCCGCAACTATGGCAGTGGCATCGGGGTCTCCGTGGTCATCAGCGTGCTGACCCGCAGCCAATCGACGGCGCACTCCCATATGACCGAGCATGTAAACCCCTACGCGGAATCCCTGCAGGCGCCGGGCGTGCCCAGCCAATGGGATATTCTGACCAATGACGGTCTGATGGCGCTACAGAGCGAAATTTCCCGCCAGGCTCTTTCGATCGGATTCCTCAATGATTTCAATCTGATTTTCTATGGCGCGATGATTTCCATCCCGTTGGTCATTCTCATGGCCCGCGGACAGGCGCCCAAAACTAAGGTGGAATAACGCCGTGAGTGGCAAACATCTCCTTGTGGTGGCGCACGCACCATCCGCCAATACGGAAAGGCTCCGCGACGCCATCCTCGCCGGTGCCCGGTCACCTGGTTTCGAGGATGTCGAGACCAGATGGATCGCGCCGCTGGAGGCCGGGGCTGACGATGTGCTGGCGGCACAAGCCATCATCCTCGGGACCACGGAAAATCTCGGCTATATGAGCGGCGCGCTGAAGGATTTCTTTGACCGGATCTATTACCCCTGTCTGGAAAAGACCCAGGGGCTGCCCTATGCGCTCTACATTCGCGCCGGCCTGGACGGCACCGGCACGCGGCGCGGCATCGAGACCATCGTCACCGGACTTAGATGGCGCGCGGTGCAGGAGCCCCTGATCTGCCGCGGTGAATACGACGAGGCGTTCGCGGAGTCCTGCCAGGAACTCGGCGCCCTCATGGCGGCCGGCCTCGACGCCGGGGTGTTCTAAAAAATCACCTTATATCGAACACGATCTTGCCGCGTACATGCCCATCGATGCTCAGGGTCTGTGCCTTTGCGGCGTCCACCAGGGACATGTGAACCACTTCCAGGGGCTGGATGGCGCCGGCTTCGAACAGCGCCACGATCTTCTCCAGGTGGGCCCGGTCGCGGGTTACAGCGGGGCGCTTGACCGTCACGTTTTTTGGGGGCTTAAACCCTTCCGGGGGCGCCGCCACATAGGCCAGGCGTCCGCCGGGTTTGAGGACAGCAAAGCTCCGCTTGTGTACGTCGCCGCCGATGGTATCAAAGACCACGTCGCAAGGCGGCGCGGTCTTGGCGAAATCCTCATTGGCATAATCGATCACCTCGTCGGCACCAAGCTCGCGCACATAATCATGGTTGCGGGCACTGGCGGTCGCATAAATCGTCGCCCCGATATGCCTGGCATATTGGATGGCAAAACCGCCGACCCCGCCCGCGCCGGCATGGATCAACACCGTATCGTCCGCAGTAAGCTCGACCGTATCCAACGAAACGATGGCCGTCGCCCCGACCAGCGCCATCGCCGCCGCGTCGGCATGGGACAAATCCGCCGGTTTCTTCGCGACCAGCGAAGCGTCCAGCGCGATGGCCTCGGCATAGCAGGCCTGCTGGGATTGCGGGGTCACGCCGAAGACCGCATCGCTCGGCGTAAAATCTGTGACTCCCTCGCCAACGGTACGCACCACACCGAAAAAATCGATGCCCGGCGTGTAGGGAAAACTCAGCGGCAGTTGGTCGTGGCGCACGCCGCTGGAAATCTTCCAATCGACCGGATTGACGCTCGCCGCATGAATATCGACGACGATTTTCCCGGGGCCGGCCACGGGATCAATTACGTCCCGCAGAGAGAGAACTTCCGGCCCGCCGTACGCGTCTAGCTGAATTGCCTTCATAGAAAATTCCTGAACACACTCAAAACAACAAGAACCGGCCAGGGCCGGTAAAATCGCGGGCAAGCATAGGGGTTGGAGCGCCCGGCGTCACGGCACAAATAGCGTAAACTGGCTGATCCGGGCCAGAATCAGACGGCAAATCGTGCCACGGGTGGTCAGCCCCACAGTTCTTTGCTGGCGAGCCGCGCCCCTTCGACCAGCGCGTCGAATTTGGCCCACATGATGGACGGGTGGACCCGGCGATAGAACGGACCCTGCGCGAAGCCGCAATCGGTGCCGGCAATGACCCGCTCCCGTCCCAGCAGCTTGGCGACACGGATAATACGCTCGGCCACCAGCTCGGGATGCTCAACAACATTGGTCGAGTGGCTGATCACACCGTGGATCAGGATTTTGTCCTCCGGCAGATCAATATCGCCCCAGACCTTCCATTCATGTTCGTGGCGCGGATTGGCGCCTTCGATCACATAGGCGCCGGCATTTACCTTGAGGATCAGGTCGGCAATATCCCGCAGCGCCACGTCGGTGGTGTGGGGACCGGGCCAACTGCCCCAGCAAACATGGTAGCGGATCTTTTCGGGCGGAATGCCCTCCAGGGCGAGATTCAGGATCTCCACATGCTTGGCGACCCAGTCGCGATATTCCTCGAAGGTGCCGGGCGGCACCATGCGGTCATAGGTGACGGTCGCCCGCGCATCGTCCAATTGCAGCAAAAGTCCGGAATCGACGATCGCCCTATATTCAGTGCTCATGGCCTTGCCGATGGCCTCGATGCAATCGTCTTCCGTGGCGTAATACTCATTGATGCGGTCGGGAATAACACTCGATGGCGCGGCAACCGGCAAAAATCCCTCCGTCGCACCTGATTGCGCGAGGGCCGCCTTGAAGTTCGCTATGTCGCGCTCGACATCGGCAATACCGGTATAGTCGATGGGGCCAACGCACACGGCCTGATTGACCGTGGCGTATGTATGCTCGCCATCGAGTTCCTCGTAGAACTCAGAGAACCGTTCCCTGTCGGCGCCCTGGGCAAAGCTGTTTTCATCGGCCGGCATGACCCGTTTTTCAAAGCCGCTGAGCCGTTCCAGCGCATATTGAGACCAGCTGATGGATTTGCCGAATTCGCCATCGCTGACCACATCGATGCCCGCCTCGGTCTGCTCGCGCACGATCTCCGCCACGCTTTCCGTGAGACAGGCCGCATAGGCGGTTTCGTCGTAGGGCTTACCGGCCTGCAGAGGGCCAATGAATTCGAGCAGCTTTTCAGGCCGGATCAGACTGCCGACATGGGTTGTGAGGATGTGGTCGGAACTGCGTTGCATGACAATCCTTGCAATCGTTTATTTGCCAAAGGAAGGAGGGACAATAGGCGGTTGGCCGCGCCACGTCACGGTGGATGGGCCGCCAACCGGCCCTATCCGATTTGCGCGGCGAGGCGATGTTTATCGAGTATCGCGCTCACATCATCGGCCGCGATTTCGCTCAGACCGCATTCGCAGGCAACGCCGAAATTCGCCACCCGCTGCCGCGCCATGGCGATCTGATGCTGGGTAACGGCCATCCCGTCATCGTCATGGATAACACCCAGAAACAGCGCGGTCTCATCGCGCAGCGTCAGATGATCGAGAGGATCGAAATAGGCGCCGCTGCGCTCGGTCGTCGGCACCGGAAAATGCATCCATTGGATGGAGCGCGCTACCATGCCGGAGATCCCGTTGGCGAGATCGACCACGCCGTCGAGATCCTTCGGCAGCGGAAATCCCTGAAACTCGAAATCGCGGAAGCAGAAATGAAGCCCGAGCTCCGCCCCCTCCGGCACCCGCTCACAGGCCCGGACGATGCGCTCCAGAATGCCGTCCCCAATTTTGTCAAAATAAACCGGCCGCCTTCCTTCGATGATGCTGAGCTCGGTGGCCAGATTCCACTGAATGGCAAGGTCTTCGGGGGGCACCAGCGCCGCGATCTCGTCCAATTCTTCCAGCAGACGATGTTCATAAGCGGGCTCGATCGCCGCCTGAAAGGCGTCGTCCATATATTGGCCCACCACGCTCAACGCGGTGGCAAGCCCGACCTGGAACCGGCTGTCCGGCGCCAGAGCGCCTGCTGCCTTCGCAGTCTTGAAATCATCGTAGGATTTTTGCGCCGCCTCCCTATAACCGAGCGGACCAAACTGAACGGCGGCGGTGGGAAAGCCCGGCCGCACGCGATATTGAGGTCCTTTCGGGCCGCTCCCCCCCTGATCATCTTCCGAATGTTCAACAAAGGGGATACGCTCGAACGCTGCGGATTGCCAGGCAACCCAATCCAGCCGCTCACCGCACTCACCATCGGGAATTCGATGCAGGAGGTCGCCCAGTTCGCGGCCGGCCGCGGTGAAAACGCTATCGGCGGCATCGAGCGGTACGCTGCCGATCAGGAGAACATCCCGTGTCATGGCATCCTGCCCAGAATAGGTTTCCTGCCTAAATAGGATATAGTCCTGGAAGAATAGCTTTGCCGCCGATTCCGGTCACGCAATGAAAATACGCCGACCGCGCCAGCCAAGGCGCTCAACATGAAGAATGAGATGACTGACAAGACAATCAACGACCAGGCCCTGGACACCCTCTTCCGCGAGGCCCGTACGATCGACAATTTCGAGGACCGGCCGGTCCCCGGCCCGCTATTGCAACAGATCTATGAGCTGGCCCGCATGGCGCCCACCAGCGCCAATTGCCAGCCCATGCGCATCCTGTTTCTCACCTCGCCGGAAAGCCGCGACCGGCTCGCGCCGGCGCTAAGCTCGACCAACCGCGAAAAATCCCTGCGGGCGCCGGTCACCGCTGTCATCGCCTACGATCTCGCCTTTCCCGGGACGCTGTCGAAACTCTACCGTGTCCCCGGCGCCGAGCACTGGTTCGCCGGTGATGCCATGATCCAGGAAACCGCCTTTCGCAACAGCTCGCTGCAGGGCGCCTATGTCATCCTCGCGGCCCGTTCATTGGGGCTCGATGTGGCCCCCATGTCGGGCTTCGACAACAACCAGGTGGATGAAGAATTCTTTTCCGGCGGGATCTACAAGACCTGGCGCTCCAACTTCATCTGCAATCTGGGATATGGTGATATGTCCTCATTACCGCCGCGTGATCCCAGACCGGATTTCGCCGACGCCTGTGCGGTTCTGTAAGTCCGGCAACCCTTGCGGCGCGGGGCTGCGGTCGGGTTTACACCCGCAATCCCAAATGCTGCATCCTCGGCAGGACTTCATCGCGCAGTGCCGGGAAATCGTCGATATAGTTGACCAGCCCGATGGCCATGCCGTCGACGCCGCACTCGCTGAGTAGCTTGAAGTGCGCGGCAACCTCATCGTAGCTGCCCTTCACGCAATGGGTGCCGGTGCCGCTGATGATGACCTCTTTCATCTCGGCCAGCTTTGCACCGGAGGTGGAGCCGCCGCGGGTACGAATCTTGACGGTGTGCTCGGCCGCCTCCCAATCGCCGTGCTCATAAACCAGGTAATGATAGTACTCCTCCGCCTCCCTGGCCGTCGGCCTGCAGATCAGATGGCCGCTGGCAAAGATACCGGCATGATCGGCGGGGCAGTTCTTCTGCAGTTCGGCGACCTTTCCGGATAGTTCCTCGAGCTCGCGCACCGAGGTAAACAGGCAGTCGCAGTGGCGCCCGGCAAAGGCCAGTCCCGCCGTCGAATTGCCGGCGCTGATCAGGAGCGGCCGGTCATGGTCGAGGGGCTTGGGTTTTAGTTCGACGCCCTTAAGGTCGAAATATTTACCGGCATAGTCGAACGGCGCCTCTTCCTCCCATACACGCTTGACGATGGAGACCCATTCCTCGGAATAATCGTAGCGTTCGTCATGTTCGCGGATCTGCACGCCGTGCATTTCGTGCTCGCCCACGTTCCAGCCCGAGACGATATTGAGCCCGAACCGCCCCTGCCCAATATGATGCGCCGTAACCATTTGCTTGGCGGCAAAGATGGGGCTGAGAAGCGATACGTGAACCGTGCCGAAAATGCTGATCCCCGATGTGCCCGCCAGCAGGCCCGACGCCCAGGTCAGGGTCTCGAACGATTCCCCGGCGGTGTCGGTCTCGCCGCCATAGCCATGCCACCGGCCGATGGGCAGCAGAAATTCAAGGCCCGCCTCGTCGGCAAGCCGGGCGGCCGTCAGATTATTCTCAAACGACGCCTCCCAATATTCCGGCGCCTTGGTCATGGTCAGCCCGCCGGAGCAGTTCATACCGAACAGCCCGAGCTTGAACTTGTTGGGGCCGTACATGCGGGTTTCATGGCGCTTCATCTCTGCGGCTTCCTTGGTCTCACGCGGCGGCGGGCAATCGCAGCCCGAGCCGTTCCATGCGGGGCAGGATCTCATCGCGGAGCACGGGGAAATCCGCGATATAATTGACCAGCCCGATGGCCATGCCATTGACACCGCACTCGCTCATCTGCCGGTATTCATCGACCACATCGTCATAGCTGCCGACCACCGGATAGGTGCCGACGCCGGAGATCATCCGTTCCCTGAGGGTCGTCAGCTTTTTCAGCGGCGTGTCGCGGCCCTTGGTGCGGATGGCCACGGCGTGTTCGGCAGCCTCCCAATCGCCGGTCTCGTAGACGATATAGTGGTAATAATCTTCGGCTTCCTTGCGGGTCGGTTTCGTGACCATGTGGCCGCTGGCATAAATTCCTACATCTTCCGCTTCGGAAGAAGCCCGCAGCGCGGCGACACTGGCGCCGAAATCCTTGAACTCCATGATCGACGTAAACAGGCAATCGGCATGGCGCGCGGCAAAGGCCTTGCCTTCGGGCGAGTTGCCGGCGCTCACCAGAATGGGACGGTCACCGCCATAGGGCCGGGGTTTGAGCAGGACGTTCTTGAGATCGAAATACTTGCCCTTGAAGTCGAACGGTTCCTCCTCCGACCATACACGCTTGAGGATGGTCACCCATTCCTCCGTATAGGCATAGCGTTCGGTATGCTCGCGCAGAGTGACACCGAACATGGCATGCTCACCGGCATTCCAGCCCGACACCATGTTGAGGCCGAACCTGCCCTGGCCGATATGATCGGCCGTGACCATCTGCTTGGCCGCGAAGATGGGCCCGATAAAAGGCACATGGACGGTGCCGAACAGGCATACGCCCTCGGTCGCGGCCAGCAGTCCGGACGCCCAGGTCAGGGTCTCGAAGGTCTCCCCCTCGGTATCGGTTTCGCCTTTGTAGCCATGCCAGCGCCCGATGGGCAGGATGAACTCCAGGCCGGCCGCGTCGGCAAGCCGGGCGGCGGTGACATTGTTTTCCCAGGTCGGGTCCCAGCGCTCGGGCGCCTTGGTCATGGTCAGCCCGCCGGAACAGTTCTGCCCGAAAAGCCCGAGCTTGAACTTGTTGGCGCCAAACATCCGCGTGTTCTTGCGGCTCATTCCTATTCTCCCTGCCGTCCGGGGCAGTGGGGCGTCCGTGGGCCCTGATCCGATCGATCCGATGGCCCATTAGACCATGGAGAGCGTGAATGGGGG
>JABJKO010000290.1 GCA_018660305.1 Rhodospirillaceae bacterium
ATACGTAATTCACCGCCTTGGTGCCGCCGGCGCCGCGCAGATGCTGGATAACGATGGTCGGCTTGCCCGGCATGTGCCTCGACATATGGCGCGACAGAAGCTGCGCGAAGGTGCCATAGATACCGCCCGGAGAAACACCGACATAAATGGTCAGTGTTCTGTCTTTATAAAAATCGGCGACGCTTTGCGCCTGTGCCGGTGCCGCAATTGCCGTCGCCAGAACAGTGGCTGCCAAAATTGCCGTCTTCTTCATAATCTTCTCCCTTGAATTTGCGTCACTTTGTTAACTGCTAAACCGCATAGAGAATTCTACGCGGGGTCATCTGTTCGCCGTCCGGTACTATCCACAAAGCCCCGGACGCTTTTGAGTGGTTTACCCGCCACCCTCGCCTCCAGCCAGTCGGCGAGATATTCGCGCGGATTCTCGCCGAGCGCCACCGAGGATGCATCGGCCACCGAATGGTTGGCGCCCTCATAGACCAGGATCTCCTTGGGCGCCTTGATGTGATCGAACACCATGTAGCTGTGCTCAACGGGGCTGAGCTGATCCTGCTCGCCGGCACAAATCAGAACCGGGCAGGTAATGTCGCCCACATAAGGCCGCAGATCGATTTTCTGGGCGAAGGCGTCGAATGCATCTTCGTCGTCGTAATCGGCCATCCACATATAGCGCAACTTGAAGGACGGTGACGCCATGTTGAAGATGGTGTTGCAGCCCGGCTCATGGCAAACGCCCGACACGGCGACGCCCTTGATGCGGTCGCCCAGGGCAGCCGCCCACTGAAGTCCCCAGTACGTCCCGAAGCTGGTGCCGCGCACCACGATGTTGTCGTTGTCGATGGCGGGATGTTTCTCGAGCCAGTCGAGCACATTGACCGCCGCTTCCATGTGGTTGTTCTCGGTGACATGGATCCCCAGCGCACAGCTTTCCGCCTGACCCGGCCCGTCGATGCTGAGCACCGCCATGCCGCGCTCCAGGAAAGCATCGCCATGCATCATCACCCCGGTTTCCTTACTGGAATCCATGCCCGGGATATTGATGCAACAGGGGAATGTTTCGCCCGGCGCCGGCGCGTGAGGCAAATGCAGATAGGCCGGCAGCTCCTTGCCCTGAAACGGAATGCGCACGATCTCGATGGGCCGTCTTTCCAGGTCGATATATTTTGCGAAAGTGTGGTTCATACGGACTTCGAGATGTTCCAACTCTTCATTGGTCACGAAGATGGGCCACCTTGCTGCCGCCCACAGCAGTGAGGCACCGAGATAGCTGGTGCGCGCCGACAGCAGGCGGCCCTCGGCCTCGAATTTTTCCGCCTTGGCTTCGCGTCTCTTTGCGGTGTTGGAGAATTCGCGGACGAAATCACCGACCCGTTTGATTTTCGCCGCGGTGGCGCGGAATTCCGCTACCGATTGAGCGCCACCCGGGGCGCTGCCGTAGCCAACACGGCCCTGATCCCATTCGATCCCCACGGTGCGGATCACCGCGTCCAGAATCCAGCGCTGCTCCTGCCAGCGTTTCATGCGCGTGTCCGCTTTTGCCGACATGTTGCTGCTCCCTGTCCCGTTACGCTCTCTTGGCCGATTATTTTTAGATGGCGCCCATATCCGGCCCCTGCCCCATGAGCCAGGCACCGAAGGTTTCGAAATTTGTTTTCCGTCCCTGGATCTGCAGCGCTACCGCATGGATGTCGCGGAACCGGCGCTCAAAAGGCGCGCTGGCGAAGACTGAACTTGTGCCACCGGTATCGAACAGCGTATCGACCACGGCTTTTGCCTCGTGAATGGCATGGGTCGCCGCCAGGCGGATGGCCATGCGCTGTTCGATGGTCGCCGAACCGGAGCGCACCGCTTCGTCCCACGCTTCATCCACCGAATTACGCAAATAGGCCCGCGCCGCCGACAGTTTCGCATAGCCGCGCGCCACTTCGTCCTGCACCACCGGGTTTTCACAGATAGGCCGTTCCACCCGCCGCGGTTTCTTCTCCTGCGCCAGGACAAGAAAACGGTCCAGGAAACCCTGGGCGATACCCAGCGCCACGGAGGCAAATCCCATGGCATAGATAGCCATGGTGGAAAACGAATAGAGCGTGGTGGTTTCGCCCGCATCCTCGATCATGGTGGCGCGGACGATGGTGTGTTCATCGGGGACAAAGAAATCGTCCAGGTTAAATCCATCGCTGCCGGTGCCGCGCAGCCCGACCACATCCCAGGTATCGGTCAACTCCACCCGGTCCTTCCGTATCAGCACGGTTCTGTCCTCTGGCTTGCCGTCGGCATCCAGCCGTACCGTGCCGTCCCGTTCCTTCACGGTGCTGCAATGGGCCGCAACCCAGGTGGCGTGATGGCTGCCGCTGACGAACATGCTGCGGGCGGTCACTTCATAGCCGCCGTCGACCACCCTGGCTTCCGCCTTGCCGGGACCCCATGCGAGGATCCCATTGGGTTTGTCCTGCCAGATGTCGGCGGCCACCGCGGGGGCGAGATAATTGCCCAGCATGGAGCATCCGCTTCCCTGGCACGTGCACCACGCCGTGCTGCCGTCATAGGTCGCGATACGCTCGATCACCTGAATGAAAATGGGCAGGGGCAGTTCCGCACCGCCGACCCTTTTTGTCAGGAGCATACGAAAAAGCCCCTGTTCATGCATGGCGGCCATGCCATCGGCGGTCAGCTCATGAATTTTATCGGCTTCCTGCGCACCGGCCTCGACGACGGGCCCGGCCATATCAACCCGGTCGAGCCACCATTGGGTGTCGCCGGTCAATTCATCCTTTGGCATGAGGATCACCTTGTTCGTTTCCGTCCGCAAATTATGACCTTCCCTCCCCTGCCTGTCACCGGCACAGAGTCAAATAGCCGGCTATGCTTGCGCGCGCTCCCGGGCCGCGCCATAAATCCCCATGGCAAACGACCCGCACCCCATTGAAAAATTGCTCTCCATCATGGCGCAGCTGCGTAATCCCGAAGGCGGTTGTCCGTGGGATGTTGAGCAGAATTTTTCTACCGTCGCGCCCTATACCATCGAAGAGGCCTATGAGGTCGCGGACGCTATCCGGCAGGACGATATGGCGGCCCTCAAGGACGAGCTCGGCGATCTGCTGTTCCAGGTGGTGTTTCACGCGCAGATGGCGGAGGAGAAGAAAAGCTTTGCCTTCGACGACGTGGTCGAGGCCATTTGCGACAAGATGGTCCGCCGCCATCCCCATGTGTTTGGCGGCGCTACGTTTCGCTCCGGGGCCGAGCAGACCATCGCCTGGGAAAAGCAGAAAGCGGCCGAGCGGGCGGATACCGGCGATAACGATGCGGAGACCAGTGCCCTCGACGGCGTCGCTCTCGCCCTGCCAGCTCTCATGCGCGCCGAGAAACTTCAAAAACGCGCCGCTCGTGTCGGTTTCGACTGGCCCGACATGAAGCCGGTGTTCGACAAGATCACCGAGGAAATCGCCGAGGTCCGCGAAGTCATCGCCGAAGGCAGCGACCATGAAAGACTGACCGACGAGGTCGGCGATCTCCTGTTCGCCAGCGTCAATCTCGCCCGTCACCTGAAAATCGACCCCGAGGTAGCCCTGCGCCACGGCAACGACAAGTTCGAGCGCCGCTTCCGTCAGGTGGAAACCAGCGTCCGCGATGCCGGAAAATCGCCCCAGGATTGTTCGCTCGACGAGCTGGAAGCGCAGTGGGAAGCGGCGAAAGCGAAAGAACCGGGCCGTTAGAGCCCCTTTTATGGGTTTCCCTTGGGCCAATTTTGGTCGTACGCTGCCACATACGGCACGCAGTATACGGTTCGCAAGAAACCGGTTCTCAGCCAAAATTTTGGGAGGAAATCATGAACACGCTATTTCGTCTGGCGAGTCTATCCGCCATTGCCGCTCTTGGCTTCGCGGCAACAGGGGTGTCGAGCACCCATGCCAAGGAAATGTTTGAAGGCAAAACCATCCGCGTTTTGATCGGTTATGCCGCCGGGGGCGGTTATGACCGCTATGGCCGTCAGGTTGCCCGGCACATCGGCAAGCATCTGCCGGGCAAGCCTAACGTCGTGGCGGTTAACATGCCCGGCGCCGGTGGCCTGAAGGTGGTCAATTACCTGTATAACATCGCGCCGAAGGACGGCAGCAATTTCGGAATTTTTGCGCGCGGGGCCGCCTTGTTCGCGTTTTCTCACGGGGCCAAGGTAGTGCGCTTCAATCCGCTGAAACTGAACTGGATCGGTTCTTCCTCCAGCTATAAGGGGGAGGCTTATTTGCTGGCGGTCCGCAAGGAAACCGGCATGAAGTCGTTCAAGGATTTACAAAAATCCGGGAAAGAGCTGAACTTCGCCGCGACCGGCGCCGGCTCTGACGGACATGATATTCCGCTGGTCCTGCGCAGTGTTCTCAATATCAATGCCCAGGTTATTCGCGGCTACCCCGGCGGGAACACGCTGTATCTCGCCGTCGACCGCGGTGAAATGGATGCCCGAATGGTGGGTTATTCTTCGGTCAAAACGGCACGGCCCGGCTGGCTCAAAAAAGATACGCCGGTGAGATTCTTGATGCAGTTCGCGACCAAGACGCGCCTGCCGGAATTCCCCAATGTGCCCACCGCGCAGGAGCTGGTGAATAACGAGGATGACCGTGCCTTGATCTCCATGCTGGAGACACCGTTCTTCATGGCACGGCCCTTTGCCGCGCCGCCCGGCATGGCGGCCGACCGTGTGAAAATCCTGCGCGATGCCTTCATGGCGACCCATTCGGATCCGGCTTACAAGAAGGAGGCCAAGAAGCTGCGCCTTCTGGTCAGCGCGGCCAGTGGCGAAGAAGTCCAGGAGTTGGTGAAAAAACTGGCGAAGACGCCGAAGAAGCTTTTCGCCCGTTATTCCGCCATTCTCGCCAACCCCAAATCGAAACTGCGCAAGGTCAACTGGATCAAGGTTTCCGGTGTCGTGACGAAGACCGGCAAGAAGGGCCGTTTCAGGTTCAAGATCGACGGTAAGGGCAAGGCCCAGAAAGCGCGCATGCGCGGCCGCTATACCAAGGTCAAGGTCAACGGCAAGAAAACCAAGTCCAAGTCCGTCAAGGTCGGCATGAACTGCAACATCTGGTGGGAAGGTCCCAAGACCACTCCCGGCCGGGTGGAATGTATGTAACCGACCACTCAATTCCAAACATTAAGGGCGGCGCCAATGGTGCCGCCCTTTACTTTTTCGCCAGCAGCATCATCAGACTGGACGTGTCGAAACGTTTGCCGCCCTGTTGCTGCACCTGCTTGTAGAACTGGTCGACCACGGCGGTGACCGGCAGGCGGGCGCCGTTGCGGTTGGCTTCATCGAGGCAGATGCCGAGATCCTTGCGCATCCAGTCGACGGCGAAGCCGAAATCATAGTCGCCCTGTAGCATGGTGGTGCCGCGGTTTTCCATTTGCCAGCTTTGCGCCGCGCCCTTGGAAATCACCTCAAGCACCTGCTCGCCATCGAGCCCGGCGTGCTGGGAGAAACTGAGTGCCTCCGACAGGGCCTGGACCAGACCGGCGATGCAGATCTGATTGACCATCTTCGTGAGTTGCCCGGCCCCGCTGGGGCCCATCAGGGTCACCGCCTTGCCGAAGCATTCCATGGCCGGTCTGGCGCGGTCGAAATAATCAGGATCGCCGCCCACCATTACCGTCAACTGCCCGTTTTCGGCACCGGCCTGTCCGCCGGAAACCGGCGCATCGAGGAAACCGAGCCCCAGCCCTTCGGCAGCCTCGTATAGCTCGCGGGCGACCGTGGCCGAGGTGGTGGTGTGATCCACAAGACAGGCATCCGGCTTCATACCGGCAAAGATACCCTCATCGCCGAGCACCACAGACCGCAGATCGTCATCATTGCCGACACAGCTAAAGACGAAGTCCGCCCCCGCCGCGGCACCGGCCGGCGTCGCCGCCATGGCCCCGCCATGGTCGCTCACCCACCGATCGGCCTTAGCGGCTGTCCGATTATAGACGGTGACATCATAATCGTTGCGGGCAAGATGGCCGGCCATGGGATAGCCCATAACCCCCAGCCCCACGAATGACACTTTGGTTTGGCTGCTCATTGCGTACTCCCTTCACTTCGCGACAAACTATTCTTCCGGTTGCACATCCGGCACGAAAAGAACCGGGACAGAGTAATCCGTATCATATGGGAGGTGATAATGCTTCGTCTCATGGCCGTGATATTGTTGATGCCCCTGCTGCTTTCCTGCGCCGAGACCTACACCGATCTTCCGCGACAATATATCGACAGGGATTTTCAGCGCGTCAGCCTCACCAACCGCATCGGGGCGCATAAAGGGATCAAAGTACGCTACTACATCAAGACCTTTGAGAAAGAAGGGAAACTTGCCATCTGCGGCGCCTATCTCAATGACGGCACCGGCATTGCCGAGGCATTCGGCGAATGGGTTTCCCGGGCGTCGGTGACCATTGGCAGCCGCGACAATATTGTGGCACCTGCCCGCTTCATGGGTGAGGTCTATCGCAGGGGGGAGAGAGCGGCCCGATGCGTTAAAACCGAGCTGGTTGCCGATGATTTCCTGCTGAACGGCAGGGCCCGTCTGGTCGGCAAATCCGTGCGCATGTACTGATCAATCAAGGGTCGCCACGGCCGGGCGCAAGATCTCGACGATCTCATTCCATGATGCTTCGTCTCTGGCCACCAGCAAGCCGTTATAATCCGGATTAGCGGGCTCATAGAGCGCCTCGCTATCGAACCCCGCCACGTGTCCGCCGGCTTCGCGGACGATCAGGTCACCGGCAGCATGATCCCAGGCCTTCAGGCTGCGGTAATGGGCGAAATGCAGATCTCCGCTGGCCAGGGCGACATATTCGTATCCGCGGCAGCGATGATTGACCAGATCGCCAAACCGTCCGGCAACTCCTTCAATCTTGCGGATGCGATTGCCGAGAAACCCTGTCGTTTCGCCAAGGGGCGTGGGGGATGCCGCCTTC
>JABJKO010000291.1 GCA_018660305.1 Rhodospirillaceae bacterium
AAGCAGCCGCCGATATTCCTGGTCCCGCCGGTGCACCGCCTGCTCCATGGCCGCTTCGCAGACCGGATCGGCGAAGCGGCGGCGCGGCGGCCACAGCAGCAGATCGTCGTCGGTCCACAAAAGGGTCGGCCGCTGGACCGGGACCTGCAGCGTATCGGGCAGGAACACGATGGGCGCCTGCAACCCCTTGGAGCCATGAATGGTCATCACCCGGACCTCGTCCCGCATGGCCTGTTCCAGGTCGCGCTTGACCGCCAGATGATCGGAATCGAGCGAATAGAGAAACGCCTGGAGCGAGGGCGGATGGGTGCGCTCGAAGGTGAAGGCCCGGGCCAGGAATTCGTCGAGCGGATCGTTGGCGTCACGCCCCAGCCGTCCGGTGATCGACTGCCGTCCGCGCCGGCGTCCCAGAATATCGGCGAACAACTCGAACGGCGGCACATAATCGACGCGGGCCAGCAGGCTCTCCAGCTCACTTGCCGCCGCCTTGTACAGGGGCCGTTCCCGGGACCGGCTGCGCAGCCTTTGCCACAAAGTGCTGTCGCCCCGCCCATGGGCCAGGTCGAAAAGATCCTCTTCGCCGAGCCCGAAAAGCGGGCCCTTCAGCACCGTGGCCAGGGTCAGATCGTCCTCCGGCAGCAGTAGGAAATTGCCCAGCGCCAGGAGATCGCGCACCGCCAGCTGTTCCCCCAGCACCATGCGGTCGATACCGGCAACCGGTATGGATTTCTGCTTGAGGGCGCGGACCAGCTCCTCCACGAACCGCCCGCGCCGCCGCACCAGGACCATGATGTCGCCCGGATGGATGGGCCGGCCACGGCTGGGGAGCGTCTCGCCGCTTTCCAGCCAGTTCTCGATGCGCCCGGCGATCACGGCGGCCAGCCGGGTCGCGGGATGATCGCCCTGCCGTGCGACGACGGGCGGGGCCCACGCCTCCGGTTCGTCGCGCTCCTCCGGCGATACGGGCGGCCATATCTCCAGCAGCCCGGCCTGACCCTGGCGAAAGGGTTCGTGATGGATGGGATGGTCCGGCTCGGCCACGCCGTCGCGGGCCTCGTCGGTGGCGAATACCGTATCCACCGAACGCAGGACCGAGGCGGTGGAGCGGAACGAAATATCCAGATCCACGTCGTCCCAGATCTTTTCCGCCGCCGCCACGCGGGCCTGAAAATGGGCCCGCATGGTTTCGAATTCTTCCGGCGCCGCCCGCTGGAAGCTGTAGATGGATTGCTTGGGGTCGCCGACCGCAAATACCGTCCGGTCCTTCTCGCGTGCGCCCAGCCCGCTGAAGAATTCTTCCGCCAGGGCGCGCACCACCGCCCATTGATCCGGGTTGGTGTCCTGGGCCTCGTCGATCAGGATATGGTCGATGCCGCCATCCAGCTTGAACAGGACCCAGGACGCGCCGCCATCCTGTTCCAGCAGACGCCGCGCCCGCAGGATCAAATCGTCATAATCCAGGCGCCCCCGGTCGCGCTTGAAGGACTCGTAGGCATCGAGCAGCGCTTCGGCCAGGGTCAGGAGCGAACTGGTGGCCCGCGCCGTTACGATGGCCCGTATGCGGGCCTGGATGGTCTCCAGTCGCCGGGCTTCGTCTGCCATGATGTCTGGAGCGTCGGCCTCCAGGGCAGCCGCCTCCTTGTAGATCAGGGTCTTGCGGATAGTGCCGGTGGTGGTGAAGAAGGCGGTGATATACCGCTCGAATTGCGTCGTCCTGTTTGGCGCTTCCGCGGCGAGCCAGGTGGCCAAAATCTCTCCGTGCTTCTGGTCGGTCTTGGAGCCCTGCAGCATGGCGGCGGCTGCCCGGCGCAGATCGTCTGCCGGGAAGGCATCGTCAGCGCATGCCGTCCGGCGGGTATCCTCGACCGTCGCGTCGGCGGGCACGTCCAGTCTGGAAAACACCGCCTGAGTCAGTTGGTCGGTTCCGCCATGCGTGTCGAACAACCGCCGCAAGCGGCCCCGTTCCGACGATAGATCGGCCAGCAGATCGGCGAATTCCATCTCGTTGATATGACCGGTGACCCCGGCCAGTGCCGTCGCCAGGGTGTCCTGCCCGGCGCTGCGGGCCCGTCCCAGGACCCGGACCTGAGCTTCCGCCAACCCTTCCGTGGCGTCGCGCTCGTCCATCACCTCGAAGTGGGGCGCCAGACCGGCCTCCAGCGGGAACCGGCCGAGCAGGGATTCGCAGAACCCATGCAGGGTCTGGATTTTCATGCCGCCCGGCACGTCGAGCACGCGGGCGAAAAGCGGCCGGGCGCGACGCAGCATGTCGGGTTCCGGTGGCGCGCCGGTCAGGTCGGTGATCTGCTTTGTCAATTCGTCGTTATCGGCAACCGCCCAGCCCGCCAGGGACGCATTGATCCGGTTGGCCATTTCCGCCGCTGCCGCGCGGGTGAAGGTCAGACACAGGATCTTGTGCGGCGGCGTGCCGGTCAGCAGCAGCGACAGAACCCGGTCGGTAAGCACCTTGGTCTTGCCGGTGCCGGCCGAGGCCGAGACCCACACCGAGCGCGTCGGGTCGGCCGCGCGGCGCTGTGCCGTGGCGGGGTCCGGTCGTGTCAGGAGATCATCGGTGACATCGGCCATCAATCGCCCTCCCCGCCAATGGACGACCATTCCTGGATACGCGCCAGATGCTCGTAATCGTTCCACGGCGAGGCGCGGGCCGGGTCGGGCTGCGACAGATAGGCTGTTTCGGG
>JABJKO010000292.1 GCA_018660305.1 Rhodospirillaceae bacterium
ACCGATTGGGGCGGCGCCATTATCCAGGTCAAAAAGCACACCAAGATCGAGGAAGGCTGGCAGCGCAATTTCATGGGCGCGATTCTGTCCACCTCGCAGGGCGCCCGGCTTGTCATCGCGTGCTCGGAAGACACCGACATCTACGACATGGACGATGTCATGTGGTGCCTGACCACCCGGGTCAATCCCCACACCGACATCCTGAACCCGCTGCCCGGCGGCCGCGGCCAGACCTTCATGCCGGCCGAACGCATGACCGCCGGCGACCGCGAATGGACCGCGTCCAACACCCGCTTCGAAGGCGGCATGGGGATCGATGCAACCGTTCCCTATGGCTACGAGGAAGACTTCCTGCGGCCGCAATACCCGGTCGACAAGGTAGACCCGAAAAAATGGTTCAGCGACGGCGACATCGACAACATGACGTCCCGCATGCATGGCTGGATGCACTCGCTGGCCAAGTACGGGCGGTAACGGTCCGGGACCGGGCATCCTCCCGTTTTAGACGTGTAAGGCTGCCACACCGACACCCAAAGAGGTGTCGGTGTGCTTTACACTTGCCGATTTCCGCGGCAATTAACCCAAGTCCTTGTTAATTAACTATTTTTCGAAGTTTCTATGGATTTCGGGCCCGAAATCGGATCGAAATACTGTCGGTAATCTTTACACTTGGCGTCTTCCCAAGAGGGCGAAACTCCCTAAGGCATTGAATTAAGTACATAAATTTTTCTTGGCACGCTTCTTGCATAGTTAAAAGCGCAAGGGGGGGAAACGCCATACAGCGTTGCCCTTGTGAAGACCGCGACGGACGATTGGCACCATCGACGCCATTCCAACGCGGACAGTAAGTGTTGTCACAAAGGAGTAGTTGTATGGCCATATCCATGGCTTTGATTGAACGAGGGCACGAGAGCCCTGTCACAAGCTGGTCTAACAAAATTGTCTGCACCAAACGCGACGACGGGTCGTTTTCCCTTCAGCTTGTCGTGATGGGCGATTATGGCGTCAGCCGCGAGCCCAGCTATACCGGTATCCGGTCACCTGAAGCCTTTATCGATGGGCTGTTGTCGGTCGCCGACTGGTCGGAGCTTCGGTTCGATAATGACGAATCCGTCGCCGATATCTGTTTCAGATTGCACGCGCTGGACGCGGCGTTCGCCGACGCGGTTATCGATTACGTATCGGCCAACCACGCGGCATAGACATTCGAGTTTTCGGTGGGGAGAGGGCCAAGGCAGGTCGGAAAAATAAAATGCCTTGGCCCAACCCACCTAAATCTATTTTTCAGGATTCCCCTCGAAACTGCGTAGATCACCGGCCTTGAACACATGGGCGTGCGCACTGCGGGTAAAGATGTTTATCCGCGGCTTGTAAAGTGACGGATCGTCCAGAGTGCCGGCGCTCAGCACATACTGATCGTCCCAGTCCGCCGACCGGCAGAGCACGTTGGAACCGCACTGGGGACAGAAGCCCCGTTCCATCACCGTGCCCCGGTCAGTGTCCTTGCCATAGAACTTCAGCTCACCTTTTAATGTCATCCCGGCCTTGGGCACCATCAGGCTGGAGGCAAACGCCGTGCCGGTATAGCGCTGGCAATCCTTGCAATGGCACAGCCCCGCATAAAACGGTTTTTCCGGAATCTCTGTCTCGTATGTGACCGCCCCGCAGAGGCATTGTCCGGTCGCTTTTGTAGTCATTATGTCTCCTGTGTCTCGTAACAATCGTTGTGACGAACCCATTCCATGGTGAAATCGAGATTGTCCTCATCCCGCCCCGTGGGAACCAGGTCGAGATACTGATACGTGTTCAACAGCGCGTCCAGCCCCCGCGAAAAACACGATTAAGTGTCATAGATCGCGCTTCCCGGAAACCGCGATAGGTATCGATCCAGTCCGCCGCCTGGTGCCCTGTGACAGCTCCCAACCGGCCATCGCGCGCAACTTGCCTATTACCCTTGATTTGATAAGCTTTCCCCTCGGAATTATCCCCCCAGGAGAACGCCCGCTTTACGCGCCCGGCTCTTTGCGGCCGTGGCGTTTATTTCCGGGCTTACAGGCGCCCCATGCAATCAGACCATAAGAACGTCCTCGTGCTTGGCACCTGTCAGATGCTGTCGGGCACCGGACGGGGCCTTTTTATGGTGACATCGCCGGCGGTCGCGCTCGGTATTGCCCCCCATCTGGCGCTCGCCACCCTGCCCTCGGCGCTTATTGTGATCGGCGCCGCCCTGGCCGCCATGCCGGCATCTCTGTTCATGCGCCGGTTTGGTCGAAAAACCGGTTTTATCTGCGGAACGTCATTGGCCGTTGCCAGTGGCGTCTCATGTACCGCCGCCGTCCTGTATGAGAATTTCTGGCTGCTCGCCCTTGGTGGGTTTCTCTACGGGCTGTTTGCCGGTTTCGCCCAGCTTTACCGGTTCGCGGTCGCCGACGCCGCCTCGGAACATTTCCGCGCGAAGGCTATTTCGCTGGTGCTGGCAGGCGGCGTATTTGCCGGGCTGGCCGGCCCCAATTTGGCAAACTGGGGAAAAGAGCTGCTGGCGAACCATCTGTTTGCCGGCTCGTTCCTGGTCATGATCGGGACCGGTCTGCTGGCCGCAATCATATTGCTGTTCCTCAACATTCCGAACCTCACCAAGGCGCAGCGTGACGGCCCGCAAAGGCCCCTGCGCGAGATCGTCAGGCAGCCGGTGTTCATCGCCGCCGCAGTCTCGGCAACGGTCGCTCAATCGGTGATGAACTTCCTGATGACGGCGACACCCATCGCCATGATCAGCCATGGCGGCCACAGCTTCGGGTCGGTGGCCATCGTCATTTCGTCACACACCGTGGCCATGTATGCGCCCGGCTTCTTTACCGGATCGCTGATCAAGCGGTTTGGCGAGATCCCGATGATCACGGTCGGGCTGCTCCTGGAAGCTCTGTGCATCGGCATTGCGCTTTCGGGCATCGCCGTATTCGATTTCTGGCTGTCCATGGTCCTGCTGGGGATGGGCTGGAACTTCACCTATACCGCCGCGACCAGCCTGATGACCACCGCCTACGGCCCGGCCGAACGGGCCAAGACCCAGGGCATGATGAACCAGATCATCTATACGGTGGTCGCCATCGGCTCATTGTCTTCGGGCGCGTTCATCCATTTCTTCGGATGGGACTGGGTCAATGTTGCCGGGATCCCGCTACTGGGCATGGCCGCGGCCGTGACCTTCTGGTATGCAGCCAGCACACGCAAAGCGGCGCAAGATTGACACGGGGCGCAAAGACAAATCGAGGGTTTTGCAGACCGGTACTTATCGAGAGTGAAGCAACAGGACGTATAAGCAATGGACGGGAACACACCTGATCCGGCGACCGCCGGAACCGAGATTGGAAAATCCCCTGCCCGGCTAATGGCTCGGCGGGCAGTCGAGGGACGGGGCACCTTCGTAGATGACCTTGTTCTCTCGCGACTTGCAGACGTCGCCTACGTTCGCAGCCCCTATGCCCATGCCGAAATCTCCGGCATAGATTCAGCCGCAGCCGCCGCCGTGCCGGGTGTGATCGCAGTCGTGAGCGGAGCCGAAATTGCAGAGCGGATGACACCCTGGCTGGCCGTGATGGAAAACCAGCCGGCCCTCAAGACAATCCCGCAATACGCGCTCGCCGTTCACCGCGCGCGATGGCAGGGAGAACCCGTCTGCGCCGTTATCGCCGAAACACGCGCCATCGCCGAAGATGCGGCCGACCTGGTCGCCGTCGACTGGCGCGAACTCCCCGCGGTCACCCGGATCGAAACCGCGCTTGATGCAGATTCCCCCGTCATCCATGCGGAATTCGGCGACAACAAGATGTATGAGCGCGTGGTCGAGACCGGCGACGCGGATGCAGGTTTTGCTGCCGCCAAGCACATCGTCGAGCAGACATACGATTTCGGCCGCCACACCGGCGTCACCCTGGAACCGCGCGCCGTTATCTCGTCCTACGAACGCTCAGAGAAGCGGCTGAACGTCTATTACGGCGGTCAGGCGCCGCACATGATCCAAACGCTCTATTCGAAACATCTCGATATACCGGAACGCGATATCCGCGTGCTGACCCAGGAGTGCGGCGGCTCCTACGGCATCAAGAGCCACCTTTACGGGGATGAGTTCGCGACCGCGGTGCTGTCGATCATGCTGGATCGGCCGATCCGCTGGCGCGCCGACCGGATCGAGTCCTTTGTGTCTGATATCCATGCCCGCCACCACCGCGTGAAGGCGAAAAT
>JABJKO010000295.1 GCA_018660305.1 Rhodospirillaceae bacterium
CAAGCCAGAGAAGAATGGGATCCATGATTGATCGCTACCCGGATGAGGAGACTATGCGGTCGTCGACGGGGAAATGGTGTCCCCGGCGCTCGGGACGCTGCCGCGGGAGCGCGGCGCCGGACGGGGGCCGTTCGATCCGCCATCGCTGCCACCGCCGAATGTTTCCCTGGCGATTTCGGTTATACCGCCGATGGCGCCGATCACGCTGGAGGCTTCCAGCGGCATCAGAATGACCTTCTGGTTGCGGGCCGACGCGATATTGCCCAGGGCCTCGATATATTTTTGGGCGACAAAGTAGTTGATCGCCTGCACGTTGCCGCTTGCGATGGCGTCGGATACCAGCGTGGTAGCCTTGCCTTCGGCCTCAGCTTCCCGTTCACGCGCTTCCGCATCTCGGAACGCGGCTTCGCGTCTTCCTTCGGCCTCCAGAATGGCGGCCTGTTTGCTGCCTTCGGCCCGCTCGATTTCCGCCTGCCGGTCACCTTCGGCCTCCAGGATCGCCGCGCGCTTTTCCCGTTCCGCCTTCATTTGGCGCTGCATGGCCTCTACTAGTTCGGTCGGCGGGCTGATGTCCTTGATTTCGATGCGGGTAATCTTGACGCCCCAGGGCGACGTCGCGCCATCCACCACCCCCATCAGCTGGGCGTTGATCTTGTCGCGCTGCGACAGGAGCTCGTCGAGATCCATGGAGCCCATCACGGTCCGCAGATTGGTCATGGTCAGGTTGAGAACCGAGAGTTCGAGCTGGCGGACCTCGTAGGACGACTTGACGGCATCGAGGACCTGATAAAACAGGACGCCATCGACCCGCACCATGGCGTTGTCCTTGGTGATGATTTCCTGCGATGGCACATCGAACACCTGTTCCATCATGTTCATTTCCGACCCGATCCGGTCGACCATGGGAATGATGATGTGAAGACCCGGTGTCAGGGTGCGGACGTAGCGGCCGAACCGCTCGACGGTGTATTCGAAACCCTGGGGCACCGTCTTGACCGACATGAAGACGACAACGACGGCCAGAACAACGAGGACGAAGATAAAGATAACGGCGGCGTCGAACATGATTCCGGACATCCTTTTCCAGACGGCGCACAGACGCGACGATCACCGGATTGTCGGTGATGCCGGCTCGAATCGCTATCGGGAAATACCAGCTATAGGGATGTGGTCCCGGAGAGGCGGTTTCAAGAGGCGGTGATCTTCTGGGGGTGGGGGTGGCCGCATTTGGCGCATTCGCCGTTGGCGACGGTGCCGTAATATTCCTCGAATACCGGGGGTAAATCCTCGACGATATTGTCAACGCGGACTTCCTTGCGCCACACACGGGTCGAACAATTCTCGCAATACCATTCAAAGGCATCCATGACGCCCTTGGGACGAACGCGCTCGACCACCATGCCGATGCTCTCCGGATCGGCCCGCTGCGGCGAATGGGGGCAATGGGGCGGGATCAGCAGAATGTTGCCTTCATTGATGGGCACATCCTTAAGCTCACCGTCCTCCACCACCTTGAGCACCATGTCCCCCTTGAGCTGATAAAAGAACTCCTCATAGGGATCATCGTGATAATCGGTGCGTATATTGGGACCGCCGACGACCATAACGATGAAATCGTCCTCGGCAAAAATGGTCTGGTTGAGAACCGGGGGCCGCAGAAGATGACGGTTGTCGTCGACCCATTTCATTAAATTGAAGGAAGCAAGCCCGGCCATTGCGTTCTCCATATGTCACCAACCATCATAATACCATAGCGGTGCAATTTGGAAACGCGTGAGAGTCGTTTTACCCGGTGCTGTATTTGCTGAGTAGCCCCTTCTCCTGCAGCAACAAATAGGTTTGGGGAAACTCATTCAGTTGCTCCAGCCGGAGCGCAATTTTCTTGAATTGTTCGGCATCGGGCCGGGCAGTGGGTTCAATCTCTTCTATTTCAGCCAGCGCGCTCGTCAAATGAGTGATCAGGGTGTCCGCGGTGCTCGGAGGCCCCTCGGGTGGATGTTCCTGCAGGCGCTGTATGGCCCTTTCTATGAGACTGATTGCCGCCTGCTTTTCTTCCGCAAGTCGTACCGCCAGCCGTTCCAGAATGGCCCCGTGTCCCCGGTCGAGGTTGGGATGAGCGTAGAGGTTGGTTGCGTCTTCGGCGATCGGGGCGTTAACCGCCGGGGGTGAGTGGTTTGGTCGGTCATCAGTTACCGTCATGTTTCGGATGCTCCTAATTATAATTTCAATACACTCGACATGAACTCGGTTACCTGTTCCCGCAGCTTTTCAGCCTGTTGGGATAATTCACCGGCGGCACCCAATACCTGGGTGGAGGCTTCACCGGTCTCGGTTGCCGCTTGCGTGACACCGGCAATGTTGTTTGAAACCTCGGTGGTTCCGGAAGCTGCCTGTTGCACGCTCTGGGCGATTTCGCTGGTCGCGGCATTCTGCTCTTCCACTGCCGCTGCAATGGTGGCGGTGATCTCGCTGATCTGGCCGATGGTCTGATCGATGCCCTCGATGGCCTCGACGGCCTCGTTGGTTGCGCTCTGGATCGCGCTGACCTGGCTCGCAATGTCTTCGGTCGCCTTGGCTGTCTGACTGGCCAGCGACTTGACCTCGGATGCTACTACCGCGAAACCCTTGCCGGCATCGCCGGCGCGCGCCGCCTCAATGGTGGCGTTTAGCGCCAACAGGTTGGTCTGGCTGGCGATGTCGTTGATCAGGTTCACAACCTCGCCGATTTTGGCGGCCGCGTTGGCCAGTCCCTGCACTTTTTCGTTGGTGGCGCGGGCCTCCTCCACCGCGTTTTGAGCAATCGTCGCGCTTTCCGTTACCTGCCGTCCGACTTCGCTGAGCGATGACGCCAGTTCCTCGGTTGCCGAAGCGACCGTTTGCACGTTGGTGGAGGCTTGCTCAGAGGCAGCAGCCACTGCGATGGACTGACGATTTGTCTCTTCGGCAGTTGTTGACATACTCTGTGCCGAGGTCTGCAACTCGGTCGCCGCGGAGGATACGGTTTCGACCACGATGTTGACTTCGTCTGCGAATTTCACTTGTCCGGTCACAACTTCCCAATTCAGCATGGCGCCGATGTATTTGCCGTCGGTGTCGTTGATCGCCGAAATGTTAAGGCTAAGGGTCTCTTCTCCCAGCTTGATATTTGCCCGATGGGGCAGATTGTCCGGATTGGAGAGAATGTTTCGTTGATGTGACGGGTTCTTGTGGAATATATCGAAGCACTGGCCCACCAGTTCTTCCACTTTGCAGGGCAACAGATTCTCGAGCGGTCGTAGTGTCTTCACACTGGTCTCGTTGACGTAATCGATGGTGAAGTCGTCCGGGTTCAGGGTCATGACGTTGAGCGGCATTTTATCGACCATCTGGGTCAGTTTGGCCGCCGCCGCGTCCAGCTTGGTTTTTTCGGTAACCACGCTCCAGGTCAGCATTGGTTTGGTGTAATTCCCTTGCTGATCGAAGATGGGGCTGACCAGTAAATCGAGAATTTCATCACCCAGTTGAATGTTGGTCTGATACGGCAAGTTCGCCGGGTCCGATAAAATTTTCCGCTGATTTTCAGGATGCTTATGAAAAATATCGACGCACTGCCCCAAAAGTTCATCCGCCTTGCAGGGTAGCAGATGCTCAAGTGATTTGAGCGTATTCACACTGGTCTTGTTGACGTAATCGATGATGAAATGTTCCAGATCCAGCGTCATCACATTGATGGGCATGCCGTCGAGCATCTGATTACGCGCCGCAAGGTCGGCCGAAATGTCGCCTTCTTTGGTGGTGATATCGTGGATATCGTCCGTTTCGACGTCGTGCTCCGCAAACTTTTTGGCAAATGCAAACATTGATTATGCCTTCCGTTATCTAACAAAAGAAAATTTCGATTACGCGGCTCGGACCGATTCCAGGAACTTGTCGACTTCTTTGCGGAGCACGTTGCCCTGCTCGGCCAGTTCCTTGGCGGCATCGAGCATCTGGCCGGAGGCGGATTGGGCTTCGCTGGCCGCCTGGGTGACCTGGGTGATGTTGCTCGAGACCTCCTGGGTGCCGGCCGCGGCCTGCTGGACAGAGCCCGCGATCTCGCGCGTGGCCGAGCCCTGCTGTTCCACGGCGGTGGAAACCGAGGTGGCGATCTCGCCGATATCGCCGATGGTCGAGCCGATGCCCTGAATGGCCTGCACCGCGTCGGCGGTGGCGGCCTGGATGGCGGTGATCTGGGCGCCG
>JABJKO010000130.1 GCA_018660305.1 Rhodospirillaceae bacterium
GCCCAGCATATATGTGTTGGTCATTCGCGGCATGGGCGCGCAGGCGAAGCTTTCCCGGCGTCCGTTGCCGGTTGGCGCCACACCCATGAGCCGGGCGTTCTGGCGGTCCTGCATATATCCGACAAGTCTGCCGTCCTCGATCAGCACCGTCCTGTTGGTCGGCGTGCCCTCGTCATCGACAGTGAGCGATCCGCGCCGGTCATTGAGGGTGCCGTCATCGACGACAGTAACGCCCTCGGACGCCACCCTTTCGCCCATCAGCCCGGCAAAGGCCGATGTTTTCTTGCGGTTGAAATCGCCTTCGAGACCATGACCGATGGCTTCATGCAGCAGAATACCGGGCCAGCCCGGTCCCAGGACCACGGGCATTTCCCCGGCCGGTGTGGCCACGGACTTCAGATTGACCAGCGCCTGGCGGAGCGCTTCATCGACCTGCGCCTTCCAGTTTTCCGGTTGAATATATGTCGCATAGGATTGCCGGCCACCGACGCCCTGCCCACCGGCCTCCATGCGATCACCCTCGGCGGCGATCACGGAGACATTGAGCCGCACCAGCGGGCGCACATCGGCGACCCGTTCGCCGTCGCCGCGGATGATCTGCACCGCCTGCCATTCGCCGGATATGGAGGCGGAAACCTGCTGTACCCGCGAATCCAGCCCGCGTGCATATGAATCGATATCGGCAAGCAGCGCGACCTTATCTTCAAAACTTACTTCTCCCAGCGGATTGGAATCCGTATAGAGAGTCCGGTTGGTGCCCTGCGGTGCCGCGGCCGCGGTGCCGCTATGGCCGCCGCGCACTGCCTTTACCGTTTCGGAAGCCCGTTTGATCGCCGCCTCGGACAATTCGGACGCGTGGCTGTAACCGGTCGCCTCGCCGGCGATGGCGCGAAGACCAAATCCCTGGCTGGTGTCGAACGACGCGCTTTTCAGCCTTCCGTCGTCGAACGCCAGGCCTTCGGATTGCCGGTATTCGAGGAACAGCTCTCCGTCATCCGCCCCATCAAGTGTTTCACCGGCGAGTTGAGTGATTCGGTCGCGGTCCATGCCGGCGCGCTCAAAAAACAATTGGTCCGTAGTGGCGAGATGGGTCACAGCTGTGCTCCTTTCAACGAGACAAAGCCCCGATATTGCCGTTTACCGGGAGAATATGGGGATCTCGGCGCATCAAGTCATCATTTTTCGCCCAAGGGTGATAACAAATGGTTGCCCGAATCGGCGCGGCCCATGGCGAATGCGACATTCGGTCGCGTATATCGCTTGCTCTACCGGACTGTATAGTGCGTGCGCTACACTGTTGAATGTTCAGTCGGTAGGGGGTCTTGTGGGTTGTGAACCTTCAAGGGGTGGTTTAGTTTCCCGGCCGGCGAGGACCGGGTTGGTCCCAAACATCCGGATTCACGAGCGAAAGAGAACGATGCGGTTAGGGAAACTTCTTGCGGCGGCGGGCTTTCTTGTCACAGGTCTGGTCGGCGCGGCTTCGTACGCGGCTGAGCCCGTGCCTTGGCAATTGAATTTACAGCCGGCTGTTACACCGGTCATGCAGAAAATTACAGAGTTTCATGATCTCCTGTTGGTAATCATTATTCTGATTTCCATCTTTGTCCTGATCCTTCTGGGCGTCACCATGTGGAAGTTCGGTGCCAAGCGTAATCCGGTGCCGACCACGACAACGCACAACACCATGCTGGAAATGCTGTGGACGGTGGTGCCGGTCATCATTCTGGTGGTGATAGCGGTGCCGTCCTTCAAGCTGCTTTATCTGTCGGATGTAACGCCTGCAAAAGTGGACATGACCATCAAGGCGACCGGCAATCAGTGGTACTGGACGTACGAGTATCCGGATCATGGCAAGTTCAGTTTCGACAGCAACATGATTCCCGATAATGAACTCAAGCCCGGACAAAAGCGATTGCTGGAAACCGACACCGTCGTTGTGGTCCCGGTCAATCAGACCGTTCGGGTGCAGGTAACGGCGTCGGACGTTCTGCATGCCTGGGCGATCCCGGCATTCGGGGTCAAGATTGACGGTGTGCCCGGCAGGCTGAATGAAATCTGGTTCAAGGCGACCAAGGAAGGCACGTACTACGGCCAGTGCTCCGAGCTGTGTGGCGTCAATCACGGTTTCATGCCGATTAGGGTGGACGTTGTTTCAAAACAAAAATTCGATGCGTGGGCGGCCGCACAGCGTAAGGCGGCAGGTATTGACAGTGCGCCCGAGGACAAGCGCGCTGTCGCGGCATTGAAAAATACGGCTCGCTAAGCGAGAAAGCAGGGAATTATGAGCGATACTGACACCGCCCACGGCCACGACCACCACCCGACAGGGTGGCGGCGTTACGTCTATTCGACCAACCATAAAGACATCGGCACCATGTATTTGGTCTTCGCCATCGTGGCGGGGCTTATCGGGATGTCCATGTCCATCGTCTTCCGCATGGAATTGCAGGAGCCCGGCAGCCAGATCCTTGGCGGCGATCACCACATGTTCAATGTGCTGGTCACGGCCCACGGCCTGATCATGATCTTCTTCATGGTGATGCCGGCGATGATTGGCGGGTTCGGGAACTGGATCGTGCCGCTGATGATCGGCGCGCCCGACATGGCGTTCCCGCGTATGAACAATATCAGCTTCTGGCTGTTGGTTCCGTCCTTCCTGCTGCTGATCTTGTCACCGTTCTTCGGTGGTGTGGGCGGCGGTTGGACCATCTATCCGCCGCTTAGCTCCGATACCGGGCAGCCGGCCGCGTCGGTTGATATGGCAATCTTTGCGCTGCATCTCGCGGGCGCCTCGTCGATCCTCGGCGCCATCAACTTCATCACCACGATTTTGAATATGCGCGCGCCCGGCATGACGCTGCACAAGATGCCGCTGTTCGTCTGGTCGATCCTGGTGACGGCGTTCCTGTTGCTGTTGTCACTGCCGGTCCTGGCTGGTGCCATCACCATGCTGCTGACCGACCGCAACTTCGGCACCGCGTTCTTCGACGCGGCGCAGGGCGGCGATCCGATCCTCTACCAGCACCTGTTCTGGTTCTTCGGGCACCCGGAAGTTTACATCCTGATCCTGCCGGCTTTCGGCATCGTCAGCCACGTGGTCTCGACCTTCTCGAAGAAGCCCGTGTTCGGCTATCTGGGCATGGCCTATGCCATGGTGTCCATCGGGTTCGTCGGTTTTATCGTCTGGGCCCATCACATGTTCACCGTCGGGCTCGACGTTGATACAAAGGCCTACTTCACGGCGGCGACCATGGTCATCGCGGTGCCCACAGGCATTAAGATCTTTAGCTGGATCGCCACCATGTGGGGTGGCTCCATCGAGTTCAAGACGCCCATGCTGTGGGCCATCGGGTTCATCTTCCTGTTCACCGTGGGCGGCGTGACCGGCGTCGTGCTGGCCAATGCCGGTGTGGACCGGGCGCTGCACGACACCTACTACGTGGTTGCCCATTTCCATTATGTGCTGTCGCTGGGTGCGGTGTTCTCGATCTTTGCCGGGTTCTATTACTGGCTGCCAAAGATGTGCGGCCGGCAATACCCAGAAGGGCTTGCGAAAGTTCATTTCTGGGTCACCTTCGTCGGTGTGAACCTGACCTTCTTCCCGCAGCATTTTGTTGGTCTCGCCGGCATGCCACGCCGTATTCCGGATTATCCCGACGCCTATGCAGGCTGGAATCTGGTCTCGTCGTACGGCTCGTATATTTCCGCCTTCGGTGTTTTGATCTTCCTGTTCCTGCTGTGGCGGACGTTCTCGGCCGGCGAGCGGGTCGGTGAAAACCCCTGGGGTGAAGGTGCCACGACACTGGAGTGGAAACTGCCATCACCGCCGGCGTTCCATTCCTATGACGAATTGCCGGAGATCAAGTAGCGCGGCGCGCTGCAAGATCGGTATTTCGACGAGGAAAGCGTGAGCGATCAAACAAGCGATCTACCCGTCTCAAGCGCTGCCGACTTTATCGAGGGCGGCAGCGTTGGAGATTATATTGCGCTGTTGAAGCCGCGCGTCATGTCGCTGGTGGTCTTTACCGCCTTTGCCGGCATGTATCTCGCGCCGGGATCTGTGCACCCTGTCATCGGCCTGTGTGCCGTGCTGTGCATCGCCGTCGGTGCCGGTGCTTCCGGTGCCATCAACATGTGGTACGACCGAGATATCGACGCAATCATGACCCGAACCATGGACCGCCCGATTCCGGCCGGCCGGTTGCAGCCCGGTCAGGCGTTGGGTTTCGGCGTGACCCTTGCGGTTGGGTCGGTGGCTCTGATGGGGCTGGCGGTCAACTGGGCGGCGGCGGCGCTCCTCGCCCTGACCATCGGTTTCTACGTGTTCATCTATACCATGTGGCTTAAACGCCGTACGCCCCAGAACATCGTCATTGGCGGCGCCGCCGGCGCTTTTCCGCCCATGGTGGGCTGGGCGGCGGTCACGGGCGATATATCCATCGGCTCCATCGTCCTGTTCGCCATTATCTTTATCTGGACGCCGCCGCATTTCTGGGCTCTGTCGCTTTATCGCCGGGGCGATTACGAGAAGGCGGGCGTTCCCATGCTGCCCGTGGTTTCCGGGGTGGCCGAAACTAAACGCCAAATTCTGCTCTATACGCTGGTACTCGCGCCGCTCGGTGCCGCCCCGGCGATGATCGGAATGGCAAGCTGGTATTACGGCGCCGCGGCGTTACTGCTGGGCGGTATTTTTATTGCCTTGGCCGTCGGTGTGATGCGCGATCCGGGCGAGGCTTACGCCAAGCGCACGTTCCGGTTTTCGCTTCTTTACCTGGCCCTGCTGTTCGCGGCGCTGATCATTGATCAGGCGACCGGACTCGCAGGCGCGTGAGGGTGAGGGGCTGGCCATGCAGATGACAGAAGAACAGCGTCGTAAGCAGCGCCACCGCAATATTGCCTTGGCCGGCTTCCTGGTGTGTCTGGTGGTGCTTTTCTTTGTGATCACCATGGTTCGTATCGGCGGGGCCGCCTGATGCAGCGCCGAAAGGGAATGACCGTCATCGGGCTGCTCGCCATTCTCGGCTTCATGGGGACGCTGACCGCGTATTCGGTTGAGCTCTATGAGATTTTCTGCCGCGTGA
>JABJKO010000313.1 GCA_018660305.1 Rhodospirillaceae bacterium
CGAAGGCCGGGTTCTTTTATCCCGTGGCGTCGTTGCGCGTCTTTGCCGATGCGGGGCATCGCCATGCGAAGCGCGCCTAACCACGGGGAAAAATAATCCCGGTCAAATGGTTCTATTTAGGTGTATAGGGCTCTAGGGAGCGCCGTTCAACTGCTCAGGAAACGGCGGGCGACGCGGCGTTGCAGGGCGGGCGACCGATCAATCAGGGAGAAGGCGGCAAAGGCGGCGGCCCGTGTCAGGGGCCCGGTAGAGGTGACCAGCCGCCTGATGCGCTCGCTGGCCGCGATGGTTTGCGCGCCCGCCGCGTGACGCGAGGCGCTGTAGCCGTCAAGGCTCTTCCCGATGATGCGCCGCGCCAGTTCGGCGGCGTCGGCGATGCCCAGATTCATCCCGCGCCCCCCAGCCGGTGAATGGCAATGGGCGGCATCGCCCGCCAAAAACACCCGCCCGGCCTTGTAGTCAGGTACCTGCCGGATGGAAATATTGAACCGGCCTTCCCTGTGGATTTGCGTGACCTCAAGGTCGAGGGGCAGGGTCGCCAGCGACTCTTCCGTATTGGATATGACCCGATAGCGCTCGGCTTCCAGCGGGGCGACCACCGCGACGCGCCCGCCCTCCAGCATGCAGAGCGTAAAAGTCTCGCCATGGGGCCAGTTGACGGCCTCCACATCGGCAATGGACCAGGTTTCCGGCAGGTCGAATCCGGGATAGTCGAGGCCGAGAGTTTGGCGCACGGCGCTTTGTATGCCGTCGGCGCCGATCACCAGATCGTAGGCCGCCTCCTTGCCATTCTGTGTACCGGCAACGACCCGTTCGTCATCCTGCTGCATCTCTGTCAGGGCGCACCCATAGGTGACGTCCCCTCCCGCGGCCACCAGCGCCTCCCGCAGCGCCGCCTCTGTCCGATCCTGGGCCAGGGCAATTCCGTAATCCCAGTCCGGGTGTCCGCCCTGCAGCGACACGGTCATTTTAGGCGCTGTGCCATGGAACAGTTTGAGCGCGCGCAGCTTGATCCCCTCGGCGAGCAACCGCTCGGTGACGCCCGACGGGGTCAGGATCTCAAGGCTGCCGGGCAGGATCCCCACGGCGCGCGACAGGGTCGATGCCTCTTCTTTGCGATCGATGATTGTGGCGATGATACCCTGGCGCGCCAGCTCGATTGCGGCGGTCAATCCGGTTGGGCCGGCTCCGACTATTAGGACACGCATCACGGCTTCCTGTCCCCATTGCAAATGGCGCATGGGAAGGAATTCATTTTGTCCTCCCCGATTTTTCGCTATCCTTTTCCTCCGCACCCCAACAGGGAGAGATGCCATGGTCAAGGCCCGCAAGCTCGGACACGTTGTCATCAATGTCAGTGATCTCGATGCGTCCATCGATTTCTATCAGACGGCGATCGGCGCCGAAGTGGTCTCGCGGAGCCGCGAGGGCAAGCTCGCCTTCCTGTCGCTGGGCGAGCAGCATCACGATATCGGCCTGGTCCAGCGCGCCACCGGCCCGGCCCCCGATGCGACCCAGACCGGTCTCGTGCACATGGCCTGGCAGCTCGGCGATTACGCGGAATTACAGGCGGCCTATAAGGAACTCACCGACGCCGGCATTGCGGCCGAGCCGATCCAGCACAATGTCACCAACAGCCTCTATCTCCACGACCCCGACGGCAACACGTTGGAAATCTATGTGGATCGCTGGGGCGAAGAGGGCATTGACGTCATGCGCAATAACGGCCCGCAACGCCGCGCCCTCAATATCGACACCGGCGAGGCAGTGGGCGAAACCCAGGAAGTACTGCAGGCGCGTTAGGGCTCAGTTCTCCTTAAACAGATCCAGCACCGCCCGTGCCGCGGCGAAGGCGGCGGCGTCCTGCTCGGCATAGCCCATGATCTGCAGACCCAGCGGCAGCCCATCGCATTGGAGGACCGGCAGCGAAAAGGACGGTGTGCCCAATATGGACGACGGCACCGCGAACACCGCATCGCCGGTCCAGTTGTGCCCGACTGGGGCCGGACCGGGGGCCGAGAGCGTCACGCAGACATCGGCGTCGGCTTTCAGCCCTTTATAGATATCGCGGATCTGCTGGCGTTTGCGCAGCAGCCCCTGATAATCCTCATTGGTCATGGCCTCGGCGAATTCCAGCCGGTCCTGGGCTTCCGGGCTCAGCTTGGTGCGGTCCATGTCCCGCGCATAGGTGTTGAGCGGCCAGCGGAACTCCCAGCTATTGAGCCCGCCCGACAGCGCGACGCCACCGGCGATGGCCGCCTCGATGGCCGCGACGCCGGCATGACTTTCCCGGTCGATCACTTCGATATTGGCATCCACCAGCATCCCGCGCGCATCGGACAGCGCCATCTTGGCCGATGGTTCGGCGCCCTCCCAGCCTTCGGTCTCCAGCATGGCGACGCGCTTTGGTTTTTTCGCCGCCGGGGCTTCCATTGGCCCCGACACGCCGGGGCGGCCGGAATCGCCTCCGACCCTTGCGACGATGGCGCGGGCGATTTCCCAGGTTTCCTCCAGCGTGGCCGCGAAGGTGCTGGTGGCGCTCTGGCTGATGGTATCGAAACTGCCGCCGCGGTTGATGCCGCCCACCGTGGGCTTGAAGGCGAACACGCCGCAGAAGCTGGCCGGCCGGATGGTGGAGCCCAGACCCTGGGTGCCAAGCCCGGCCGGTACCATGCCGCAGGCGACAGACGCCGCCGTGCCGCTGGAGGAGCCGCCCGGCGTGCGTGACAGATCCCACGGGTTGCGGGTGCCGCGCGCTGGCTGGGCGGCGAACTCGGTGGTGACCGATTTGGCGAGGATGACCGCGCCGGCCTCGCGCAGCGCGGCGACGGCGGCGCAATCGCGCTTGCCTTCCCAGCCGGTGAACAGGTCCGATCCCTGCCCGGTCGGCATGTCCGCGGTTTCCATGATGTCCTTGATGCAGAGCGGCATGCCGTCGATCAGCGATAAATTCTTGCCCTCTTTCCAGCGCGTGGAGGCGGCATCGGCGGCGTCGCGCGCGCCGTCAATATTGGTGGCCACGAAGGCGCCGATATCGGGTTCCAGCGCCTCGATGGTGGTCAGGCACTCCTCGAGAAACGCCCGTGGGCCGGATGATCCGTCCTTGAAGGAGGGTAATGCTGCGCGATAGGACCGCATGGTGGGTGTCGTGTCTGCCATTGGTTGCCTCCCAGGGCTTTCTTCCCGTTTCCAGCCGGCCGCTTTATGGTTGGGTTTGTTATTCCAGCGGTTTTAGTTCGTTTCGGTACCGTTCGGCGCGGGCCACATAGCTCGCGACGATGCGTTTCATCAGATCCCGTTGGTCGTCCGACACCTCGCGGATGACCCGCCCCGGTGCGCCGAGCACCAGCGAATTGTCGGGGATTTCCTTGCCTTCGCCCACCAGCGCCTTGGCGCCGATCAGACAGTTCCTGCCGATTTTGGCCCCGTTGAGGATGACGCTGTTGATGCCGATCAGGCTACCCTCGCCGATAGTACAACCATGCAGCATGCACATATGGCCGACCGATACATTGTCGGCCAGCGTCAGGGGAAAGCCGGGGTCCGTATGCATCACGCAGCCATCCTGGATGTTGACGTTATCGCCGATCACCATGGGATCGTTATCGCCGCGCAGGACGGAATTCCACCAGATGCTGACATTGTTCCCCAGCGTCACGTCACCGATCACATCGGAATCGGGGGCGATCCAGACGCCCTCTCCGGTGCTTGGTTCCTTGGAGCCGAGGGCGTATTTCATGCCAGCTCGGACTGGATGGACCCGGCGGTGGCGAACAGGTCGGCATCCTGATCGGTGAAGCCCATGAGCTGGAGCCCCAGCGGCATGCCGTCATCTTCGAATACCGGCATGGTCAGGCTGGGACAGCCCAGCAGCGAGGTGGGCACGGTGAAGATCGGATCACCGGTCCAGTCGAGCCCCACCGGCGCCGCGCCGGGAGCCGACAGGGTCATGCAGGCATCCACATGGGCGCTGAGCGCCTCATAAATCGCCCGGACCTTGGCCCGCTCGGCGATCAGCCCGGCATATTGCTCCTGACTCATGCCCTGGGCTTCTTCCAGGCGTCCCACCGCGCTGGTGCTGAGCTTGGATTTGTCCATGTCATTGGCATAGGTGTTGAGCGGCCAGTGGCCCTCCCAGGCATTGATCTCCATGGACAGTTCGCGGGCGCCGGCGATGGCTTTCTCGGCGGCCGCGACGGCGTCGCTGGAACTCTTGTCCACCACGTCGATATCGGCGGCTTTCAGCTTGTCGCGCGCGTCGTTGATGGCCTGCTTGGCGGCATCGGTGGCGGTCGGCCAGCCGGCGGTTTCCAGAAAGGCAATGCGCTTCGGCTTTTTTGCTGCCGGCAGATCGATGGGGCCGGTGAGCCCCACATAGCCCGGATCGCCCCCGGCGCGCAGCGAAATGGCGCGGGCCACTGTCCAGGTGTCGGCCAGGGTGGCGGCCAGGACGCCGGAGCAGCTCTGGCTGAAATCGTCGAAGCTGCCACCGCGGTTGATACCGCCGACGCTGGGTTTGTACCCATAGGCGCCGCAATAGCCGGCGGGGCGGATGATGGAGCCGATAACCTGGGTGCCCAGCGCCGCCGGCAGCATGCCGATCCCCACCGAGGCCGCGGACCCGCTGGAGGACCCGCCCGGCGTGCGTGTCGTATCCCACGGGTTGCGGGTGGTGGACGGGTGCGAGGAGGCGAATTCGGTGGTCACGGTCTTGGCGACCACCACCGCGCCGGCGGCACGGAGGGCCGCTACGGCGGCGCAATCGCGCTTACCATCCCAGCCGGTAAATAATGGCGAGCCCTGCCCGGTGGGCATATGGGCGGTTTCCATGATGTCCTTGATGCCGATGGGCATGCCGTCGATGGGCGATAGCGTTTTGCCGGCTTTCCAGCGTTCGCCGGCGGCATCGGCGGCAGCCCGGGCGCCCTCGAAATTGGTGGCGGCAAAGGCGCCGACCCGTTCCTCCTGGGCCTCGATCACCTCGATGCAGCGCTCGAGAAAAGCGCGCGGTGAATCGCTGCCATCGGCAAAGGCGCTTGTGGCGGCAATATAAGCCCGCCGGCCGAGCCCGGCTGTGTCCTGATCAGAAGGCATGGGTGTCTCCTTTATTTGCGACAGTTCAGCCGTCGCGATAAGCGTCCATCAGCGGTTTCTGCTGGCCGCCGTCGATTTCGATCATGGTGCCGTTGACGAAATGGGCCAGCGGCGAGGCGAGATAGGTCACCAGCTGGGCGACCTCCTCGGTTTCGGCGATGCGGCCCAGCGGAATGCTGCGCGGCGCCAGCTGGTTGGCCTCGTCGAACGGTAGTTTCATATCGCGGGACATGGCCTTGACCAACCCGTCCCAGCGCTCGGTGCGCACCGGCCCCGGATTGACGGCGGCGAAGGTGATGTTGTCGGGCCCGTACTGACCGGCCAGCGACATTGTCAAATTCTGTCCCGCGGCGTTGGCGGCACCGGGCGCGACTTCCCAGTAGGACGGTTTGACCCCGTCATTGCCGATCAGATTGACCACCCGTCCGCCGCCCTGTTTTTTCATATAAGGCACGACAGCCCGGGTGCAGCGCACATAGCCGAAGAATTTCAACGCGAGCGCCGCTTCCCAATCGTCGTCGGTGAGCGATTCCAGCGTGCCGCCCGCTGCCGCGCCGGCATTGTTTACCAGAATGTCTATGCGGCCCAGCGCCTCGGCGGCCCCTTCGATAAAGGCGTTGGCGTCTTCGGTCTTGGTCAGATCGGCGACGAGGGGCACGATCTTGCGGTTGGTCGCCCGTGCGATCTCGGCGGCGGTGTCATCGAGCACATCCTTGCGCCGGGCGCAGATGGCCACATCGACGCCCTCCTGTGCCAGGCACAGCGCAATGGCCTTACCGATCCCGACGCTGCCGCCGGTGACAACAGCCGTCTTACCTTCGAGTTTCAGATCCATCCTCAGCCCTGTTGGTTGTATTTTCTGATTGCCGGCATCATCCCCCGAGTCCCCGTCATTGGAAAGGGCGCAGCGCAACATTTTCGCCGCCCCTAAGAATGCGCTAGGCTGGGGAGACTGACCTAAGGGATGGGAGTTCATGAATTATATCGGACAATCGGTGGCGCGGCTCGAGGACCGCCGCCTGCTGCGTGGCGAGGGGCAGTTCGTCGATGACGTGACGTTGCCTGACATGGCGGTGATGGCCATTTTGCGGAGCCCCCATGCCCATGCCCGTATCCGGTCGGTGGATTTGTCGGCGGCCCGCGCCTTTCCCGGCGTGATCGACGCCTTTTCCGCCGGCGATCTGGACGGCGATCTGCCGCTTATCCCCCTTCGGCTGACGCCGTTCGAGGGTTTCGAGCGGTTCCTGCAGGCCCCCATCGCGGCGGAAAAAGTCCGGTTCGTGGGCGAGCCGGTTGCCGTCGTGGTGGCGAACAGCCGCGCCGTAGCCGAGGATGCGCTGGCGCGGATCGAGGTCGATTACGATATCCTGCCCCCTGTGCTCGACAATGATTCGGTGGCCTCCGGCGACGTGCTGGTGCATGAGGCGGCGGGTGAAAATTATGGTACCCGATACCAGGTCTCGCGGGGCGATGCCGATTCCGCCTTTGCCGGGGCGGACTATACCCGCCGTGAAATTTTCACCACCAACCGGCACGCCCCCTGTCCCATGGAGACCCGCGGGCTGATCGGCATCTTCGATCCCGACAAACCGCTCTTGCGCCTGATCGGCGCCACCAAGGTGACCTATTTTAACCGCCGCCACCTCGCCGCCGCCTTTGATCTGCCGGAGGAGGCCGTGGAGCTGATCGAGGTCGATGTGGGGGGCGCCTTCGGCCAGCGCGGCGAGCTCTACCCCGAAGACTATCTGGTGCCCATGGCCGCAAGGCGGGTTCGCCGCCCGGTCAAATGGATCGAGGACAGGCGCGAGCATCTCATGGCGGCCAACCATTCGCGCGATATCCAGTTCGATATGGAGATCGCCGCCACCAATGAGGGCATGATCCTGGGCATGCGGGCGATTGTGCGCGGCGACATGGGCGCCTATATGCGGACCAATGGCGGTGTCGTGACCGCCCGTGCGGCTCTCTATCTTCCCGGCAGCTACCGGATTCCCAATTTCACCTGCGACGTGGAATTCCTGATGACCAACAAGACGCCGGTGGGCACCTATCGCGGCCCCGGCCGGTTCGAGGCCGGGTTCTGCCGAGAGCGGATCATCGACATGATGGCCGCCGATCTGGGGCTGGATCCCGCCGAGACCCGGCTGAAAAACCTTCTCACCCCCGACGAGCTGCCCTATCCCATCGGTGAGCTGGTGCCGGGGGACCGCGACACAATCATGGAGAAAGGTGATTTCCTCGATGGGCTGCGGCGCGTTCTTGACGCCATCGACTATGATCAATGGAAAGACCGGCAGGGTGAGCTGGTGGATGGCAAGTTGATCGGGTTGGGTATCGCCTGTTTTACCGAAAGCAGCGCCGCCGGTCCGCCCGAGACCGCGCGCGTTACCGTGGATCCCCATGGCGGCATCGAAGTGCGCATCGGCGCCTCCACGGTGGGCCAGGGCGTGGAAACCGCCATGGCGCAGATTTGCGGCGATCTTCTGGAAATTCCCATGGAAGGGATCACGGTGCTGCACGGCAGCACGACCCTGCTGGATAGCGGTGGCGGGACGTTCGCCAGCCGCAATACGGTGATGGCCGGCAACGCGCTGCGGGTCGCCGTCGAGACATTGCAGGCACGCTGTATCGAGCTTGCCGCTTTGCGCTGGAACCAGGCCACCGACGGCTTGAGTTATGGCGATGGCGGCGTGCGCAACGACGAAAATGGCGAATTTCTGGGCATTGTCGAGCTTGCCGCCTTCGAATCATCACGCGCGGAGTCTCCGGATTCTGGCGGGCTGTCGGCGGACGGCGTGTGGAATAATCAGGGCAAGTTGGCCTTTTCCAGCGGCGCCCATGCCTGTCTTCTCGCGGTCGATCCCGAAACCGGAGAAGTCGAGCTCAAGAAATATGCCCTTCTGGAAGAGGTCGGCCGGGCGCTCAACCCCGCCATGGTGGAAGGCCAGTCGGTGGGCGGGTTGGTCATGGGGCTCGGCGGCACGTTTCTCGATCACCTGATCTATGACGATGACGGCCAGCTTCTGACCACCAACCTCGCCGACTATCTGCTGCCGGTCAGCACCGGTCTGCCGGAGATCACCAGTATCATGCGCGAAGACTATCCCTCCGACTCCAACCCCATGGGATTCAAGGGCGTGGGTGAAGGCGGGATCACGTCTGTGGCCGGGGCGGTCGGCAACGCGGTGGCGCAGGCCCTCAAAGGCCACGGCGTCGAGATCACGGATTTGCCGCTCAGCCCGGCCCGGCTCTATGCGCTTATTGACGAGGCGGGATCTAAAATATGACTATCGACGTCCACGCCCATTTTGTGCCGCCCGAAGTGATCCATACGCTCGCCGATCGCGGAGCCGATTTCGGGATCGATCTGATTGAGACCCAACCGGGTTGCCACTGTTGCAAGTTTCCGTCGGGCCTGACCATCAGGCCGTTTTTCGAGACCCTGACCAACGTGGATTTGCGCCTTGCCGACATGGACCGGCAGAAGATCGACCGGCAGGTGCTCACATTGTGGGCCGATATTTTCGGCTATGAGCTGCCGCCCGACAAAGGTCTGGCCTGGCATGGGCTGATGAACGATTGCCTGGCGCGGCTGTGCGATCAGTCGCCGGAGCGCTTCGCCTGGATGGGGTCGGGGCCCTTGCAGGATGCGGCGCTGGCCGCCCGCGAGCTGGAACGGACCCTCAAAGCAGGCGCCATCGGCACCATGATCGCCGCCCATATCGAGGACCGTAACCTTGGCGAATGCGATCTCGATGAATTCTGGGCCGCCTGTGTCGAGCTGAACGCACCGGTGTTCGTCCATCCCGCCCAGCCCGTCGCGCCGCCGCGCGCCGAGCGCTTCGCCCTCAACCAGATCTGCGCCTACACAAATGATACGGCGCTGACCATCGGGTCCATGGTCTCCACCGGTGTGCTGGACCGGTTTCCCGACCTGCAGCTCATCCTGTCCCATGGCGGCGGCTCGCTGCCCTATCTCATCGGCCGGTTCGACCGCATGTACCGTGCCGCCGATCCCAAGGTCACCGGCACCATCGCCGAACGCCCGCCATCGGACTATCTGGCGCGGTTCCATTACGACACCATCCTGCATCATGGCCCGGCGCTCCGCTATCTGCGCGATCTGGTGGGGGTCGAGAAAATGCTGCTGGGCACCGACGTGCCGTTTCCACCGGGGGACCCCGATGCGCTGGCCAGCCTGCGCGCCGCCGCGTTCAGTGATGAGCAGATAAACCAGATCGCCGAACTCAACCCGCGGGCTCTGTTCGAGGCGCTCGGCGGGTAGGACCTTCTAAGTCGTCATCCTCGTGCTCGACACGAGGATCTTCAGCCAACGAGCCTCGACAGGTATGAGATCCTCGGATCAAGTCCGAGGATGACGAGGGGTGTTTTAGGGTGGGCCTTGTTTCGACTCTGAGGCGGGTGCTAAATTTTCCCGTCAATAATGACACACTGATAGGGGAAGAGGGCAAAATGGCCTTGATTGAAACTGGTGCCCAGGCACCGGCTTTCTCGCTACCCAACCAGGATGGCAGTAACGTGTCGCTGGCCGATCATGCCGGCAAATACGTTCTGCTCTGGTGGTATCCGAAAGCCGACACACCTGGGTGAACCATCGAAGGCAACGGGTTCCGTGATAGAATCCAGGACTTCAATGACAAGAATGCCGTTATCGTCGGGATCAGCATCGATCCTGCCGGTGACAACAAAGCGTTCAAGGATAAATTCGATTTTCCTTACGATCTGCTGAGCGATGCGGACACTTCCATGTCCAAAGCGTACGGCGTGGACATTACCGATTCGGGGCGCACCAGCCGCAAATCGGTCCTTGTCGGCCCGGACGGCAAGGTCGCGGTATCTTACGATCCCGTGACGCCGGCCGAGCATCCCGACCAGGTCCTCGCCGATCTGGCCAAACTCGGCTGATCAGCCAGATCACGAACGTGATCGACACAGCCAGCGCCGTCCCCAGCGAAAGCCGGGGGCGGCGTTGTCTTATTGTGTGGTGGTCGGCCCATGCCCGATAAGCCCCGGGTAAAAAACCCCCGCAAGATGACGCCCAAGCGGCTTGAGAATATTGCGATTTATTACTGTCAGCGCTTTCTGACCTCTGAAGCCAAACTGGCCAAGCATCTGGAAAACCGCCTTTTCCGCGAGGTGGCGGATGCCCAGGAACGCGTGGAATTCGCCAAAGAAATCCCCGCCATCGTGAAGAAGCTGGCCGGTGCCGGACTGGCCAATGACCGCGAGGCGGCCTCGGCCAAGCTGCGCGGCGCCCTGCGGTCCGGCTACGCCAGGAAAGCCGCCGTGGCCGTCGCCGCCCGCTCGGCCCGCGTCGATAGGGAAATTGTCGAGGCGGAATTGGCGGAGGCCGCCCGGGACGCTTTGCCGGACATTGATTTCGAAAATCTCGATCGCCGCGAAGAAGGCGCGGCCCTGGCTACGGAATCCCTCAGACGCGCCCGCCGCGGTCCCTGGCGCCCGCGCGGCCAGGACGAAACCACAAAACGCCGGGATATTGCCTGGCTTCAGCGCCGGGGATTCGGGTTTGAGGACATTCGCAGCGCGATGGATATTGATTTTCTGGAGGAGTGAGAGGGGGCAGGGAGCTTAAAAGTGTCTTTTAGAAAATGCGCGCCCTGAACCTGATTTGAGATATTTTTCGAACCAAAGCGCCTTCGACCCGCTCTTCATTCCGCCGAAGCGCGTTTGCGCGAAGGCGAATGGCGGAGGGAGAGGGATTCGAACCCTCGATACGGTTGCCCGCATACACGCTTTCCAAGCGTGCGCCTTCAGCCACTCGGCCACCCCTCCGGCGCGCGACAATCTAACAGCCTGCACAGCAATCTCAAGCGTTAGATGGGTGGCGGTGACACCCGGTTCCGTCACGGCAAAAAATGTTCTAGGCTGGATCGCGACGGGCCGGCGGGCCCGTAATACGGGGGGCACTTTTGGTCGTTTGTCGCATCATCGCCTGGATGTTCGTGCTGGCGGCACTGCTGGTCGGCGCCTATGAAATCATGGAGCTGCTCAAGACCGGCGGCTGGCGCATGACGGCGCTGGGCGAGGTCTGGTTCAAGCTTCACCCGTCCAGTCTCAACGGCGCCCAGGCGGGGATCCAGCGCTATGTCGCGCCGTGGCTGTGGGAGCCGGTGATCACCACCATCCTGCTGTGGCCCGGCTGGCTGGTTTTCGGCGTGCCCGGCGTTCTCGGGCTGCTCCTGTGCCACAGGCGCAAGCGCTATTTCCGCATGCCCCGGCGGCTCAGGTAGTCACGCTATTCGCTGCTGATCCGTAGGGCCTCGATGAAGGCGGATTGCGGAATTTCGACCGAGCCGAACTGCCGCATGCGCTTCTTGCCTTCCTTCTGCTTATCCAGAAGCTTGCGTTTGCGCGACACGTCTCCGCCATAGCATTTCGCGGTGACATCCTTGCGCATGGCGCTGATGGTCTCGCGGGCGATGACCTTGCCGCCGATGGCGGCCTGCACCGGGATCTTGAAAAGCTGGCGCGGGATGAGATCCTTGAGCCGGCCGCAGATGGAGCGGCCGCGATTCTCCGATTGGGTACGATGGACGATCATGGACAGGGCATCCACCGGTTCCGTATTGACCAGGATCGACACCTTGACCAGTTCGCCCTCCACATAATCCTCGAGCTGGTAATCGAAGCTCGCATAGCCCCGGCTCACGGATTTGAGACGGTCGTAGAAATCGAACACCACCTCGTTCAGCGGCAGGCGGTAGACCGCCATGGCCCGGTTGCCGGCATAGGTGAGATCGAGCTGGATGCCGCGCCGTTCCTGACACAATGTCAGCACGGCGCCGAGGTAATCGTCGGGGACCAGAATAGTCGCCTTGATCCACGGCTCCTCGACGGCCTTGATCTTGACCGGATCGGGCCAGTCGGCGGGATTGTGAATTTCCTGCGTGGAACCGTCGTTGAGATGGACGCGGTAGACCACCGAGGGGGCGGTGGTGATCAGCTCGAGATCGAACTCGCGGGTCAGCCGTTCCTGGACAATCTCCAGATGCAGGAGCCCGAGAAATCCGCAGCGGAACCCGAAACCCAGCGCGGCCGAGGTCTCCGCCTCGTAATGGAAGCTGGCATCGTTGAGCCGGAGCTTGGCGAGGCTGTCGCTCAGATCGCCATAATCGGCGGCATCCACCGGAAACAGCCCGCAAAACACCACCGGGACGCTGGGCTTGAAGCCCGACAACACCTCGGCGGTCTGGCGTTTGTCGTCGGTGATGGTGTCGCCCACGTTGGTTTCCGCCACATGCTTGATGGAGGCGGTGATAAAGCCGAGCTCGCCGGGATAGAGCGCATCCACCTCGGTGCGTTTGGGGGTGAACACGCCCACCGATTCGACCTGATGCACCGCGTCGCTGGCCATGAAGCGGACTTTCATGCCGCGCTTCAGCACCCCGTCATGGATGCGGACGAGAATCATCACCCCCAGATAGGTGTCGTACCAGCTATCCACCAGCAGGGCCTTGAGGGGGGCGTCTTTCTCACCGGACGGCGGCTTCAGGCGGGTGATCAGCGCTTCCAGCACCTCTTCGATGCCCTGGCCGGTTTTGGCCGAGACCTCGATGGCATCGGAGGCGTCGAGCCCGATGACGTCTTCGATCTGCTGGCGGATGCGGGCCGGTTCGGCGGCCGGCAGATCGATCTTGTTGAGCACCGGGATGATCTCATGATCGGCGTCCAGCGCCAGATAGACATTGGCCAGGGTCTGCGCTTCCACCCCCTGCGAGGCATCCACGATCAGCAGCGATCCCTCGCAGGCGGCCAGCGACCGGCTGACTTCATAGGTGAAATCCACATGGCCGGGCGTGTCCATCAGATTGAGCTGATAGACCTCACCGTCCCTGGCCTTGTAGACCAGCCGGACGGTCTGCGCCTTGATGGTAATGCCGCGCTCGCGCTCAAGTTCCATGGTGTCGAGCATCTGTTCCTTGAGCTCGCGCGCGGTCACCCCGCCGCAGACCTGAATCAGCCGGTCGGCCAGGGTCGACTTGCCATGATCGATATGGGCAATAATCGCGAAATTGCGGATGTGGGAAAGGTCTGTCATCAAAATTTCTATTCAGGGCGCTCCAGCCCTCTCCCCCTCCC
>JABJKO010000339.1 GCA_018660305.1 Rhodospirillaceae bacterium
AGCGGGCTCGGATTATCTGAATAGAGAAATGATCGAGGGAGATGGGTAGGGGGTTTGCCTAGCGGACCGAGGCCATCGGCGGCTCAACCTTATTACTCGGCGTCGAGCTCGCTGTCCCAATAGAGAAAATCGCGCCAGCTTTCGTGCAGATAGTTGGGCGGAAAGGCCCGGCCGTTTTCCTGTAATAGCCAGGTGGATGGCTGGAGAGGCTTCTGCCGCGGATACATGCCGACCTGCTGGATTGTCTTGTTGCCCTTGCGCAGATTGCATGAGGAGCAGGCGGTGACCACGTTGGTCCAGCTGGTCTGGCCGCCGCGGGATTTGGGGATGACGTGATCGAAGGTCAGCTCATGGGTGGGAAACCACTCACCGCAATATTGGCAATCGAAATGATCGCGCAGGAAGACGTTGAACCGGGTGAAGGCCGGGCGCCGCGACAGATGGATATATTCCTTGAGCGCAATGACGCTCGGCAGCCGCATGGTGAAGCTGGGCGAACGAACCGTATGGTCGTATTCGGAGACGATATTGACCCGGTCGAGAAACACGGCCTTGACCGTTTCCTGCCAGCTCCACAGAGACAGCGGGAAGTAGCTCAACGGGCGGAAATCCGCATTGAGCACAAGGGCTGGTGAGTCCTGCATGGGCGCCACTCTACGCTCCTACTCCTCTACCGGACTGGCATGGGCAACAGCCTACGCCGACAATATGTTGAAAAGATTACAAAAGATCGCCCGCCAACACAATCGATAGAGGGTGTTAGGAGTATTCGACGAACAAAATATCAAGCCTCAACGGCACCGGGGACACGAACGCCAGGGCCATCCGTGACGAATACCCCCGATCCTTGTGGCCCTGGGCCTATTTGGATTTGGATGTCGGCGAACGCACCCTCGCCTTGTGGGAAGCGACTTTACTTCCGCGGCACCCTGACCAGATGATTGCGAAAGACACTCTCCAGATAGTCGCTTGTATTCGGCCCAGCCAGAATGCCCCTCCGGTTACCCTTACCATCGAACAGCAACAGAGTGACGTGGCCCACCCCATGCCTGGTGGCGAGCTGCCGCCCCTTGGCCAGCCGGACGTTGGCCACCAGATACTGCAATTCGTTCTCCTTGAAATTCGACATTGCATCCCGGGCTTCCCTCTGCAGGGCGCGGCAGCGGGGACATTCCGGGTCGTGGATCTGGACCACAGCCGGGATACCGTTGCCGATCCGGGTCAGGTCATTTTCCCGCGTCGTGGCGCAAACTTCGTCAATGAAAAACCACCCGACACCACCGCCGGCTGCGGTAATCAGGGCAACATTGCTCAGTTTCGCGAAAAATTCCCGCCGGCTCGTCATCTTGCCGGGCGCTTTAGCCTTTGCAGGGGATCCAGCTTGTTGCTTTTTCTTGGGTTTTACCGCACGAATTTGCCGTTTCATATGCTTCAATTTCCTACTTAAACCGCTGCTTCCCCCTTTCTATATAGCCCGGTAGACTCACCTGTTTACCCCTTTCACGAGTTTGTGACGAATGTCCAGCGGTTGGCCGGATAGCTGCCGGCCGGTTCAACGCGCTACCTGTCCGGCTCGAAGGCGGGAGAAGTGATCTCGTCGGAGAGGGTCTGCCAGCAAACCCGCATGGGCATGCCGAGCGCGGCATCGTCGAGGGTCACGCCCTGAAGGGGCGTCATCATGCGCACCCCTTCATGGAGTTCGACCACACCGATCAAATAAGGCGCCAGATCCTCGAATCCGGGTGGCGCCACATGGATCTCGGTAAAGGAGTAGAGCGTGCCCTTGCCGGAGACCTCGCGCCATTCCAGATTGCGCCGTCCGGTAAAGATACTGATGGAGCGCGGATAGAACTGATATTTCTTCACCACGGGGTCGTACTGGATCAGCAGCCTGCCCTCGCGGGCCGCCGACCAGAAGGGTTCGGTCAATTGCCAGGGTTGGGGCAGAGCCCGCGGCCGTTTGGGTGTATCAGTCATGTCCCCTGCTCCAGTATCAAGGCAGCGCTCGCGCTCCAATTGCGGACGTAATTGATGACGCCGATACCGCTGACCAAAGCCGTCGCGGGATCCGGCACCTGCCGCCCCTCCCCTTCGCCGAACATCTGGCGCACCGCTTCGATGAGCTGAACGCCGCCGCCGGCGAGACCCGGCTGGCCCGACGAGATCTGGCCGCCGCCCGTGTTGATGGGCAACGCGCCGGTGGGTGAAATATCAGTACCGAGGATAAAGTCGGATCCTTCGCCACGGCCGCAGAAACCGATCTGTTCGAGCTGCATCAGGGTCGCGATATGGAAATCGTCATAGAGCTGCGCCATGCGGATATCGGCATGCACCATGCCGGCTTTTTCGAACACTTCCGGCCCGACGATTGAAAACCCGGTTTCGGTTACGTCCGGTGTCTGATTCTGAACGTCGAAATTCGTCAGCTCCGAAAAGGCGATGGGATGAACCATCTTTTTGATCCCCATCGCCCGCGCCCGCTCGGTGGTGGTGATCAGCACCCCGTTGGCGCCATCGCAGCGCATCACCGCATCCAGCAGCCGCAGCGGTTCCGCGACCATGCGCGAATTCAGATAATCATCCAGTGTGATCGGTTTATTAAATGTCTCGCAAATATTGGGGTTGGTAAGCGCGCCCTTGCGCTGTTCGACGGCAAGCTTGCCCAGCGCCTCGAACTTCAGCGTGTGTTTTTCCATATAGCGCCGCATGATGAAGCCGAAATAGCTTGGCGGCCCCTGCAGCCCGACCGGCTCGACAAAATCGGTCCGGTAGCCGCGCTGATCGCTGCGCTGCCGAGTATTGGCGGCATCCGTATTGCAACACAGCACCATTTCACACTGGCCGGTCAGGATGGCGGCGGCGGCCCGGGCCACATTGCCGGCCGGCGACGCACCGCCATTGCCGGTGGTCTGGGTCCAGCGCAGCGACAGCCCGAGATGGTCGCCGAGAAACGGTGCCCAGAACGGGTTACAGGCCTCGGAATGGGTCTGAACCGTCGCCAGCCCGTCGATCTCGGCAGGAATCACGCCGGTGCGTTCGG
>JABJKO010000296.1 GCA_018660305.1 Rhodospirillaceae bacterium
CGAAGTCAGATCGCCGCCCGCCGATATGCGGCACCATGATCACTTTGCGTCCGGTCTCGGCAATGTAGTCGCGCATGCGCGCTTGCAGGTCACGGGCGTGAACGGCTTCGGTCGCCGGCGCTCCATCTGCGACTTCCTCGGCCCAAAGCTGCCAATGGCTGCTCCGGTATATGGGGCCCTCGTCATCAAGGAATAAAACATTGCGGTCGCCGCCGGTACCCGTCGGGCCCGACCATTCCCAGCCGAAAAAGGCAGCGAAGCGTCCGGGTTCATTATGTTTGAGAGCGGCTTGGCGGACCTTTTCAAGATCATCATCGGACAGAATAAAGTCATTGCCCTGGTGGGTGGTGAAATCGATAGCGGCGCAGTCGCGCGCGTAAGCGAAATATTCATCAGGCGTGCCGACACCGACGGTTGATGCGGTTTGCGCCTGAGTGTCGCCCCAACAAATGATTTCGTCCGTATTGTCCCCCACAACGATAGGGTTGGTCGTCGCGAGAACCGTGTCGCCGTCTTTCAGATCCAGCCGACGCACGCCGCTGCCGTTCAATGTCACGCCCTCAATCCATGTCGCGCGCCCGTCTGTTTCGGAAAGATTGATCTCAATAGTGGGATCGGCATCCAGGCTCAGGCCATTTGCGGTGACAGGTGTCGGATTGCCGAATTTGTCATTGCCACGGACCTGGACGCGGAACGATTCACCGGCCTGTACCAACGTTGGTGCAACGACGGTAAAATATTCCGACGGGCCGGTGAGGATGCGGAAGTTTGGAGTCTCACAGTAGACGCGTTTGTATTCTCCGGAACTGATGGGGTCCATGAAGACCGCGAAATCGCTAGCGCTTTCCGGGAAGGTTTGCACGGCTAGGCCACGTGAGCCGCCGGACGTTTCGCCGAGCACCACAGTGATGGTATCGCCGGGATACAGCGGCCCTGCGGCCAGGCGCACGACGACAACGGCATTGAATGGTCGCTTGTGTCCCCGGTGATCGAAGTAGGTTTCGCACCGAGCTCCGTCGCGCGAACAGCTGACAGTGGCATAATTGTCGGCGGCAGGATCATCGAATTGCGGGTGGCCGAAATCCGCCTGACGCCGCGTACCGATCTTCAGACCACCACCGACATCCATGGCGTAGTCACCGACCGTGAAGGTCAACGTCCAAGTTGAGAAGCTACCGACAACAACATCATCGGTTGGGGAAATACTGACCTTTCCCCAGGATCCGGCAGTGGAAGGGTCGGTGTTGCGTTCGGTGATCTTGCCCATGGCTTTTGGTTCCGCTTGAGTTAACTAGATGGCGTAGGCAACAGTCCCCCACCTGCCACCCAGTCGATCCGCGAGGCGGCTGGGTGGCGTTGGGAGATGGACGGGCGCTTGGCGCCCGCCCGTCAGAGGTTCGTGGTCGCTATTTGACGAGGATACCGAGATCCGTCGCCATTTGGCGGTAACGTTTGAAGTCACTGGCGATGTGCTTAGTGAATTCTTCCGGGCCCATGTAACGCGGCACGTCACCGACGGCCTTGACCATCTTCTTCCAGCCTTTGCGTTTCATGGTGTCCTGGACGGCTTTCGCCCACTTATCGACGATTGCCTTCGGCAGACCCTTCGGCCCGATGACACCACGCCATCCGAAGATATCAACGCCCGGATACCCAAGTTCCGTATAGGTCGGGACGTCGGGGAAGTTTTTCAGGCGTTTCTTCGTCGTCACCGCAAGCGCGCGGACCTTGCCGGCTTCAATGAAGCCGATGGCGGAAACCAGATTGGTCTGATGGAATTGCGCTTCGCCGCGCAGCAGACCGGCCATCGATTTTTTGCCGCCCTTATAGGGGATGGAGACGGCAGAGTCTTTGCCGAGCCCCGCTTTCTTCAGCAACAGATGGATGCCGAAGAAATGGATCGAGCCCGCACCGGCGTGCGAGAACTTCAGTTTCCCGGGATTCGCTTTAATGGCGTCCAACAAGTCTTTGAGCGTCTTGTATGGAGAGTCAGCCTTGACCACCAAAACGTTGGGGTTCATTTGGGTCATCGCGATGGGGGCGTAGTCGGCTGGCGTATAACCGGTTGAGGTGTTCATGGCCGGATGCAAGACGTGGCCGCCGATCATGCCTTCCATCAACACATATCCGTCGGCTTTCGCTTTCAGACCGTAGTTGATGCCGATGCCACCCGAAGCACCTTTCTTGTTCACCACGATAATTGGTTGTCCAAGGTGATCTTGAATGTTGATGGCCATGATCCGGGCCGCCGTGTCTGTCGAGCCGCCGGCACCGGATGCGACGACCAGCTTGATCGGCTTGTCGGGGTACTCGCCGGCCATGACCGGCGCCGTGGTGATCGCTGCCGCGGCTACGATGGCCGTGCTCAGCAAGCCTAGTTTTTCTAATTGTCTCATGTTTTCCTCCGTTTTCTCCGTTGTGGTCTGGTTGTAAAATGACAGCGGTGTTGTTCCCCGCCTTAATCGGAAATGATTTTTGCCGCGTTCGTGCCTTTGAGCTTCCAATGCAAATAGACGGTCGCACCAGCGCTCAAGGCCGCGAGAGCCAGGAAGCTGATGGAAATTTTGCTGCTGAAGAAGATATCCAGCGAACCGCCGGAAATGATCAGCGCCTTGCGCAGCTCATTTTCGAACAGCGGGCCTAAGATGAATGCAATTGCAAAGGGCGCGGCCGGAATTTTCTGGATACGCAGCAGGAAGCCTAAAAATCCGACGGCGTACATAGACATCACATCAACCATGGTGCCGCGCACCGCGTAGGTGCCGTAAGTGGCCAAAATCAACACCACCGGGAACAGGATCTGCGTCGGCATGCGGACGACCCATTTCGCCATGCGAATGACGCCGGTGCCGACGAACAGCAG
>JABJKO010000298.1 GCA_018660305.1 Rhodospirillaceae bacterium
GAAGGCGCGAAGCACATGTGCAGCCCGCCGCCGCGCGATAAGGCCAATCAGGAAATCGTCTGGCAGGCTCTGAAAGACGGTGTGTTCGAGGTGGTGTCGTCGGATCACGCGCCCTACCGGTTCGACCATCCCGAAGGAAAGCTCAAAGCCGGTCCCGATCCTCATTTCAAGCAAATCGCCAATGGGGTGCCCGGTCTGGAAGTCCGTATGCCGCTGCTCTATTCGGAAGGCGTCGGGAAGGGACGGTTGTCACTTCAGGAATTCGTCGCCCTCACCGCCACCAACGCGGCCAAGCTCTATGGACTTCATCCCCGCAAGGGCGATATCGCAGTGGGGGCGGACGCCGATTTAGTTATCTGGGACACGGAACGCAATGTCATCATCAGCCAATCTCTGATGCACGATAATATGGACTACACGCCCTATGAAGGCATCGAGGTCACCGGCTGGCCGGAAACAACGTTATCCCGCGGCCGAGTGGTTTGGAACGACGGGGAATTTTCGGCCGAGCCGGGATCGGGCGTCTTCTACAAATGCGACGAACCACCGGCCCTGTCCGCACCGGCCCGGCCGGTTACGCCGTTTGATCCGATTGAAGGACGGTTGCGCTGACTACCCATCCACACCCCGGATATAGCCGCCATCGACGCGGGTGACGGTTCCCGTGACGTAACCAGCGCAATCGCTCACCAGAAACGCGGCCACATTGGCGAATTCCTCCACCGAGCCGTAGCGGTTGGCCGGGATGGTGGCCCGGGAGTCGGCTCGGACCTGTTCCACGTCCTTGTTCCCGGTCTTGGCCTCATTGACATCGATGCGGTCCACACGGGCGGTATGAATGCGTCCCGGCAGAACTGTGTTGACGGTGACACCATCCGCGGCAATTTCACTCGCCAAAGATTTGGCCCAGTTGGTCAGGGCAACACGTATGGTATTTGATATGCCGAGATGGGGGATCGGCTGGACTGTGCCCGAACTGGCCACGATCAGAACCCGTCCCCAGCCACGTTCCCGCATGCCCGGCAGGAACGCGTTTGTTATTTCCACCTGGCTCAGGAACAGGGGCCGGTACTGCGCTTCCCACACATCCATGGTCACATCCGCAACACCGCCCGGTGGCGGACCACCGCCATTATTGATGACAATATCGAACCCGCCGAAGTCTTCGGTACAAGACTTGATGAGATCGCCGACCGAGGCCTGATCGGTTAGGTCAACGCTATAGGATCGAACGCTCGCGCCGGTGTTTGCGCTGATTTCTTCGGCGATCTTCCTGGCATCATCCGCATCGCGGCCGCAGACAGCAACTTTGGCGCCCTCCTGTGCCAGTAATGTCGCAATTCCCTGGCCAATGCCCTTTGTTGAACCCAACACAAGCGCACGTTTATCCTTCAAACCCAGATCCAACTGTCGTCTCCTATTTCAAATTGCATTCTCAGAATATCGTCATGCTCGGACCCAAGTGCGCTTCACGCCCATGGCCGAGCATCTTTAACCGAGGTTTCTTGTCGTCATGAGATCCTCGCATCACGTGCGAGGATGACGAAAATTAAATTTGCGGTCCATTGGGCCCGAAGCTACATCTCGTGCTGGCGTTTTTGCCGTGACTGGAATTCCATGACCGGTGGGCTGAGAAAACGCCGCACGGATTTCGGATCCGCCGGCGGGCCATCGCCGACCGGCCTGTCACCCTGAATTGTCACCCGGTTCATCAGGCGGCGCTTGGGATAGTAATCATGCAGGGCGGAATGCTGCGTCCACCTGTTGTCCCAGAACACCAGCATATTGGGCTCCCACCTATGCCGGTACTGGTATTCATGGATGTAGGTCTTGCGGAACAGCAAATCGAGGATCGTCCGGCTTTCGTCGTCATCCATGCCTTTGATGGCGATGGTGAATTGCGGATTGACGAACAGCGCCTTCTTTCCGGTCACGGGATGAACCCGCACCACCGGGTGCGTGCTCTTAGGGTACTTGTCCTCGAACTTGCGCATCCGCTCGATACCGGCCTTGTCCGTGGTGAACAGGGTCTTGAAGGGCACGAAATCGTGGATTGCCTCCAGACCGGACAGGAGCTGCTGCATCTTATCGGACAGGCCCTCATAGACCGCAATCATACTGCAGAAGGCTGTATTGCCGCCCACGTCGGGCACGATCTTGGAACACAGCGCGGTCGCCTTAGGTGGACATTCCCGGAAAGTTTCATCCGTATGCCAGATATCGGTGGGCGGCGGTGGGTTGCCCTCTTTTTGATCGTAGACGATGACCTCGGGCTCATCCTCGGTGCTGCTGGAAAAAGGATGAACGGTGAGTTCGCCGAAACTGCGCCCGAAATTCTTCAGATCAGCGGCGGTCAGGTCCTGGTCGGGGAAGACAAGCACGCCATGTTCCGCATGAAGTTGTGTGATTTCTTCAACGGTAGCCGGATCGAGCGGTTTACGAAGATCCACACCCGTCACTTCGGCGGCCAGAAAGACACCGAGTTTTCGGGTGGAAAGCGCTGTCTCGGCATTCGATAGAAGAGGATCTGCTTTTGCCATGTCGGTCTCTGTCGCTGGATAAAAACTCAGAATCCTAAGATATCATATGATAGCAC
>JABJKO010000300.1 GCA_018660305.1 Rhodospirillaceae bacterium
CGAAAGTCTGGAAGCCCCAGAACCCGGTGGTGGAGCCGTTGTCCTGCACCACGTAGCTGTCCATCGCGAGAACGCGGCCATCGGCGCCGAAGCCGATTTTCACCCAGCCCTGGAAAGCGGCACGGGCGGAGCCATTGAAGAACTCATCGGTCCGGCTGACCCGCATCATCACGGGGCGACCGTTTAGCTTCTTGGACATGAGGGCCGGCAGGGCCATAAGCGGATAGGAATATCCCTTGCCGCCAAACCCGCCGCCGCAATATTCGCTGACGAGATTGAGCTGCGGCACCTTGATGCCGATATATTTCGCCAGGCTGGGGACGGCGAAGGACGACGACTGGGTCGAGCCCCAGACATTGCATTTACCGTTTTCCCAGTAAGCCGCGGCGGATCGTGGTTCCAGGGCGTGATGCGCATTGGCGGCGCTGACGAAGGATTCTTCGAGCACCACCTTGGCCTTCTTGAAGCCGGCATCGAGATCACCGTAGGACCATTCGGCGGCGGCCTTGCCCATGGGCAGCTTGTCGTCGCCGGCGAGAGCGAAATCCTTACCGGACCATTTGATCTGCTGCAGTTTGATCTTGCGCCGGTTGGCCACATTGCCACCCGTATTGGCGTTGGGGCCGTTGGGCTTCAGGCTCTCCAGCGGATCGGTGACAAACGGAAGCGGGTCAAGCTTGACCTTGACCATCTCCAGCGCGTCTTCCGCCTGCTGTTCGGTCTGGGCGGCGATGGCCAGGATCGGCTGGCCGACGAAGACCGGGTAACTGGTCAGGATGGCATGACCGGCATCCTTGGGCTGCTTGACCTCATCGGGGAGCAGCACACCGACGACGCCCGGCATTTTCCGTGCCCGGCTGACATCGATTGATTTGACCTTGGCGTGCGGCATGGGCGACGGGAAGGTCTTGACGAACACCATGCCGTCGGCCCGGAAGTCCTCGGCGTATTTCGCGGCGCCGGTTACTTTCGCGTGGATGTCGGGCGGGGTGAAATTTTTTCCAATGAGTCTGTATGCCATGATCTAAGCCCTCCCGCTCGCGCGCATGACGCCTTTGAGATAATGATCGTAGGCGCCGCACCGGCATAAGTTTCCGGAGAGCGCGCGCCGCGCCTCGTCCGCCGTTGGCTTCGGGTTTTTCTTAAGAAGCCCGACTGCCGACATGACCTGGCCCGGTGTGCAGAAACCGCATTGCGGTCCCAACTCATCGATAAAGGCCTGCTGGACCGGATGAAGCGTGCCGTCCGGGGCGGCGACACCTTCGACGGTCGTCAGTTTCCGGCCCCGCACCTGATGGGCCAGCGTCGAGCAGGAATAGATCGGCGTGTCATCGGCGAGCACCGTACAGGCGCCGCACTCGGCGCGGTTGCAGCCGATTTTCGTCCCGGTGAGACCGAGCTTGTACCGGAGAACCTGGGCCAGCGTTTCATTGGGGGCCACATCGACCCGGCGGGTCTTGCCGTTGATGTTGAGCGATATCAGCCGCTCGACACCGCGGACCGCGGCGCGGGCTTCGCCGGAATTGCCGGCGAACAGATAGGCGGCGGCGGAAACCGCGACGCCGGAACAGACCACACCGCGCAAAAACTCGCGGCGGCTCGCGCCCTGGTTCTGCCAGGTCGCCAGGGGCAAGTCGGGCATGTTGCCGGCGATCTCGGCGGTGGCCGGGCTGTTGTCGAAATCATCTGCCGGATCCGGCGGGAATTCGAAGCTGTCGAATTCGTCGACGTCGTCTTTCCAATTTTCCGTCATGGTTATCCCCTATTGAATTCGCCTCGCGGAGGCTTTTGTGCCTCGTTCGTGATCGAGACGCTACTACACCGCAAATAGAGTCACCAATGGCTAATGCGACAATCCGTCGTAACGGCCTGTGGATAACTTCAGGACGGAAATATTAGAGTCGGTGGGGGACAGATCAGGGATGGAAGCAAACCGCCGTCTGCTCTACATAGTAGAGGCGACGCGCCCATAGCTCAGCTGGATAGAGCACTAGACTTCGAATCTAGGGGTCGGGAGTTCGAATCTTCCTGGGCGCGCCACTCCCCTGGGAATGGTCGCCCCCATGTTTAAATACGAGTTCGAACTTTGTTCGAACGGGCGCGCCACTTCTCTCATTGCAGAGTTTTATGGAAACGACGCACCGTCTGCTTTAAAACCAACTGTTCTAAATAAGGCCCATGCGCGCCCGTAGCTCAGATGGATAGAGCAGCGGACTTCTAATCCGCAGGTCAGAGGTTCGAATCCTCTCGGGCGCGCCAGTTCCTCCCAATACCATAACGGACGCACGTGCATGGGTATTTTCCTTACCGATCCGAATCGAATGTGCCGGTGGCGGATCGGCGGGACTGAGCAGGTTGGCGCGCCTTCACTCTTCCCCCTGGCCAAGGGGAAATCCGCAACCGGGGAATAAATCGCCCCGGTACGGCCAGAGGTTACATTATGCGAGGTTACATCACACGTTTTATGTCGGCGTATTCGCCATTGGTCCATAGCTTCACTGTCACATTTTTTCTGGTGCGGTTGCGCCAGAACCAACCATGATTGCCGTTAAAAGAAGCTTCGAGCACACCGTCGTCACCGGCGACGGAGCGGCCTCTCTTGTAGCTCTTGGATTTGCGACCAGGACCGTCCCCGTGCATATCGTAGTTTGCGGTTCCACCATCGACGGACCAGGAATAGTGGGCTTTTGCGCCCTTTTTCATTCGTAATTTGATCTCGGCACCCTGGCCCGGCTTAAGGGTGACGGACATTTTATCCGTGCGACCGGCAGCCCTTGCCGGTTTTTTTATTTCCGACGCGAGAAAATTTTCTGCTCCCATCCTGTTGCCATGCCCTTCTTCATGGGCTGCCGCCGGCTTGATGAGGACAACTGCAAAAATGCTGTCCAACAGGCTCGAACGCGACTTCGTTTCCGGAGTAGGGGACGGGGCCTTTTGCCGATCCGCTTCCGCTTCATTTTCGAGTTGGGTTTTGATCTCGCCCATCTCAGTGAGCCCGATTACGCGGCCGATACCGGTCGGATCGATGCCGTATTCGGCCGGTAGCACGGTGGTAAAGAGCAGGGCGACGGCGACAGTTGCCGCGATGAACGTGGAACGGAGAAGCTGCTTCGAGGTGGGAAGCTCGGCGCGAGCGGGAATATCTGTATTGTACATTGATTGGTTTCCTGACTGATTAGTTTACGACGTAACCGGTGAGCTGATATCCGATCAGCATGAACCCGGCCGACATGACGGCGACATTCGCGGTGTAGGCGTGACGCCAGAAGCTCTCGGTACGACGCCAGTAGCTGATGGCGATAAGGATGGCACCGAGCGCGAGAAGCTGCCCGATCTCCACTCCCACATTGAAGGCGAGGAGGTTTGGAATAAGCCCGTCCGGCGCAATATCGAACTCCTGGATCTTGGTCGCCAGCCCAAACCCGTGAAACAGGCCGAAGATGAGAGTGGCGGCCTTGGTGTTGGGCTGATAGCCAAACCACCTCTGGTACGCGCCCATATTGTCGAGGGCCTTGTAGACGACCGAGAGCCCGATAATCGCATCGATGACGTATGAGCTGACTGCCGTGCCGAACAGCACGCCGAACAAAAGCGTAACCGAGTGCCCTATCGCGAAAAGGCTTACGTAGATGCCGATATGTTTTGGCTTGTAGAGAAAGAAGATGACGCCGAACAAAAACAGGAGATGATCGTAGCCGGTGACCATGTGTTTGGCGCCAAGATAGGTAAACGGCAAAAGGTTCATACCCGTCATTTCGAGAATGTAGCCTTTGTCACCTTGCGTAACGTTATGCGCGAATGCAGGGTCGATCAGGAATGCCACGCCTATTAATATTGCCAGTATCGCCGGGAGAGGCCGGGTACGCGGTGCGTACAGATGCATCCGGCCTCGATATTGAGGGTCTGTCATCATGAATAACCCATCATGTAGATTGATTGGTCGCCGCCCTACGGAGCGGCGAATATAAAAACGGGATCAGATGTTCTTTGGCGGCCGATCAATCGGGTCCGGGGGGCCGTTTCGTGCGGAAAACCCTATGCCGGGGTTCCGTTCCTGGGGGACGATTAATGAGATGGCGTCGAAACTGGAAATGACGCTTGGCGTTTCGTGTGAGTGATCAAATGCGTTGTGGTCATGAAGGTGGCCTGGAGCACGTTCATCGGGGTCGCCGTCCTCATGGGTATGAGCATGCTCGTCCGATGAAGGTGCGAGCACGCCATGGCGGACTTCTTCTGTCTGCGCCACGACTGCACGGCTGTGCGCCTGCCCTACGCCCCAAGCGCTTGCCGCCGCCTGAAGCGTCATCAACAAAATTGTGATGAAACAAAGCCGTCGCTTAGTAGTCAAATCTCTATACTCTGGCTACGCCGAATGAATTCTTGGATTACCTCGTAGCATTTTCCGGCGTCAAATGTGTTAACAAATCAAAAAATATTTTGCCACGCCGCATAGTATTTCCCCTCTTTTCACAGCGCTCTTTAGGCCCGTTCGCAGCACCGGTCGTAATCTTGTAGTTTCCCTGGATGAGCGAGTTTGCCGTCTATTCCAGCCTGTTCCTTAGCGCCTTTTCGGCAGCGACCCTGTTACCGGGTTCATCCGAGGCGTTGCTGACGGGTTTTGTCGCGACGAAACAGGGGGCCGCTGCGTTGCTCCTCACGGTGGCGACAATCGGTAATGTGGCGGGATCGGTTGTCAATTGGGGGCTGGGACGTTTTTTTATTCATTATCGCGACAGAAAATGGTTTCCGGTGTCGGAGCAGGGCTATCGTCAGGCGGTTCGGTGGTATGAGCGGTTCGGCATTTGGACTCTGTTGCTTGCCTGGCTTCCGATTGTCGGTGATCCGCTGACGGTGATAGCGGGTGCGCTCCGCACTCGGTTCCTGTTGTTCCTGTTGCTGGTCTCAATCGGAAAATTCGGTCGCTATCTTTTTATCGTAGCTGTTACGGTTTCCTGGTTTGACCAAGCTGGCTAGAGCACTATTTCGCGGCTCAGAGTTTTTCCGGTGGTATGCGAGTGTCTCCTTGGGGCAAGTCCGAGAAGAAATGACGGGAGAAAGGCACGTCCGAGGCTCCCCTAACACGACATTCCCTTCAGCAAGAACATCGAACACCCGGTTCGAACAATCTCCTCCAAAGCGCGCCAAGCTTTAGGATGAATCGCGCTTCCGCACCCGGGTTTCCCACCAGGTTATGTAATAGGTGGAGCCGAAGATGATCATGGCGCCGAGCCAGGTCCAGATATCGGTGGGTTCTTCGAACAGGAACCAGGCGCAGATGACGCTGAAGGGCAGGCGCAGGAAGTCGAAGGGCATCACCGCGCTGGCATCGGCGGAGCCGAAGGATTTGGCCTGACAAAAATGGGCGTAGGAGCCGAACAGCCCGACGCCGATGAGGATAAACAGATCCTCCAACGTCGGGACCAGCCCGATAAAGAGGGTGGGGATCAGCGCCAGCGGGACGATCAGGATGTTCTGGTAGAACACGATCACGGCGGCCTCGTCGGTGCGGGTCAGAAACTTCATGCTGATCCAGGCGCCGGCATAGAACAGCACCGACAGCATCATCATGAGAACCGGAAAGCTGAGCCCGCCCTGTCCCGGCCGCAGCACGATGATGACGCCCATAAAGCCGACGAGGGTGGCGGCCCAGCGGGGCCCGTCCACCTTCTCCTTGAGGAAAAGCACCGCGCCTAATGTCACGAACAGGGGGATGATGAAGCTGTAGGTGGTGGAATCCGCCAGCGGGATGAACGGCACCGCGTAGTAATAGACCACCATGGCCAGCAGCGAGAAGCTGGCCCGCGAGATATGCAGGGGAAAGTGATTGGTATGAAGTCCCCGGATGCCGGTCCTCAGAAGAGGCGGCAGGACAAAGACCAGCCCGACGAAGGCGCGGAAGAAAACCACCTCCACCGACGGGTAGCGTCCTTCCAGATAGCGGACGCAGACCAGCATGGCGGTAAACGAGAACCCCGCCGCGATCATCCAGAACGCGCCCTGCCTGATATTCGACATGGTGGGGAAACTGAAGCTTCAGGGGAGGGTGCGCAAGGCGCGGCGTGCAGAAACTTCCCTGTCGGTTCGAATTTGCGGCCCGTCCTTCGAGACAGCGCTCCGCGCTTCCTCAGGATGAGGTCTTCGCTAATTCATAAACAGACCCTCATGCTGAGGAGCCCGTGAAGGGGGCGTCTCGAAGCAGGGACCGGAGTCTCAATCGTCGAAGAAATAAAGCGTCCTGATCTCGATACTTTCGCGCGGCCGCGCGTTGGCCGGCGAGTTGGGGTCCTTGAACGAGCCGTGGCAGGTCCATTTGGCGGTGCCGTCATCCAGCGAGTCGAAGCATTTCAGCAGCACGACTTCTTCGCGCTCCATCTTCGGGAAATAATACCAGCGCTGGTCCGGGTTATGGACCAGATGAAGCACGCCGCCGACGCGGTTGTCATAGCGCCGTTCGGCGGCGATGAGATTGTTATCCTCGATGCTGTCCCAGCCGCAGATGGCCAGCGGCGCGGTTTCCACCGGGCCGACGATGGGCCGCCATACGTTGATCGAGCCGTAGCGTTTTTTCAGCCGCGCCTCGGCCTCATCCGGCGGCAGCAGATCGCGCACCCGCTGCGCCGCCGAATTGATGGTGAAATCGTTGTGCATGTTCTTGACCGGGCCGCGCACCTTGCGCTCGGTCTGGATGCCCTCATTGTCGACCCGGATGGTGTGATCGAACACCACCACCTTGGCGCAGCCGGTGGCGTCTTTCACGATCTGCTCCATCTCCGGGTAATAGACCGAGCGGACTTCCTCGTCGTTATAGAAGTCGGTCACCGCCGTCTGGCGCGAACTCAGGATAAAGCCCTGCTTGTCGAGATCGAGCTGATCGGCGATGGGGCGGCCGTCATAGATGGAAATCTCGTGGTCCTCATAGACACCCTTGCGGGTATCGGGGCCGCTGCCGGCTTCGCGGACCAGCGACACGGGCTTGATTCCGGTGCCTTTGTCGAACTGGGCCATGGCCCTGACCGAGGGAAGGGACGCTTCGGGGTTCAATACGCTGGCCATGGGAATCTCCATCAGGAATTTGACGATCTGAGTATCAGAATACTCAATTAGGACGGATTGCGTCCATGACAATACTCCTATGGGGCGCTGTCGGCCCAGTCTTCCCGCAGCAGGGCGAGCACCGCATCATCGACGAAATCCCCCTTATGAAAACGGTTTTGCCGTAGAACGCCTTCCTGTTTCAGGCCGAGTTTTTCGGCGACCCGGATCGATGCCGCGTTTCTGGTGTCGATCCGCACAAACAGCCGGTTGAGGGGGCGCTCCTTTTCAAAGGCGGCGGAGATGGTCGCGGCCAGGGCCTCCGTCATCAGGCCTTTACCCCAATAGTCGCGGGCAATGTTATAGGAGATCTCCGCCGACCAGTTGGTCGTATCGATCGCCAGGTCGATATCGCCGATCATGCGGCCCTTATGCTCGATGCACCAGACGGCTTTTCCGGCACTTTTCCCCGTGATCTGGTTTCGAACGAAGGTTTCGGCATAGTCGTGCGTATAGGGGAAGGGTGGCGATATGAAACGCGACCATTCCTCGTCATTCGCGTATGACATCATGGCTTTCGAATCTTCATAGCGAAACGGACGGAGGACCAGCCTCCCGGTCTCGATCCGTTCGGGAAGCATGGGCGATCTGTTAATGCGCCGCCATGGCTTGTTCGGCTTTTGCGTAGTCGAACTGTTCCGGGTCGATCTTGCCATCGTAGATCTCCTGAACGCGTTCCTCGCTAAGGGGGAAGCTGAATTCGGCATTCCGCATGGGGATTCTAAGCCGTAGCTGTTCCGCCACCAGCTGTTCCATCAGGGAGAATTGTTCGGCCGACCAGCCTTCGCTGTCGAGGCCGAGGATGCCCTCGAGCATGTGGCCGAACTCATCCTCGAACACTTTCGTGCACGCGTCTGCGATCATGTCCTCGATTCCGCCGCGTCCCTTGAGCCGCATGCCCTCGCGAAACAGCGTGCAGTAGCCGCCCTCGGTAAACCGGCTGGCCCGTACGCCGAGACCGCCCTGATCCTTAATGTGGCGGTGGCGGGTCGCCGTCAATGCCACATCCTCGTCCCAGGTCTCCAGTTCGTGCGGGTTCATGGGCGGCGTGCCGGGGCCGCTTATTTCGTCGTATACATTGGCGAACCGGTTGTAGTGATCGAACTCATCATGCAGCGTCTCGATCAGTTCGAGCACGTAGCCGCGATCGACGCCCCCGTCGCCAATATCAATCTTCGGAAAAATTTCGCCAAGCTCGGTGACCGGTCCCATGAAAACGCCCAAATTCTTGAAATCACCGATGCCGGTGCCGTTGAATTCCTTGGAGCATTGCCGGCGCAGCCAGAGAAGATCCGTTTCGTGGTTGCGTACCGGTGAATCCCAATAGGTCCGCACGACTTCGGCTTCGCCGGCCCAAAGGGGCGCCGCCAATTCTATCAGACGTTTCAGATTGTTGCTGAGTCCCATCCGTGATCTCCCTGATGTGGTTTTGCCTAGGATAAAATGCTCGGCGGCCTTTGTCATCCGACCGTATGGTTATATCGGGAGGAGACCGATATACTGGCACGCACCAGAAAATTTCCACACGGAGTCAGATTATGGATAGTGGCGTCGAAACCCCGAGGGAGATGTCGATAAAGGAAATCACCGCCGATACCGACACTCGCGAAATTCTCGACCACGCCCGCCAGCAGGGTATTGAGCGCAATTTCGACGACGTCTATATCTGCGACATCGATTCCCACCATGTGGAGACCGAAAGCTGGGGTGAACTCGCCGAATATATTGAAGACGAGGTCATGCGCTTTCAGGCGATCGATCACCTCAAGAACCGGACGGGATCACCTCCCTATGGTTTGAACGGCGATCTCGGTCTGCGTTTTCAGGATGTGGGCGGACGCATTATTCATCAGGGCAAGCGCGGCGAGAAAGTCGATGATAAATCGGTTCACCGCGATGTGGTTCTCGCCCAGCGCGCCTATGAGGCCATGGCCATCGATTACACGGTGGTGTTCCCGACCCAGCTGCTCAATCTCGGGGTCCACCCCCAGTTCCATATGGAGAGCATCCTGTCGACGGCCTATAACCGCTGGTTCGCCGAGCGCATTCTAAAAGCCGATGAGAAGCTGGGCTCCATGATCTATCTGCCGTTCGGCGACCCCGATCTCTGCTGCAAGATGGTGGAGGAGTTTGCCGGAAAGCAGGGCGTGATCGGTTTCATGATCACCTCGGTGCGTCACAAGCCGGTGCATCATAACGATTACATGAAGCTCTATGGGCTGCTGCAGGAAGTCGGAAAACCGCTCGGCTTCCATGCCGGCTATTACTGGGCCGACGAATGGACCAAGCAGATCAACCAGTTTGGCGCCATGCATGCGCTGAGCTTCGTGTGGTGCAATGTGGTTCACATGACCAACTGGATCTGGAATGGCTTGAGCGAAAAGTTCCCCGATCTTGATGTGTTATGGATTGAATCCGGGCTGGCCTGGGTGCCGTGGCTGATGCAACGGCTTGACCACACCTATCTGATGCGCACCTCCGAGGCACCGCTGCTCAAGACGGTGCCCAGCGATTACATGCGCCAGATGCATTACACCTCCCAGCCGCTCGAGACCGACAATATGAAGGCGCTGGAACTGACCTGTGAAATGATCGATGCACCCAACAAGCTGCTCTATGCATCCGACTGGCCCCATTGGGATTTCGACACCCCGTCGGTGATCTGGGATATGCCGTTCCTCAACGAACAGGATAAGCGCAACATACTCGGTCTGAACGCCGCCAAGCTGTTCGGCCTCGAAGTGCCAAGCCATATGCAGAGCAAGTAGCCCTTAATCGGTGAGGACGTCCTTAAAAACGGCTTCCAGACGGGCGCCCTGTTCTTCCCAGCTATAGAGGGCGAGCTTTTCCCTGTTGAGGGTGCCGGCGGTTGCCGCCTTTGGCCCCAGCGTTTGTTCGAAGGCCTCAATGAGGTCTTCGCCCGAACCACAGCGATAAAAATCGGCGCCCATCTGTTCGGCGATGGTGGCGGCCTCGTCACTTTCGCCGGGATAGCAGAGAATGGGCCGGCCGGCGGCGAACAGTTCGAAAATTTTGTGATGGAACAGGACCGGCGCGTAGTGCAGGTGAAGATTGAGCGCGGCCCGTCGTTGTCTGGCATGAAGCTCGGCGAGGGGGATCAGGCCATGGCCTTCGATGGCACAGCGTCCTTTTAAGGGATCCGCCGCGGCATAAAACAGATCGGTATCCGCACCCGCATAAGCCACGCTGATGTGACCGGATAAATCGGCGGACTGTTGGTCGAGCCATCGGGCCAGCGACAGATAGAATTCCTGTAGCGCGTCGGAATCGTAGATACTGCCGCACAGAAGAATGCTTTTTGTCGCCGGTTCGGTGGTGGCATTTTCCGGCGGTGGCGACAGAAAGGACTCTGGAATACCGCTATGGATTGTCGTCGCCGGGATCTCCGCATTCCATCGCCGCATCATGTCCAGGTGGCTCGACGACAGGGTGGTGAGATGGGCGGCATCCCTGAAGCGGCCGGCGATCAGGCGGCGAAACGGGGCCGGGATAAAGGCCGCCCAGGGGTCTTTCTTGTCGGCGACCCAGGGACAATGGGCAACCCGCGCCAGTTCCTGGCCCATGTGCCAGCATCCGGTGTGACCGAAGACCGCCCATACTACATCCGGCTCGAACGCCTCGGAGATGACCGGCAGATAGGGGCGGGTGCCCCGGCACCAATCCTCGAACACACCGCTATGGCGTAGAAAATGCAGGGCGATGAGGCCCTGACGCAAAAGCGCGGGATAGCGTCCCTCCCTCACCGCCGGCAGGGACGATCCCGACACAAAGGGTGTGGAGATCCGGCAGGGCTCCAACCAATCATGGTCTTTGATCATTTGCGGGATACCGGCCAGTTCGGTGCTCGCGCCGGTTTGTTCGAACGGTTCGGTTAGAAGGATGATCTGATGCCCTCTGGCGGCGAGGGCCTCGGCGAAGGCGCGTGCCCGGAGGGCGCAGATATGGGGTGTGTCCGGATGGCAGGAATTGATGAATACGATGCGCATCTAATGAACGGACGTTTTGGGCATGCCGTCGATACGGTCGACAAATCCCGCCTGCCAGGCCTCGGCGATCAGCGGGCGCCACAACGCCCAGGCAAGGTGATCTTCCCCGGCTTCAAATCGCCTGAGACAGGCCTGCCACCAGGAAACGTTCCAATGGCCCCGCTCGGCGAATTTTCTGGTCTCCACAATGTCGCGCAGATAGGTGAGCAGGCCTTCGTTAAACCAGTTCTCCTGAGGCGGCAGGAAACCCTGCTTGCTCCACCGCGTGCGTATCCGTTCGGGAAGAATGCCCGCCATGCTCTGGCGCAGAAGGCGTTTGGTCTGCGCGCCGCCCATGAGGTATTGTGGGGGCAGCGACAGGGCGAACTCGGCGATCCGGTGATCGCAGAACGGCAGCCGTACTTCGCGGGAATGCGCCATGGAATTACGGTCGCCATAGCGCAGCAATGTCGGCAGGTGGGCGCGGAAACTGTCTTCATAAAGAGCGTCATTCAGCGGATTGAACGGGGCAGGCGGCGGGACAGGCTTGCCGCGCTGAAGTGTCGAGGCGGCATCGGCGGTTAATCCGAAAAGAGGATCGCTTCCCTTGCCGGTCCATTGGGCGAGCAGGCGGCGCAGCGCGGCGGGCGCCCGGCGTTTCCATTCCGCCCATGCCGGGCTCAACGCCAGAGGGTATCGCTCTTTTATCGCTCGGGCTTCCGCCGCTTTCTGGTCGGCTGGCAAGGCATCCAGATAGGCCGCGAAATATTGCTCATAGCCGCCCAGCAGCTCGTCGGCGCCCTGACCATCGAGCAGCACCGTGATGCCGGCTTCCTTGGCCTGCTGAAAGACTTTCCATTGCGCGTATTGGCTGGAGCTGCCCACCGGCAATTCGTTCAGCCAGATAAAATCATCCAGCTCGTCGAGAAAGCCGTCCGCCGTCGGTTCGGTGACATGGCTGATGGTCCCCGTAGCGGACACGATTTCCTCTGCATATTGCCACTCGTCCGCGCTGGTGCCGGGGAATCTTCCGGTGAAGACATGATAGGGCGCCTCATCGCCCAAATGCTGACGGGAGAGGCAGGCGATGGAACCGGAATCCAGCCCGCCGGACAGGCAGGATCCCACCGGCACATCGCTGCGCAGCCGCAGCCGTACGGAATCGGAAAGCAGGTCGCGGAATCCTGCGATTGCGTCATCTTCCTCCAGACCGGCAATTTCCGGGTCGGTCTTTACATCCCAGTAGCGGGAAATGCGCAGCTCCAGCGTTTCAACATCGAGAACCGCCTGCTCACCGGGCAGCAATTGCTCAATATCCGAAAAGACGGTCTGCCTCTGATCGTCGAGCCCCTGTCGTGGCATATGCAGAAACTGCATTAGAGGAGCCTGTTCGAGCGACGTCCGAATACCTTCCAGCGACAGCAGGGCCTTATATTCCGACGCGAAGGCGAAGAGGCCCGGCGAATGATGATACAGAAACGGTTTCTCCCCAAACCGGTCGCGCGCGCAGAAAATAATTTTTCGCCGCGCGTCATAAATCGCAAAGGCGAACATGCCGTTGAATTCCTGAAGGCAGGCCTCGCCCCAGGCAATATAGGCGGCGAGCAGGACTTCGCTGTCGCAGTGGGACCGCAACAGCACGCCCTCGGCTCTCAGGCGTTCGGCGATCTCCAGATAATTGTAGATCTCGCCGTTGAAGGTCAGGACATAGTGCCCGGTGGGGTCCACCATGGGTTGGGCGCCGGCGGGCGTCGGGTCGATCACCGCCAGCCGCCGGTGACCAAAGGCGATGGTGCGGTCGTCTTCATACCAGGCGCCTTCGCCATCCGGGCCGCGATGGGCTATCTGCGCCAACATGGCCTCTATCGCCTCCGTTCTGACCGGTCGGCGGGCGATGATTCCGGCTATGCCGCACATGTCAGCATAATAGTTGTGACCGGGATAAGGAGATGGCTCATCTCAGCGCTCGTCGGGATCTGATTTGGCAATTCCGGCTTCGGATCTTTGCAGCATCAGCGCAACAAACGAGAAGGCGATGAAAAAAGCAATGGAAAGTCCGATGGCGAGCGCCAGGTCGCCGGCGACCCATCCGGCCAAGGCGGCGGCAAGGGGCATCAGGGTCCCAACATATTGAATGATGCGGCCGACCAGAAACAGCCGCATCCGCCGGGCGATGGCGCAATAAGCTTTGAGGGATTCGAACAGGGCCATAAAGGTCACGGCGCCGCACATGCCGGCCAGAAGATCGGCCGACCGGGCCCAGTTTTCGCCGAACAGCCAGGGGACCAGCGGGTCGGCCCAAAGATAGGTGGCGATCCCCACCAGCAGCAGCGGGAAAAAGGCGATCCGGATAAAGACTTTGCGCCGCGATACCTGATCCTGCGGGGTTGTCGCCCGGCCGATCCAGTTGCCCGCCAGCCGCAACATGACCGGGGCTAATAATTGGGTGGGGATCACCGCAAGGCGATGGGCCTGAAAAAACAATCCGGCAGTCGCGGCGCCGCCAAAAGCGGCGGCGGCGAGAATGAGCAGGCGCTGGTAGGCGTTATCGATCATACCGTCCAACCAGTAGGGCAGGGCCGCCCTGAAGAGGATGCGGAGTTCCGGCATCCGAATCCGCGTGAGCCGGCAGATGGTCAAACCGCCCATGGCCCACAGGATGGCCAGTTCGGCGAGGGTCAGGATAATTTCCCGAATATAAAGAACCGCCGGGCCGACGCCGGAAACGATAAGCGCGACGGCGCACAAATGGGCGATGATCGAAATGCCTCCCTCGGCGGCGGATAATTTGTCATAGGGCATGGACCGCTCATAGAACGCCTTGTTCTGATGAATCCAATGGCGAGCCGCCAGGGCGGCGACCAATGACAATTGCCAAACGGACAGCCCGGCAGTGAGAAGGATCCAGCCGCCCGCGACCATCGCCGACAGCAGGGTCTCGATGGTAAGGACCGTGTAGTAGCGATCGCGCTGCGCTTCGATGGTCTCATCGTCCGCCCGTATGATCAGGATGTTCATCCGAAACGTGAGAAGAGAAAAGGCAAGCACGATACCGGCAAGGGCAATGGCAAAATTTCCGAAATCGGCGGGGGCAAGATACCGGACGAGAACCAGATTGGCGCCAAAGGCCACCGCGACCTGTATTATCTGGCTGACAGTCAGAAATACGCTGTGCCGGGCAATATCTGGCGTATCTTTAAGGGGCATTATTCAGAGAATGTGGTCGTTGCACTTCGGAATGGCGTGACCCTGTGGCGTCTTCGCCGAGCAAGCCATAACCATGGGCGCCAGCAGACGGTTCGTCAGGGTGCTTATCCACCATTACAGAATGATTGTTCCTTGGCAATTTTCCCCATCCGTAAAATACTGCGTGCCAGGACGCGACCGCTCATTCCAATCGGAAGATCATGACCATTTATCCCGGGATCACCGTTCTTTTCGTCGGTGATCTGAACCCATACTCGAATAGCTACTCGAGACTCAAAGGGTTTCGCACCCTGTGTGGGCAGGTGGACGCCATGTCTTTTACCCGGCCGGGCGACAGCGAAACGGGGGTCGACGTCCCCTCGCCATTTTTTAGGATCTGCTGGAAGTTAGGAATTCACCTGGATACCCAGGGTGTCAATCGCTGGCTGGTGGAGAGGACGCAACAGGTGTCGCCCGCGCTTATCTGGATCGAAAAGGGCAACATGATCCATCCCCGGACCCTGAAGCGCCTGCGCGCGCTATGCCCGTCGGCGATCATCGCATCCTATTCCGATGATGACATGTATGCGTGGCATAACCGTACCTGGGCCTATCAGCGCGGGCTTCGGCACTATGATGTGGTCTTCACCACCAAGTCCTATAATGCCGATGAAGGTGAGTTGCTGGGCTTTGGGGCCCGTAAAGTCGTCATGGTGGATAAGGCCTATGATCCCGAGGGGCACCGGCCGGTAGAGCTTTCCGTGCAGGATAGAGACTGGTTGTCGGCGGATGTCGGTTTCATCGGCAGCTACGAACGGGACCGGGCCGAAGACATGCTTTTTCTTGCGCGGAACAATATTCGAGTCCGCGTTTGGGGCAATGGCTGGGAAAAATTTCAAACCACCGAGCCCAACCTCATTATTGAACGCAGGGCGTTGGTGAACAGAGACGACAATCCGCTTTATTCCAAGGGGATTTGTGCCACAGGGATAAATCTGGCGTTTTTGCGCAAGGCGAACCGGGACCTCCATACGGATCGCAGCATCGAGATTCCAGCCTGTGGCGGATTTATGCTGGCGGAATATTCCTCTGAACATGCCCGCCTGTTCGAAGATAGTAAGGAGGCGGTGTTTTTTCGATCACGCGATGAGTTGCTTGAGAAAATCCGCTATTACAGCACTCACGAAGAGGAACGGCTGGCCATCGCCGCGGCGGGACGCAAGCGTTGTCTGGCTGACGGATACAGTCATCAGGACAGGGTCGCCTTTATGCTCGATTCGGTGTTCGGTGGCCCGGAGAGCGCCCCTTCGTAGCGGCGTGAGGATGAAAAAAGAAAAGCAATGCTCGTGAGCGGTTTCTGAACATGCGCCGGACCACGCTCGATATGTTGGAATGTCCGCATTGTCGATCCGACAAGGCGCTTGAGGTCACCGTCAATGATCAGACGGAAGCTGGCGATATCGTTGAGGGCGCGCTCCGTTGCCCGGCCTGCGATGCGGTCTATCCCATTTCGAATTCCGTTCCCCGGTTTGTTGCGGCGGATGAGGATTATTGCGGGAATTTCGGTTTTCAGTGGCAGCACTGGAAGGATATTCAGATCGACCGCCTGTCCGGCCATACCCTGTCCGAGGACCGGTTTTTTCAGGACAGCCGCTGGAGCCGCGACTGGCTGAAGGGCAAAATAATTCTGGATGCGGGCTGTGGCGCCGGCCGGTTTACCGACGTTGCCGCCTGCCACGGTGCGACAATTATGGCCTGCGATCTGAGTGAGGCCATCGATGCCTGTCGCGAAGTCACGGCCGATCACGGCGACAGGGTGGAGTGCCTGCAGGCCTCCATACTGGATCTTCCGTTTCGCAAAGGGGTGTTCGATGCGGTCTATTGCATGGGGGTGATCCAGCATACGCCCGACCCCGGGAAGGTGATGTCTTCCCTGCCGGCCTATCTCAAGCCCGGCGGCAGACTGGCCTATAATTTTTACGAAGAAGGCCTGTGGCGCCGTCTTCAGATCGTTAAATATGCGTTGCGGCTGATCACCCCGAGACTGCCCATAGGCTGGACCCTGAATTTGTCACGCTGGATGGTGCGGCTGTTGTTCCCTCTGACCGCGGCGCTGGCCCCCATCCGCAAGATCCGGCTCCTCAATCATTTTATGCCGATCTCCGGTGTTCATTATCCGGCCCTGACAAGAGAGCAGCAATATACCTGGACCCTTCTCGACACGTTCGACTGGTATGCGCCGCGCTATGAATTGCGCCAGCATCATCAGGAGGTCCGGGCGCTGCTCGAAGCCCAGGGGCTGGAGCAGGTCGATAGCCAGCCCGGTCTCGCCTGGGGAATGGCTCCTGACCGCTAGGGGCTAGGGGTCTTCCTGCCAGGCCGCTTGCCATTCTTTCGTAAAAGCCGTCTCAAAGGCTTTCTGGCTGTAATGCGCCTCCACATAATCGTGCGCGTTTTTGGCCAGCCGGTCCCGTAGGCCCCGATCCTGCAAAATACGGGCGATGGCGCTGGCCAGATCGTTTTCGTCGAAATCTACCAGAAAGCCTGTTTGATCGTCGGTCACGAAGGCCTCCGGGCCACCGCATCTGGTGGACACCACGGGCGTGCCGCAGGCCATGGCTTCCAGCCCGACAATGGAGAGCCCTTCCTGGTGGGACGGTATGGCGAAGACGTCGAAGGTGCGATAGAGCGCGGCCAGGTCGTCGGTGGCCAGATGCCCGACGAAGGTGACTCCGGTATTGAGGCCCAGCGCTTCGATCTGTTGGGCCAGGGTAGTGCCGCCCGCTCCGGCGAGAACAAGCTCCACCCCCGGGATATGCCGGCGCAGCCGGGCCACCGCCCGAAGCAAAAGAGGAATGTTTTTTCGCGGGTCGCTGAGGCGGGCGACGAATCCGACGCGTCCCGGCACCAGTTCATCCGGCCGGGGCGAGAATTTCGCCGTATCCACCGGAATGGGAACCTGAGCGATCTGACGGTCACTGGCGGTTATCAGCCGTCTCAGCCGGTGCTCGGTAAAGGGGCTTATGGCCATCAGCCGCCCGCAACCCCGGAGAACGCGCCGCTCCGCCGACCGGAGCAGCGGGGTAACCACACAATGATCGTAAATCCGTCTCAGGGAGGACATGGCCTGGCGCCGGTTGAAACGATCACCAATTACATCGCTTGCACACCACACAAGATGGGGAATGTTGGCAGCGGCCAGCGGGCTGCTCGCCAGGACGGTGCCGCCGACGGCCAGATGCCGGTCATGATCGGCGATGAGCGCACGCCAGTGGGACGAATCGTTGGTGTAGGAGACTTCCAGTTCCGGAAACCGGCAGCCGACCGCCACGCCATCGAAGTCGCCGAAGCATCGTTCCCGTCTGATGGCTGGCTGGCTCCCAGAAAACAGATGGGGCAATTGAATGGCCAGATCGGGGTCCAGGCGAGGCGTCGCATAATAAGCGATGGTGACCTCATGTCCCTTTGAGCGCAGGTAAACCGCCAATTGGCGGGTCTGAACCGCCACGCCTCCCGGTATATGCGGCGGCAAGGTCAGGATGAGGGTTCGGCGGGCGGTGGTCACACCATCAAATCCGTTGAGCGACTGGCTTTTAGGGAGTGCGCCGCACTTTATCGGGGTCAGCCGGGAATGTCGATTCCGGGGATGGACAGTCCTTGGGGCGAATTTTGGGGTTGTTAATTTAATATCAAATGATACTTTTTAGATTATCAACTGTCTTCGGGTCGGCTTAAAATTGGAGAAGATCATGAGCAAATTTGTCATCGGTCCGCATATGCGGCTACAGGAATGGGTCGCGCAGGAAAAAGGTTATTTCGATGCCGAAGGGCTCGATTATGAGCTGGAAAACCAGCTGGCGGCCATGCAGAAAGACCATTTGCATGATCTGGGCGACAAGGTCGGCGCCTATCAGACTTTCGAACAGGGCCGGACGGCCGATGTGAGCTGTGCGTGTCACTGGACGGTCAATGTCGCCGCCGCTTCCGGCCATGGAAAGCTCTATGCGGACGCTTATTCGGTCTCTCCCTGCGGAATTTTCGTGCCGCCGGATTCTCCGATCAAAGGCCCGGAAGATCTGGCCAACGTGCCGGTGTCGGTGGGGTATCAATCCGGCAGTCACTATTCGACCATCCAGGCATTGGAACAATTCCTCAAGCCGGAGGAAATCAAACTGTCCTTCGCCGATGGGCTGATCTTCCGCCGCCTGGAGCTTCTGGTGGATAACGAGGTGCCGGCGGCGAGCCTGTTCAGCGGGCCGTATTATTTCCTTGAACAGCTGGGCTACCGCAAGATCGTCGACACCTCTTTCATGATGGCGTCCATGGTCGACGAGAATGCCGATATGGACGATGTGAAGAAGTATTTCGCCGCGTTGCGGCGGGCGCAGGCCGATATCGATTTACGGCCCGAGCTTTACACGCACTACTACAGGAAAGAATTTCCGTCCCGTTTTCTGGATCAGATGGATACCCGTCTGTTCGGGACCGGCGAGCGCATCGTATTCGAGCCCTATTCCCGGGAAATTTTCGAAAGCGCGCAGCAGTGGATCGCGGAACGCGATATTTTCGAAGGCGGCGATCTCGGCGATCGAAAATACGACGATGCCGTGGTGACCGTCGCGGCTGAATAGACGCCGCTTCCGGCGTTTCGGCAATTTTTCCTTCTGTTGTTTTGGACGGACCCGCCATTGGCGGGTTCGTTGCTTTGGTGCACACTCAAGAGAACCGCAAAAAACAAAAACCGCGGACGTTGAATGCCAACAGGGAGGAAGACCATGGCGGACTATTCCAAGTATGAAAACGTAAAGGTTGAAATCGAGGACGGTATCGGCTGGGTTATTTTGAACAGGCCGGAAAAACGCAATGCCATGAGCCCGGATCTTCACTGGGAAATGGACGAGATCGTCGGTCAGGTTGAAGGCGATCCCGATATAAAGGTGATGGTCCTGACCGGCGCCGGCGAAAGCTGGTCCGCGGGCCAGGATCTCAAATTGTTTTTCCGGGAACTCGACGGCAAACCCAATGAGCGGCGGCAGGTGAGCTTCGCAAACGAGCGCTGGCGCCGGCTGCGTCTGTTCATGTTTGACAAACCGACCATCGCGATGGTCAACGGCTATTGTTTCGGCGGCGCCTTCACACAGCTGGTTTCGTGTGACTTCGCCCTTGCCGCGGAAGACGCCATCTTCGGCCTGTCTGAAGTGAACTGGGGCATCCTGCCGGGCGGTGTGGTCAGCAAGGTGGTTGTCGATACGTTGTGTTACCGCGATGCGCTTTGGTACGCCTGCACAGGCGAGCCGTTCGATGGCAAACAGGCGGCCGATATGAAGCTGATCAACAAGGCCGTGCCAAAGGACAAGCTGCGTGACGAGACCATCGCGCTGGCCAAGCGTCTCATGGAAATAAACCCGGAGGTGCTGCGGGCCACGAAGCAGGCGGTCAAGCAGGTCAAAAACATGGATTATTTCCAGGCGCTTGATTACCTCGCCGCCAAGGGGGCCGAAATCAAGGTCCGCGACAAGGATGGTGGCCGCGACAAGGGCATCACCCAGTTTATCGACGAGAAGACTTACCGTCCCGGCTTCGGTCCCTACAAGCAGGGCAGCTAACCGGATCCAATGGAGAGGGTGGGGACAATGTGTTCCCACCCACCTCTATAGGCTCTAGGGGAGCAGCAATGCGCTGCCCGCGGGAAGATGCTCGCTTGCATAATAAAGATGAAATGCCTCGGCCCGAAAAACCGTGAAGAAGGCGCGGGGCAGGGATCCCGGGCCCGCTGTTGCGGCCTCCGCCACAATCGCCTCACGGCCGGAATCGTCGAGCGCCATGAAAGTACGCCCGTAACGGTCCATGGCCCGACGGTCCAGCCACAGGCAGCCCTTCAATAACAGCCTTCGTTCGCGCCGCCCCGTCGTCAGGGCCAGCAAGCGGCAATCGACCCCCATCTGTGTTGCGCTGGGGCTTTGGTCCTCCGGCAGCAGCGTATCCAGGAAGGCAGGCAGGGATTGCAGGGGAGCCAGGGAGGGCTTCCCGAGGATAATGGCCGCGACAACGTCACGAATCCCCATGAAAAGCCCGGTAAATACCGCAATTCCATGGGCTAGCCCGCGTATCGTTGTCTGCCCGAGGGGCATGGTCATGACGAAACCCTGTCGTCCATGGGAAACAAGCTCATTCGTGCTGTAAGACGGTTAGTGTCAAAGCGTTATCAAAAAGAAAACGGCGGCCCATCGAAGAGCCGCCGTTTCTGACCTTGCTGTCTGGGGTCGGGGCCAGAGAGCCGTCTGTTCGTTTTGATCGTCGCCTGTGAGCCGTTACGGCGCCGCGATCAACCGGGAATTCCGTGCATCAGCATCTCTCACCATCCGTCAACAATCGAGGGCGACCCGGGCATCTTCAATGGTTGCTGCCGCCATCACTTCCTGGACGAGTTCACCCGTGGCGGCGCTGATATACACCACCGAGAATTCAACTCGATCCTGTCTGATGATGGCCGCGCACCCGTGGCTTTCCACGAAAACGGCGACGGCAGTGAGATTCGTTTTATTCATCTCTCAAACATCCTGTCTCTTTTGCAGGCTGTCCGTCTTCACATGCAATTTTCATGCCAAGGTAGTTAAAATCCATTTTTTCAATGAGTTAGGGAAACTACGGGGTTAACGGAATCACCCGATTGTAAAATCCACCGACACTTTTCAGGTGATTTACGGTTAATTGCCGCAAAACTGTAAAATCCACCGACACCGAACCGTTAACAGGCCGGTGGGGGGTTACTCTGCGGCCGCAGGCACCCTGCCGGGTTGATTGGCGGCACCGAACATATTGTTCTGAACGGCTTCGAGGTGGGCGATCATATGATGTTCGGCCGCGGTCGCGTCGCGGTCACGGATGGCCTCCACACAGGCCCGATGCTGGCGGTTGTAGATGCGCTGACGCTTAGTGGTCAGAGAGGCTTCCTTGAGCCGTCCCCAGATGGCCTCCTGCCGGATGGCATTCACCGCATCGAACAGGGCCAGAAGAAGTGTGTTGTGCGCTCCCGTGGCGATGGCGCGGTGAAAGGCTCCGTCCCATAGCTCGAAGGTGGCCACATCGGTCGCCGTATCCGCCTTGCGCACACAGCGGTCCATGGCCTCAATGTCGGCTGCCGTCGCCCGGCGGGCCGCGAGAGCCGCGATCCTTGGTTCCAGCACCAGCCGCACCTCCATGACCTCTTCCGGGTGGGTCTGGTTGACCACCGCCGACAGGGCGGGGGCATCGATGCTGGGGCGTTCTCCCACGAAAGTCCCGCGCCCCACATGGCGCCAGATCCTTCCTTCGGCTTCCAGAGTGCCCAGGGCGGAACGGAGCGTACTGCGGCTTACGCCGAATTCTTCTGCCAGAACGCGCTCGGGCGGCAGGCGCCCCTGATCGGGAAATCGCCCCGATTGGAGTGTGTCGCGAAGTTGGTCTGTCAATTGATGCCGGACTACCATGCGTAAAAACTAGACCAATTCTTTATTGGTATCAAATGAATCGCTAAAAATTGGCCGTTTGCTTGACGCCAATTTTCGATTGGTTGATAGTTCGGCCAAAGCTGGGGAGAAGAATGAAACTCGTTACATTTACGCATCGCGGACGGACGCGGCTGGGCATTGTCCATAGCGACAAGAAAGAAGTGATCGATCTGTCCGTGGCGGCCCCTAAGCTGCCCACCGATATGACGGCGCTGGTGGCATCCGGCGACCGTGGCTTGAAAGCGCTGGAAACCGCGTCGCGGACACGCAAGAAGGGTGCCAGGTTGCCGCTGTCGCGTGTGACATTGCGGGCGCCGGTGCCGACCCCGCGGCGCAACGTCCTGTGCGTCGGCAAGAACTATTACGACCACGCCCATGAATTCGACAAAAGCGGGTTCAACGCCACCAAGGGCGACAGCGCCATTCCGGAGCTGCCGATCATTTTCACCAAGGCGCCGTCCAGCGTCATCGGCCCGGGGGTTCCCATCCCTGGTCATCTGGATCCCACCAAATCGGTTGATTACGAGGTTGAACTGGGCGTGGTCATCGGCAAAGGCGGGCGTGGCATCACGAAACGCGACGCCTTCAAGCATGTCTATGGCTACACCATCATCAATGACGTGACGGCCCGCCATCTGCAGGCCGACCATAAGCAGTGGTTCCTCGGCAAGAGTATCGACGGGTTCTGCCCCATGGGACCCTGGCTCGTGACCGCCGACGAGGTGGGCAACGTGAAAAAAATACGCGTCGAATCCAAGGTGAACGGCGAGGTGCGTCAGAGCGCCCTGGTCAAGGATTTGATCTTCGATATTCCGACCCTGATCGCCACCCTGTCCAAGGGCATGACGCTGCAGCCCGGCGACATCATCGCAACCGGGACACCGGCTGGCGTGGGAATCGGATTCAAACCGCCAAAATTCCTGAAGAAAGGCGACGTGGTGACGCTCACCATCGATCGTCTCGGCGTGCTCGAAAATACAGTTGTGTGACGACAGGTTGAACCAATTGAGGGAGATGATCATGAAAAAGATACTTACATCGATGTTCGCCGTGGCCTTCGCCACGGCCATGTCCTGCGCGAACGCGCAAGACCTTCGCGTCGGAGCGGCAACCAATGTCGGCGGCATGGTGGTCTTCGTGGCCCAGGATAAGGGGTTTTTCGCCAAGAACGGTGTCGATGCCAAGGTGGTGACCCGAAACTCCGGACCGGCCCTGACCAAATCTCTGCGTGCCGGAGAAATCGACTTTGCCCCTGCGGCATTCACCAACCTGCCGGCTGCGCTGGAACGCGGTCTTAACCTGCGTGGCGTTGTCGGCTATGTCGGCAGTTCCTATTCCAAGTCGACCAGCGACCGCATGATCGGCATTGCCGCGCGCCCAGGTACCGGCATCAAGAAAATCGCCGATCTGAAGGGCCGCAAGGTTGGCGTCGCCTTTGGCGGCACCGGCGATCTTTATATGCGTACCGTGTTGAAGCGGAACGGCATCGGCATAAACGACGTCAATCGCATTAATGTGCGTCCGCCCAGCTTCGTCTCGATCTTCGACTCCGGGGGCGTCGAAGCAATCGTTGCATGGGAACCGGCCTTCACACGGCTTCTCGATAAGGTGAAGGGGTCCAGCATCGTCGTGCGCGGCGGCGACTATGTCTGTTTCTGCGCGGTCATGCACGGCACACCGGAAACGATCTATGGCAACCGTGCCCGGACACAGAAGTTCGTCAATGCCATGGCCGAAGCCGCCGCTTTTGTCCGCGACCCTAAGAATGCAGATCAGGTCGCGGCCATCGGAGCGCGTTTCATTCGCGGTATGAACGCCTCGCTGGTCAAGCGGACGCTGAAGCACGTGGTCTATGATCCGCGGCTCGGCGCCAATACGGCGAAGGCTTTCAACTTCTCGGTCAAGCAACTCATTGCCCAGAAGAAGATGAAAAAACCCTACGATCCGGCGAAATATCTGGAGATGTCGTTCATCGGCAAGACGATAAGCGAGCATCCGGAGTGGTTCGGGGATTTACCTTCGGCCAAGTGACGCGCCGAATGTGAGTTTTGCGTGAAATGATGGCATGCGCCGAGAGGATTTCGGCGCATGCCGGGATGTATCCAGTTCAATGCCAGCCAAGTTGACGGTCCAGGGCCTCAGTCACCACTATCCGGACGAATATACCGGCGAGTCTGTCCACGCGCTCGATAAAATCAATATTGAGGTCGAGGAAGGCGAATTTGTCGCCGTCGTTGGGCCCAGCGGCTGCGGCAAATCCACCCTGCTCAATATACTTGCCGGTCTCCTGCCCTACCGTGAAGGCGAGGTAATGGTGGACGGGGTGCCGATCGAAGGGCCGGGGCCTGACCGTGGGGTGGTGTTCCAGGAACACGGCATTCTGCCATGGCGGAGTGTGGCGCGGAACATCGGTCACGGGCTGGAGATTCAAAAAGTGCCCAAGGCGGAACGTGAACGGCGGGTCACGGAGTTCATAGAGCTCGTTGGGCTGACCGGTTTTGAGGACCGCTATCCGCACGAACTCTCGGGTGGCATGAAGCAGCGCTGCGCGGTTGCCCGCACGTTGTGCGCGGACCCGGTCGTTATGTTGATGGATGAGCCCTTTGCCGCCGTCGATGCGCAAACCCGTATTACCTTGCAGCAGGAGCTCAATCGCATTGCCATGGCTACCGGCAAGACCATCCTGCTCATTACCCATTCCGTGGATGAGGCTGCTTTTCTGGCCGATAGATGTTTCGTGTTTTCCCGTCGGCCTGGCCGTTTAAAGGCGACGGTAAAGATCGATATTCCGCGCGAGGAGCGGGACTGGGAAAAGATCGCCTCCGATCCCCGGTTCACCGAGGCGCGCGACCGTATCCTCGGGCTCGTCCGCGAAGAAGTCGGGGCCGATGACGAGTAGTCTCGCCCGCCCGGCAGCACCACCGCGGGACTGGCTGGATGTGCCCGCGATCCGCCTGACCCTGGTGGTCCTCAGCCTGCTGGTACTGTGGTCCATAGTGTCTGCACTCATACCAAACCCCGCACGTTACCTTCCGGATCCGTTGGCCGTGGCCATGTCATCGGTGGACATGCTCTACAAGGGTGTCCTGCCCAGCTATTTCGGCGACACGCTGCTCCGCCTGGTAATCGGCAGCGCCATCGGCCTGGCGGTCGGTATTCCGTTCGGTCTGTTGTTGGGCATCAACCGCACCGTTTCGGACATGTTCCATCCGATCATGAATTTTTTTCAGTCGGTTTCCGGGATCGCGATTTTTCCCATCATCGTAATCTGGTGGGGCAACAGCGATAAGACAGTGCTGGTGATCATTCTTTACACCAGCTTCTTTCCCATCGCCTTCAGCGTCCTGGCCGGTGTGCGCGAAATTCCCATGCAGTACATCAATGCGGCACGCACCCTGGGGGCATCGCGTTACCAGGTGATACGCGACGTGCTGGTGCCCGGCGCGCTGCCTCACATCGCCACGGGCTCGCGCCTCAGCATCAGCTTCGCCTGGCGCGCCGTGATCGCCGGTGAGATGCTGGCCGGCCGCGAGGGGCTTGGATGGATGATCTTCACCGCTCAGGATGCCGACCTGACCGCCCAGGTCATCCTCGGCATGATTCTGATCGGCGTCACCTGGATCGTTCTCGATCATTATCTTCTTCGACCACTGGAGGCCGACACCATCGAACGCTGGGGGATGATGCAGCGATGAATGCGGTGGCGGATGTATTGTGGATTCCCTTGCAGCGGCGTTTCGGCCGCCAGCGACTGCGCCGGATATTCCTCGGCGCCATTCCATTCGTAGCCCTATTGTCGTTGTGGGTAATGAACTCGGCCTTCGGCTGGCTTCCGCCGGTATTCATCCCTGATATGGCGTCAGTAATCGAAGCGATCTTCACGCTTCAGGAAGATTGTCCCGACATCGGCAGCGCGCTGGTCATGCACAATGACTGCCTGATGACCAACCATATTTTCTCCAGCGTCGGGCGTGTCGGGCTCGCGGCATTGATCGGTCTGCCGCTCGGTATCGCGTTTGGAATACTGGCTGGCATGAACCGGACGGTATCGGCGTTTCTGGAACCGGTCGGCGTTTTCGCCAATTCGATCTCCGGCATCGCCTGGATTCCGCTGGCCATCGTCTGGTTTGGGGTTGGCTGGTTGACGACCCTGTTCATCATGCTCAATACGATTTTCTGGCTGTTGTTCTTCAACGCCATGCTCGGCGTGCGCAGCGTTTCCCGGGTTTACGAGCAAAGCGTGCTGACCATGGGGGGCAACCGATGGCACCTGATCTTCCAGGTTTATCTGCCGGGCGCCATGCCCAGCATCATCGCCGGCATCCGGATGAGCATGGGGTTTGGCTGGCGCGCGCTGATCGCGGCGGAGATGATCGGCGGCGACAGCGGGCTGGGCTTCATGATCTTCACCTCCGCTCAGGAGTTCAAGATCGAGGAGGTGTTCCTCGGTGTCATAATGATTTCTCTCATCTGGGTGTCGACGGACCGTTACCTGCTGGTGCCGCTGGAGAAATGGACCATCCATCGCTGGGGAATGGTGTGGAGGCCCGACTGACATGGCTTCGTTGACCCCCGATAATTCCGCTGCGCCGCGCCACCGCTGGTTTCATCGGCGCGATCTCAGATTCATGATGGCCGTCGGTGCCGTGCTCGCGGCCTATTTCGGTTACGGTTACGCCACCAGCTTCGACCGCGTCACCGCCCGGCTGTCCGACCAGCTGGCAAACAATCCATCTCGGGTGAATATCACCATCACGACGAAGTTCGCGCCGGAGGCGTTCCACATGGAGCTTTACCAGCGATTTGGCAGCATGCGGGGGACCACGGGAAATACCGCCATTCTGTTTCGCGTTAAACCGTCCGCTGTCGCCGAGTTGTCGCGCCGTTACTGGATCCAGGAAATCGATCTTGTGCCCGCCAAAAAGTGATGAACAAAGCAATTTGACCATAAGGACCGACCATGACTGACCGCGATATCCCCGCCGAATTGCTGGCGCCAAGCGTCGACCCGGAGACCAAGAAGCTGGGCATCCGGACCGTGACGGGGCGCAACGATGCGGGCACCCGCACCGAGGTGAAAGTCCGGCATTTCGATATCGTCGCGACCGATGAGCCCGACACCATGGGCGGCACCAACACCGCACCAAGCCCGCTGGAAAATGTGCTGGTCTCCCTGGTGGGATGCGATGGAGTGATCATCAACGGCGTCGCCGACGCCATGGGGTTTGCCTATACGGGCGCCGATTTCGAATGTTCAGGGCAGGTGGACGTGCGAGGCCCCAAGGGCGTGCCCGGTATAAGGCCCTATTTCGAGAAGGTGGATATCAAGATCACGCTCCATACGGACGAACCCGCCGACCGCATCAGGAAACTCCAGGACAATGTGGAGTTCCGCTGCCCGGTAATGAATCTCTTGCGCTCGGCCGACGTGGATCTCGGCGTGACCTGGGTGGTGGAGCCGGCGGAGTAACGCCTACTCCCGTATGGTCGAGAAGTACCGCACCCGGCCGACGGTCATGTCCTTGGTTTCTTCGAGATAGGCCTTCATGTACTCGGTGTTGACGTGCAAATCGAAGGCGGCCTGGTCGTCATAGACTTCGTACAGGCAGACATGCTCGTCGTCGCCTTCCTGCTCCAGGATGTCGAAGCGCTGGCAGGTGGGCTCCCGGTCCCGGACCCTGCCCTGATGAGCCGTTGCCAGCTCGAGGAATTGCGCGCGGATTCCGGGGGCCAGCTTGATTTGGACAAAGAGTGAAACGGTCATCGGGGTTGCTCCTCGGTTGATTGGGCTGTTGATGTTTGTATCGTTTTCCGGGTGCTCAGGGTTTGCCGGTCGATGGACGTGCTTTTGACCAGTGTATAAACCTCGCTGCCTTCTTGCAAAGCGAGGTCATGCAGGGCGCGGCGGGTGACCCTGACCCAAAGCGGCACGCCGATATCGACCCGGATGTCGATCTGGGTGTCCTGGCTGCTGGCCGCGGATTGGTCGATTTCCATGATCCGGCCTTTGAAGATATTGAGTTCACTGACGCCTTCCGGCCTGGTCAGGGACAGGGATACGTCGCGGGCCCGAATGCGCACCCGAACCGTCGCCCCCACCGGATTGTCGATGCGCGGCAGGTGGAACGTGCCGCCGGCAAAGCGGACCTCGGTCAGATTGAATATAGGGTCATGGCCGGCGACCGTGGCGGCAATCACCGACCCCGCTTCATAGCGGCCGGTGAGAGGGCGGAGGTCAAGGCGGCTGGTCAACTCCTCCACCGGGCCGACGGCGGCGACCTGGCCGCCATCCACCAGCACCAGCGTATCGGCGAGACGGATGATTTCGTCCATGGAATGGCTGACATAGATTATGGGAACGGCGAAGTGGTCACGCAGCCTCTCAATAAAGGACAGGATTTCCTGTTTGCGGGCGGCATCCAGCGAGGCCAGCGGCTCGTCCATCAACAGTAATTTGGGGCTGGCGAGCAGGGCGCGGCCCAGCGCCACCCTCTGGCGTTCGCCGCCCGACAGGGCACCGGGGCGGCGCTCGAGAAGCGGCGCGATACCCAGGACTTCCACCACATCATCGACGGCGACGCGGCGCTCAGAAGCGGGAATTCGCCGCTTGCCGTATTCCAGGTTCCGTCGAACGGAATAGTGGGGAAACAGGCGGCTTTGCTGGAAAACATAGCCGAGACGGCGTTTCTCCGGCCGCAGATCGATGCCCTTTTCTGAATCGAATAAAACAGTTCCGTCGATGTCGATGTGGCCCCGGTCGGGCCGTAACAGCCCGGCGAGCATGTTGACGATGGATGTCTTGCCGGCACCGGACCGGCCAAACAGGGCCGTGATGCCGGCGGTCTCGCTTTCGAACCGGGTTTCCAGGGAAAAGGCCCCCAGCTGGCGGGTAACATCGATCCTGATCATGAGACGGCCGCCAGACGCCGGCGCAGGCGCCGTGCCAGAATTTCCGAGGCGGCGAGGGCGGCAAAGGCGATGATGACGGACAGCAACACCAGCCGCATGGCCGCCTCTTCACCACCGGGCACCTGGGTGAAGCCATAAAGCGCGATGGGGATGGTCTGTGTTTCGCCGGGAATGTTGGACACGAAGGTGATGGTGGCGCCGAATTCTCCCAGGCTGCGCGCGAAGCCCAGGATGGCGCCGGCCAGAATGCCGGGCGCCGTCAGGGGCAGGGTGATGGTGGCGAAGACCGACAGGGGGGAGGCCCCGAGGGTCCGTGCCGCCGCCTCAAGCCGCTGATCGACGGCCTCCAGCGACAGCCGGATGGCGCGGACCACCAGGGGAAAGGCGATGACGGCCGACGCCATGGCCGCGCCACGCCACGAAAACGCAAAGGTGAGTCCGAAGCTGTCGTATAGCCACGACCCGATGGCGCCGCGCCGCCCCAGAAGCACCAGCAGAACATAACCCACCACCACCGGCGGTACCACCAGCGGCAAATGCACGATGCCATCGAGGATGGTTTTTCCGGGAAACTCGCACCGCGCCAGTACCCAGGCCACCCCAATGGCAACCGGCAGGCTGCAGGCGGTCGCCCAGATCGAGACCCGCAGGCTGAGGCCGATCGCCTCGATCTCAACGGGACTTAACAGATCCATGGTATTTTCTTGTGTTGAAGCCGAAACGGCCAAAGATGGCTTTTGCCGGCAGGGACTGAAGGAAGCTGTAGAGGCGCCGCGTGGATTCGTTATCGTGCTCTTCTATAATCGCCATATGATATCGGATCGGTCCGTGGCTTTCTGAGGGAAAAGTATTCAATATTAGTGCCTTAGAACTCTGTTTTGCATCTGATTTATAAACTACGCCGAGTTGTGCTTCGCCGCGTTCGACAAGCAGCAGAGCGCCCCTTACGTCGCGGGTCCTTACCGTCCTCTTCGACGCGGTTTCCCACAATCCCAGAGAGGTCAGCGCTTCCTTGGCATAGGCGCCCGCGGGGACATGGGCGGGGTCGGCAATCGCCATCTTGTCCTGGTGCCAGCGTAAAATATTGGATCGGATATCGCGATTATCAGTATGACGGAGGGGGACGGGAAATTGATTTTTCGGGCGAACGGGATTCCTGCTTCGCTCGGGTTTAGGTTGGATAAGGACCAGCCGGTTGCCAAAAAGCGGGACGCGCGAGTTGCGTGCGAGGCGGGCACGCTTATCCAGCCACGCCACCCAGGCAACGTTGGCTGAAATAAACAAAGCCGCCGGGGCGCCGTGATCTATCTGTCGGGCCAGGGCGCCGGAAGACGCATAGGACGCGCGAACCGTGACGCCGGTTTGCTCCGCATAGTCTGCCAGGACGGTGTTCAGCGCATCGGCTGTACTAGCGGCCGCGAAGACCAGCATATCGCGGCCGATTGCGGGCTCCGCGAAATTGGTCAGGACCCACAGAGCGGCCAGCGAGGCAACGAATCCGCGCGTTCTTGTGGACAGTTTTTGGCCGTTCTTACCCATAGCGCTATATATCGTCGTATATAGCGCTTCCTGTCAACGAATGCGGGTGAGTCGGTGTAGGCTCTCCGCCCGGACGACCTCGAATGACAGGAAATCGACAAATCCCATGAGTATTTTCACCATTAGTGCGATCCTCATTGGGCTATCCGCGCTGTTCGGCTGGCTCAACCACCGTTATTTGCGCCTGCCCCACACCATCGGTCTAGTGGTCATCGCGCTGGTGGCGTCATTGTCGATTATCGGTCTCGATTACCTGAATCCCGCCATCCAGATCGGCCCCATGGTGTCCGATGTGCTGCGGAAAATCGATTTCAATCAGACCCTGATGCACGGCATGCTGGGGTTCCTGCTGTTTGCCGGGGCGCTCCATGCGGATATGTCGGCGCTCAAGTCGCGCCGGCTGACCATCGGGATCATGGCCTGCGTCGGCACCCTGATCTCCACATTTGCGATCGGCGCCGCCATGTGGGGCCTGATGGGCCTGTTCGGTCTGAACATGCCGTTCATCTGGGCGCTGGTCTTCGGCGCCCTGATCAGCCCGACCGATCCCGTCGCGGTTCTCGGGCTCTTCAAAACCGTTGAAGTCCCCAAGTCCCTGGAAGCGACCATCGCCGGCGAATCCCTGTTCAATGACGGCGTCGGGGTGGTGGTCTTCACCGTGGTGGTGGCCATCGCCGTGGGGAGCGGGGGCAGTGGCGGCGGCACGGCGGCGATGGGCGTGGTGGATATCGCCGAGATCTTCCTGATTGAGGTCGGCGGCGGGGTGGTACTGGGACTGGCCGCGGGCTATCTCGCCTACCGGTCCATGTACCGGATCGACGAGCCTGGTCTTGAGGTTCTCATTACCCTGGCCCTGGTGATGGTGACCTATGCGCTCGCCCTGGCCCTGCATATGAGCGGGCCCATCGCCATGGTGGTTGCCGGGCTGTTCATCGGCAATCGGGGCAAGTACGCCATGTCGGAAGCCACCCGTGAACACGTCCAGACGTTCTGGACCCTGCTGGACGAAATTCTCAATTCCGTCCTGTTCCTGCTGATCGGCCTGGAAGTGCTCATCGTGACCGGCATGGCCGATTATTGGGAGGTCGCGCTCCTGGCTATACCGGTGACGTTGGCTGCCCGCGCGCTCAGCGTCGGAATTCCGTTCGCGTTCCTGTCGCGCTGGCAGGGCTACAGCAAGGGGGCGCTGCCGGTCTTTATCTGGGGCGGCCTGCGCGGTGGCATCGCCGTCGCGCTGGCGCTATCGCTGCCCGACAATGAGTACAAGACCGCTATCCTCAGCATCACCTACGGCGTCGTCCTGTTCTCCATCATCGTCCAGGGCCTGACGGTGAAGCCGCTGGTGGAGAAGGTGGTTCACTAGCTACGCCGGCGCATCCTGCGGTTTAAGAACAGTGTTGTTCAGCATGGCGTAGCGGTGTTCCCAGGCTTTGACCGGCGGATGTTTGGCGGCGTCACCAAGCTTCTTGCAGGTCTCGATACATTCGATCACCGCGTCATAATTGGGCTGGACAAAGAACGCGATGGATTGGCGGCGGGTCCCTTCGCGCAGACCGAGAGGCGGATTGACCACCCTGTGCTGGTTGGACAGCCAGCGGTCATTGGTCCAGTTCATCATCAGATCGCCGATATTGACCACGAATGTCCCCGGCGCGGGGTCCACATCGACCCAGTCTCCGGCCCGGTTCAACACCTGTAATCCACCGGGCGCGTTTTCGATCTGCAGGAATGTGTGGGTGCCGTAATCGGCATGAGCCGCGCAGCGAAGCTGGCCGGGGCGGGGGTCCTCTTCCTGGTCGAAATAATTCATGCCGCGCAGGACGCTGGCATGTTTATCGAACTTGTCGAGAAAGAAGCCCTCATCGAGATCCAGCGCCGTCGCGAAGATGCGCAGCATCAGCAGATTGAGTGCCTCAAGGGCCTGATAGTAAGCCTTGGTTGTTTCCTCAAACCCGGGAGACGACACCGGCCAGATATTGGGTTCATAGGCATAGGCCGCATCCGGGGCGGCGTAATAGGGATCGTCCGGCAAATCGAACCGGCCGAACGGATAGGCCTCACGCAAATCCGGGAGCGGTTTTCCGTCCTCGGTCGTGGCGATGCTCTGTCCGCCCGGTGGCGCATAGCCGCGATTGAGATTCATCGACGGATTGATCGCCTTGCGTTTTTCCTCCATGGACAGGTCGTAAAAATTCCAGAATTGCTGGCGCATGTCTTTCATCAGCCCGACGGGTACGCCGTGGCCGGTGATGCTCAGAAACCCGATGGTTTCCACCGCCTCGGCGACTTCGCTTGCGATTCTGCTGCGGTCTTCAGGGCTTCCATTGTCGAAACCGCCGATATCGACAAGTGGGACATCCATGCCATCCATGAGGCAGTCTCCTTTACCTCAGCGGGCCGTACGGCCGGGCAGGGTCTCGCCGGGAAACAGCCCGTGCCGTTCCATAAATTCAATCATGAAGCGGTCGAACAGCCATGGCTGTTCCAGCTGGCAGGCGTGACCGGCGCCGGGCAGGGTCTTGAGTTCGCAATTGGGTATACGCTCCTGCAGGGCGAAGGAGCGGGGATGGGAATTATCCTCGCTGCCGGTCAGGATGATGGTCGGGCAGCCGATACCCGAATGATGGTCATCGGCTTCCAGCCCCAGCATGGCCTCGAACTGGTGGATGATGGTCTGGGCATCCGCCGCGTGATTGCGCTCGGCGAACATATCGGCGAAAAAATGCGCCATGGGGGTCGACCGGAACGCCGCGCTCATGTCCTGGAAGGTGTATTCCCAGCGGTAATCCACATCCTTGGCGGCGTATTGTTCGATACGTCCCTTGGCGAAGGGTTTGCCGGGGTTGTAGCCGGTGCCTGACAACACCAGGGCGGCTGTTGCGCCGGGCCGGTGGTGATACATATGGGGCGCGATGGCCGATCCCACCGAACAGCCCACCAGGATGGCGTTTTCCCCTTCGCCGAAGGCATCGTCGATGGCATCCCAGCAGGCTTCCGCCATGTCTTCCATGGTGAGACCCTTATCGGCTTTGGGGGAGCGGCCGTAGCCAGGGATGTCGATGGCGATGCAGCGGTACCAGGTGGACAGATGTGCCATCTGGAAGATCCAGCAGGACTGATCCATGGGATTGGGGTGGATGAAGGCGATGACGGGCCCGGTGCGCCCCATCTGTTCGTAGTAAAGCGGTCCGTGAATATGATCTGCCATCGGTCTTCCTCCCTTAAATTTTAGCCGGTGCCAGCCCGCTCCCCCTCCCGGCCACCCAACGTCAG
>JABJKO010000302.1 GCA_018660305.1 Rhodospirillaceae bacterium
ATCATCGCCTTCGACGACGTTCTCCATCACCGGGCCGGTCTGCACGATCTGCGGCGGGATAGGCTCATGGGCGAACATTTTCTCGCGATAGGCCTTGAGAAGCTCGAACCGGTTGCCGGCCATCTCGGTATCCATGCCGACGGCCAGCGCCAGCCGATAGGGCGAGGCCAGCATGCCATAGAGGGTGCGATATCCCTGCGGATAGCCGGGAATGTTATCGAACAGGACTGCCTTGGCCTTCTCGACGCGTTCGCGATAGAGCACCTCGACTACCGCGCCCATCTCCTTGTCCCAATGGGCGCCATCGACCTTTTCAAGCTGGCCGTTCTCCTCGCATGCCGCGAGGAAATCGCGCAGATCCGTCTGCGGGCTGAAATTCTCCCTGCCTCCGTCCATTTTCTTTGTCTCCTTCTTCTCTCATCGTTGAAAAGCGGGCAAAACGGCGCCCACGGTTGGTTTAAGTTGCTTAGTCTCTTAAATGCCCCCACCGGTCCCACGCTTCGCGGCGGGCTTCGGGGGTCGGCGCGTTGACTTTCTGGAACTCGTCCTTCCAGTGAAAAGGCCGACAGGCATCGATGATGGCCCGGCTGTTGGTCAGATTACCAGCTTCCCGCTGTTCTGGCGAGATGATTGGATCCAGCGCCGAAGACCACATATTGTGGATGATATCGATGCCGGTGGCCGGATCGCATCTAGTGCACACCGCCCAGATTACCTCTTCCAGGTCGGACACATCCACATCGTCGTCCACCACCACAACCAGGCGCCCCAGGTAAGCCCCCGCATGACAGGTGGCGGCAATCTGGCCGGCCTGGGTGGCATGGCCGGGATAGCGCTGCTTGATGCCGACGGCGAGAAACAGCCGCGAGCCGCCCACCTCATGGGCCCATACTTCGGTGACATCGGGCACCCCGGCGCGGGCAATGTTCTCCTTGAGCACCGCCGAGCGGCTGATGGCGCGGTAGCGGGCATATTCATAGGGCATGCGGATATGGGCCGCGCCCAGCATGATGGGATCGTTGCGGTGGTAGACCGCCGAGATATCCACCCAGGGCTCGGCTTCCATCTCGCCGCCCTGATAGCCCAGCCATTCGCCGAACGGCCCTTCCCGTTTCGTGTTGCCGGGATGGATAAAACCTTCGATGACGATCTCCGAATTGGCGGGGAACGGCAGCCCGGTATGTTTGCCCTCGACGCACTGAATGGCGGTGCCCCTGTAGGCGCCCATCATGTCCAGCTCGCACATGCCCTCGGGGGCCTCGGTGGACGATGTCAGGAACGACAGCGGATCGCTGCCGACGACAATGCAGACCGGCATGGGTGTGCCGCTGGCCATGTATTTGTCGCGATGGATACGGCCATGCTTACCCGGTGAAATATAGAGCCCGACGCGCTTCTCATCGTGCACCATCACCCTGTAAGTCCCGCAATTGATCCAGCCAGTGTCGGGATCGCGAGTGATGTTGAAACAGCCGGTGCCGATATAGCGCCCGCCATCCTCGGGGTTCCACAGGGGCGACGGGAATTTGGTGACGTCGATATGATCGCCTTCCAGCACATTCTCGAAGATCGGCCCGTCGGCGACGATCTCGTGTTGAATGGGGCTAAGGCCCTTGGTGTGGCGGTGATAGGACTGGCTGAGCTCCAGCTTGTTGAGCTGCGACGGAAATCCCAATGTCAGATTCTTGCGGGTGCCGGTGAACCAGTTGACCAGCAGCCGGAACCCCTTGGGACAGCCCTGCACGTCGTCGAACACCACGGTGGGCGTGCCCTCGTCATGGCACATGACCTCCACCACCTGCCCGACATCCTTTTCCCAGGATGCGCCGGTGACGATTTTAAGATCGCCGCGCTTCTCCACCTCCGCCAGCCAATCGCGCAGATCCACATATTCCAGCGCACAGGCCGCGTTATCGCCGGTTTCGGCGGATTCTGTAGCTTGGGTTGCGTCCGTCATAGAGCCTCCCCGAGGCCAATATTTATTTAGTGCTTATCTGGCCCTCTTTTTATCGCGTTTATCGGCCAACGGCCAGCGCCAGTGATGCCTAACACCAGTCATGCCAACGCCGTGAGCGCCTCACGCACCACGAACGTGATCGAGGAACGCCGCGCAATCCTCCGGCAAGGCCTCGCCGCGCCAGGACACGTGACCATCGGGCCGCACCAGCACCAGCGGTTGTTCGTAAATAGCCGCGGCCTCTTCATGATCGAGATCGACAATCTCCAATGGCACATGTCGCTGAGACGCCGCTTTCGCCAATGGCGCTGTATCGACGTCAGCCGGCCCGAACCGGAGCAGCACGAAGCCGCCGCCAAACAGATCGAGGGTGGATTTCCCGTCGGCGAGCCAGCAATGGGGCGCCCGCGTGCCGGGCCGTGCCGAGGGAATGAGGAGGTCCGGGCCTTCCAGGGGCGGCGTGCCGTCGGAAATGCAGATGGGAGAATCCTCGTAGCAGAACTGGGCCCTGTACTGTTCCGGCATATTGAGGCCCCTGTGAACCCCGTCATCGGCAGCGACCGCGTCACGAAATCCGTCGACGCCCGGCAACGCTGCAATGGCGTTGAAGGTCTTGGTGGAGAGCGCCACATAGCGTCCGGCCAGGGGGCGGCATTCGGTCTCGTAGGAATCGAGTAGCCTTTGCCCGCCCCAGCCGTCATAGAGCGCCGCCAGCTTCCACGCGAGATTGACCGCCTCGCAAATGCCCGTATGCATCCCCGAGCCGCCGGTGGGTGACATTTCATGGGCTGCATCGCCGGCGATGAAGACCCGCCCGCCGCCATAGGATTGGGCAAGAAAATCGCGCCGCTGCCAGGGCGTGACATCAAGGATCTCATAGTCAAAGTCGCGCCCGGCGAGTTTTCGCAAGTAGGAATGGCCGGTCAGGTCCGGCGTTGGATCGTGGAAGACCGACAGACGCCACAGCTCCTTGCCGTCGATGGCGATAGCCTCCGACCAGCTACCCTCGTCATCGAAGAAGCGGAAGAAACGCGCCCACCCCTTGTCGTGCATTGCGGCAAATTCGGCGGAGCGGAAGAACACGTTGACGCTAGTGGCGATCTGTCCCGGCCCGTCCATCGGTATATCCAGCTGCCGACGCACAGTACTGCCGGCACCGTCGCAACCCACCAGATAATCGGCGGTAATAAAGCTCTCTTCTCCCGAATCTGGATCGACCATGCGCGCCCGTAATCCGGCACCGTCCTGATCGAACGAGTCGAATTTCGTGCCATAACGGATCGACACACGGGGTATGGATTTTGCCTTCTCAGCCAGGATGGGATCGAAGAAAATCTGCGGACAAGTGGCTGAGCCTTCCGGCGAATAATCCAGCTTGCCCTCGCGCTCGGCATAGGATGGCAATCTGTGCCGCGCCAACTCTTCGCCCACCATGGTCGAGACATAGACGAAGTCACAGGGATGGGTACGCGACCACACCGCATACCGGACTTTATCGGCGATGCCCCAGCGACGGCAGAATTCCATTCCCCGGGAACTGACGCTGCTCATGCGTGGCACGCGCAAGATCCCATCGCCCCGCTCGGCGATCACGCAATCGATTCCGCGCGACCCCAGCTCTATGGCCAGCGAAAGACCCACCGGCCCGGCGCCGGCGATCAAAACCTGTGTGCTATCTTTCACGGGTTATTCAATCCCGGAACTCTTCGCGCAGATAATCGAGGCGCCGGAGCACCTCCCGGTCGGTCAGCTGCAACAGCTTTGAATCCGCACTCTTCGCCCGATGGCTAATCCAATGGCCCCTTGGCAGGCTGAAGATATCGTTCTTGCGCCAGTGCAGCGTCTCATCGCCGATCCGGGAAGACCCCTCACCCTCTACCGCCAGGCATATCATGTTGGCGTTTGTCCGGTAGGCACGGGTGTCCGTCCCCACAGCGGGCGCCAGCATGTAGCAATCGAGGCCGGGCATGGCCGGGCCGCCGGTAACAGGATTGGTGTAACGGATGCGGCGCGACCCGTCGGGATCGGCCGGCATGGTGGCAAACGCTTCGACCACCTTGGCCAGCGGATAGCGAAATATCGGCGAATAGGGTTTGTCGTGATCCGGAATGATCGGCATTACCCCGGCCGCGGCATAGGAGTCTTCAGCCCGTGACGGCGGCATATCGTTGGACGGCCCGGGCTCGAACTCGTTGGTGCACAGATGCCGCTGAAGCTGCGCATCGAGCGCGTCAAGCCACACCGCCCGCCCCTTGCCTTCATGGGAATGTTCATGCCAGCACCAGCCGGGCGTCAGCACGAAATCCCCTGACACCATGGGGCACGGCGTGCCGTCCACCGTGGTAATGGCGGTGCCATCGCCCTCGATGATAAAGCGCAGCGCATTCAGCCGGTGGCGATGAGGCCGCGCGGATTCGCCGGGCATAAGCACCTGCAGATTGACCACCATGTTGAGGCTGGCGCCGGTGCGGTGAGTGTCCTGATAGGCCGGGTTCTCCAGCACCAGGACGCGGCGCTCTGCATTGTCCATGTCGGTCTGTTCCACCGCCACATCAAGCAACGGGTCCAGCTCGGCCCACGGCCATAAATAAGGCGTCTCAGCCAGTTCCCCGGGGTCCGGACCAGTCCGTTCCCAAAG
>JABJKO010000303.1 GCA_018660305.1 Rhodospirillaceae bacterium
GAGAAAGGATTAAACGGAAAACGATGGAATCCCGGCGCTTGCAATACCGCAAACACGCCGCTTAATATCTTGAACCAGATGAGCCAGACCCTCCTTTAGATCAGGCCCTTGAGTGTTCCAATTTATATGACGACGGACAATGTGAAACCCGTAGCGGGTAAAAGGCATGCCCTTCAGAGACTGGTCGGACCGCACACCAAATACGGCGCGCCCACCTGGTTTGAGCCACCGCAACACCATGGCGAAAAACACCGAAATGTCGTCGATAAAGTAAAGGACGTTGATTGCTATCAGGCCATCGATTGACCGCTCATCGATTGGCGCCGCCCTGCAGTCCCCGGTATGGATGGAAATTCGCGAGGCGCCACATCGGGTAAGTGTCTCCTGCGCTTGCCGGGCCATGTCTTCCGACAGTTCCAGACCCATATAATGGCCGTTGTCGCCGAGCGCCTTAACAACGGGTAGGGACAGGACGCCGTTACCGGGACCAATTTCGACAATGCGCTCGCCTGCTTGAGGCGCAAGCGTCTCGATACTGCGTTCGGTGATAAACGCGTTCGTATCATTCATTTTCTCGCCCATGGCGCTACCGCCATCACCACTGGGACAGGCTAATTGCGAGGCAATTTCCTCAAGCTGCTTTTCTTCGGTCGTCATATCCATTAAATCGCGGCGTATCCCCCATCCACATAGTGATCGGCGCCCGACGTGTAGCTCGCCTCGTCACTGGCCAGAAACAGCGCTGTTCGGGCGATTTCCTCGGGCTGCCCGAGGCGGGCGGCGGGCAAATGCGGACGGTGGCGTTCGATGACGGCGTCCATATTGGGGCTGGCCATGAGCAGGCGGGGCGTCTCGATGGGGCCGGGCAGGATGGAATTGGCCCTTATGTTGTCATCCGCGTAATCCACCGCGACCGATTGGCTGAGCAGCCTCACCGCGGCCTTCGAGGCCGAGTAGGCGGGGCGGCGCTTGGCGGTTCGGGCCCCGTAGATGGACGAGATATTGATAAACGAGCCGCCGCCGGCCGCCTTCATATGGGGGATGGCGTATTTGGTGACGATGAACATGCCGGTCACGTTGACATCCAGCGTCTTGCGCCAGAGATCCACGTCCAGTTCCCCCACCGGCAGAAGCGGATCGCCGAACGCCGCCGCGTTGAAGACGGTGGTGAGCGACCCGAAACCCGCCACGGTTTCCTCGATGGCCGCTTTGACGGCGGCCTCGTCCGTTACATCGCACACCAGCGCCATGGCACTGCCGCCGGCGGCTTCGATGTCGGCGGCGGTCTGCTTCACGTTGTCTTCGGCGATATCTACACAGGCAACCGCTGCGCCCTCGGCGCCAAACAGCCGCGCGGTTCTGCCGGCGATGGCGCCGCCGGCGGCGGTTACAAAGGCGACTTTTCCGTCAAGACGTCCCATTTGTCCGTCCTCCCTCAGAATGCGGTGTAGGCGGCATCGACGAAATGGTCGGCGCCCGATGTAAAGCTCGCTTCGTCGCTGGCGAGAAACAGCGCGGTCTGCGCGATTTCCTCCGGTTTGCCCAGACGCTTCATGTGGAGCCGGGCTCCATGGCGTTCGACCACAGCCTCGATGGAGGGGTTACGGGCGAGCAGACGGGGGGTCTCGATGGGGCCCGGCATGATGGAGTTGGCCCGGATATTATCGACTGCATAATCCACCGCGATGGATTTTGACAGCATCCTCACGCCGCCCTTGGCGGCGCAATAGGCGGGGCGTTCCTTGGCGCCGACAACGCCATAGATCGACGACACATTGATGATCGACCCGCCACCGGCCGCCTGCATCTGCGGGATTACGTGACGGGCGACGATGAACATGCCGGTGAGGTTGACCTCGATCACGTTCTTCCACATGTCCACCGGCATGTCGGCCAGCCGGTGGCGCTGTTCGGAATAGGCGGCGGCGTTGAACAGCACGTCGATCTTACCGAATCCCGAGACGCTACGGTCCACCGCCGCCTTCACCGCGTCGTCGTCGGTGACATCGCAGGTGAGGGCGATGGCCTTGCCGCCTGCCTCGTTGATATCAGCGGCGGTCCTTTGCACGTTCTCCTCGACAATATCGACACACGCCACCGACGCCCCTTCCGCGCCGAACAGCCGCGCCGTTGCCCCGGCGATGGCGCCGCCGGCCGCCGTGACAAAGGCCACTTTTCCGTCAAGCCGTCCCATGAGTTTTCTCCCTGAAGTAAATTTTTCCAGTTTCTCTAGACCATGGTGAAGCCGCCATCGACCAGCACGTCGGAGCCGGTCATGAAGCTCGACTGATCGCTGGCCAGAAAGGCGGCGGCATTGGCGATGTCTTCCGGCTGCCCCAATCGGCCGATGGGATGCAGCGGCACCATGCGTTCGCGGACTTTGTCCATGGTCGATGTCCGGGCCAGAAGCCGGTTGGTCTCGATGGCGCCGGGCAGGATGCTGTTGGCGCGGATATTGTCGGACGCAAAATCCAGGGCCACCGACCGGGTGAGTTGCCGGACAGCGCCTTTTGTCGCCATATAGGCGGGGCGCTGGCCCCAGGCGATGCTGCCGAAGGTGGATGAGATATTGATGAATTGTCCGCCGCCCGCCGCCTGCATGTGGGGAATGGCATGCTTGGAGACCAGGAACATACCGGTGATGTTGACGTCCAGAACCTCCTGCCAGACTTCCAGCGGCATGGTGGCGACCGTGTGAAGGGGTTCCGATGCGGCGGCGGCGTTCACCACCACATCCAGCTTGCCGAAGGCAGCGGCGGCATCATCGATGGTCTTTTTAACGGCGGTTTCGTCGCTGACATCGCACACCCTGGCGATGGCCCGTCCGCCGGCCGCCTCTATGTCGCTGGCGGTCTTGGAAACCGTCTCCTCATTGACGTCGACGCAACAGACCGCGGCGCCCTCCGCGGCGAAACGGCGCGCGATAGCGCCCGCGATACCGCCGCCGGCCGCCGTCACAAAGGCAGCCTTGCCGTCCAATAGTCCCATCCGTGCCTCCCAGTTTAATACGGGTTATTGCGCCCGCCTATGTTGGGGCGTTACCCCCGGAATTCGATGGCCTCCCCATCAGGTCCCTTGAAAACCACGCGGCGCCAGCCTTTTTCCCTGGGTTCGCGTGCGTCGGTGTCGTGGGGCGGGGTCATGGCCTCGATTCCCGCCTCTGTCAGCCGGGCGACGTCCCCGTCGAAATCATCCGATTCGAAGCAGAAGTGAAACCCGTTCATGCCCCCGGCGTCACGATTGACCAGTTCGAGGACCGTGTCGCCCGAGCGTAGATAAGCGATTCTGAGGCCGCCGCCTGTCAGCTGATTGTAATAGTGTTTGCAGCCAAACAGCGTCTCATAGAACGTAATCGAGCGGTCGATATCCGCGACATCCAGGGCGACGTGATCGATGCGTTTGAACATGGTGGCTTCAGTCCGTTCGGTTTACAGGAGTTACAGAATTGAACGCGGCGTCCGGTCTGTCAAATGCGTCCTGCGGACAAACTACCTCTAAAGGGAAATGACCGGTTGGCGAAATTCGCCTATAAGGGTATTACCTAAATTAATTACCGCCATCCATCGCTTAAGGGTGGTTGGGCAGGATCAGCCGGGAGATAAGTTCGTGAAAAAAATACTCATTGGAATAGTCGTTGTGCTCGTCGTCGTTGGCGGCGGTGTGGCTTATGTCTTTCTGAATGCCGGCGGTATAATCAAGCAGGTTGTCGAAGAAGTCGGCTCGGAGGCGACGCAGGCGAAAGTCACGCTCAGCAGCGTCGATCTGTCCATACAGTCAGGGGAGGCTGCTTTAAACGGCTTCCAATTGGCCAATCCGCAGGGATTCAAAACGCCCAAGGCCATGAGCTTTGGCGGTGTCAGTGTCAAAATCGATACCAGTACGGTGACGTCCGATGTGATTGTGATCAAAGAGGTCGTGATCTCGAAGCCGGAAATCACCTATGAGTTTGCCGATGGAGGCAGCAATTTCGACGCCATTCAGAAGAATGTCGATGCCTATGCGAAATCGATGGGCGCCGGCGGCGGCGACAAGAAACAGGATTCCGCCGAGGCCAAGGGCAGCAAGAAAGTTATCATCGAAAATCTGTATGTGCGTGACGGTAAGATCGGTGTCAGTGCCTCCTTCCTGAAGGGGAAGGAAATGAACGCAGCATTGCCCACCATCCATCTGAAGGACATCGGTAAGAAAAAGAATGGTGCGACGGCAGCGGAAGTCGCTGATCAGCTTCTCGGGGAAATCAGCAAAAGCGCGACCAAGGTGGTGAGCTCGCTGGGCGTCGGAAAGATGATGGACGCAGCCAAGGGCGCCATGAAAGACGCGGAGAAGATGCTCAAGGAAGGTGGCGGCGGCGATGCCACGAAAATGCTCGACGGCGCGACCAAGGGTGTTGGCGATTCCCTCAAGGGCCTGTTCGGGAAGTAAAGTTAGGAGCCAATTAAGCCCAAGTCTGGTATAGTTGCGTCCCTCGTGGTTGGGGATATGATCCGGTCATGAGGGAGATGGGTCGTTTCAGCTGCCTGGGGAGGTGAAAATGGTTCCAGATGGGTCACATCGCGTCGATATTCCGTCCTTGAAAGACAGCGTCAGCGAAGAGGAATGGCAGACGCGCGTCGATCTGGCCTGTGCCTACCGGCTGGTTGCGCATCATGGATGGCTTCACGGCATCGCCAACCATATTTCCATGCGGGTCCCGGGAGACGATGAGCATTTTCTCCTCAACCCCTATGGGCTGGAATATCGCGAAGTGACGGCGTCGAGCCTGGTCAAAATCGACCTCGACGGCAATAAGATGTTTGACAGCCCGTTTGGCATCAATCAGGCGGGCTTTGTCATCCACAGCGCGATCCATGCCGCCCGTAAGGACATTACCTGCGCCCTTCATACCCATACCGAAGCCGGCATGGCTGTTTCCGCCCTCAAATGCGGGCTGTTGCCTTTAAGCATGAGCGCTATCCGGTTCTATAACCGAATCTCCTATCACGATTATGAGGGGGTGACGCTGGATACCGAGGAGCGCGAGCGGATCGCCGAGCACCTGGGGACGCATTACGCCATGATCCTGCGCAATCATGGCCTGCTGACCCTGGGCCGCAATATCGGCGAGGCCTTCTATCTGATGTATAATCTCGAGAAGGCCTGCGCATCGCAGCTTTCTGCAATGGCGACCGGGGCTGAACTGGAAATACCGGCCGAGGATGTGCTTGAGAAATCCGCCGCCCAATCATGGCAGGCCGGCAACAACAACATGGACGTTCATCCCGCTTGGCCCGCCTTCATGCGGCAAATGGACGAAATCGATCCGTCCTATCGGAACTGATCGACACGGGTTTCAGGTAGCCTGCCGCAAGACGGGCGCTTTTCAAGACCAGATCGCGTATTCAGTCTCAATGATATCTGACCAATTATTTGCTAGGGAGGAACACCGATGGCGACCGTAACGCAGAATTTTACCGTAGATGACATTGAATATCTCCGGCATGGCGACCGTCCGCTGATGCTGCGGCTGTTTCGGCCCGTGGGAGAAGGTCCCTTTCCTGTCGTCGTCGATCTTCATGGCGGTGCCTGGAACAATGGGGATTTTACCCGCTGTCAGGATCACGGGGCATCCTGGGCGCAGGACGGGCTTGCGGTGGCGGCCCTCGATTTCCGCCAGGCCGCGGACCTCTACCCATCGTCGCTCACGGATATCAACTATGCGATCCGCTGGATTAAGGCGCATGCCGCCGATCTAAATCTCGACCCGGCAAGGGTGGGGCTGGCCGGTCAGTCGAGCGGTGGCCATCTGGCCATGCTCGCTGCCATGCGGCCCACCGATCCGCGCTATTCGGAAATTCCGTTGGGGGACGGCTCGTCCTCTTTCGATGCGACGGTCAACTGTGTTGGCATGGCGTGGCCGGTCATGAACCCGCTATCCCGCTACCGCCATGCGAAACGCTGCGTGGCCGCGGACGGATCGTCAAGCTGGGCGGATGGCATCCCGGAGAGGCATGACACCTACTGGGTCAATGAAGACAACATGGCCGAAGGCAATCCCATGCTCGCCCTCGAACGCGGTGAAAGTGTGGAGATGCCGCCGGCCCTCTGGGTTCAGGGGAAGCCCGACATCGTCCATGATTACCGCGATCTCCATTCCGATGTCGATCTGAATGAACCGGAGCGTTTCGTGGAGAACTATCGCGGCGCCGGTGGTGAAATCCACCTGCTCTATGTTGACTACGAAACCCGCGAGGGGACAGCGTCGATCAATCCGCTCTCCGTGTTCTTTCGCGAGCATCTCACCTGAGAAGGCGCTTATCTCTATTGATTGAACTGCGCGTTGCGCCAGCGGAAGGCGGCGGCGGGGCCTTCTTCGGCCACCTTGGCGTAGAATTTTTCGTCCGACTCCACCTTTGAAGTGTGGATCAGGGCGACCGTGGCGACGCCGGATTTCATGCCGTCATGAAAGCCCTGTGCTTCGATTCCCCGGTTTACCGCCATTTTTATCGCACTGAGCGTTTCGCGGCCGACCAGGGCGAGGCGATGGGCGAATTTCAGGGTTTCAGCCTCAAGACCCGGTTCCGGCACAACCAGATTGATCATGCCGATCTGTTCGGCCCGTTCGGCGGAGATCGTATCGCCAAGATACAGCAATTGCCGGGCCCGCTTGTGGCCGATGATCCACGGCATGATGACGGCCGATCCGATGGAGGCGAAGCGGATCTCCGGCTCGCCCAGGATCGCCGTGTCGGCGGCAATGGAGATGTCGCACATCATGGCGAATTCGCAGCCGGCCCCCATGGCGTGGCCCTGGATGGACGCGATTACCGGTTTTTTGAGTTCCCAGGGTGTCATGTGGAACGTCAGGGTCTTCTCATGGTGGGCATGGGTCTTGAGGGCGTCGCCCTTGTATTCCTTCTTCTTGGGGTTGGGGCTGATATCGGCGCCGGCGCAGAAGCTCTTGCCATTGCCTCGCAGGATGATGACGGCGATCTCGTCATCGGCTTCGGCTTTCTTTAACAGCTCGACGAGCTTTTCCTTCAGCTCGGTACTCAGCGCGTTGCGCTTTTCGGGACGGTTCAGGGTGACGATGGCGACATTGCCATCGACTTCATAGAGAGCGACGTCTTCCGACATGGTTGCTTCCCCGGCTAATTACTGCGGCAGGAACTCGAGCAGCGGCGGCTGCCAGACCACATGGATAATTTCTCCGAACATGCCCCACAGCAGAAGCCAGGCCGAGAAGGTATAAACCAGAGTTAATTTCCAGGATTCCTTGCGCCAGATCTTGAGATATACAAAGACATAGAGCGGCAAGGCGACCATTTGCCCACCGATATAGGTGACGATAATAATCCCCGCGAACCACCCATACATGCCAAGAATGCCAAGCGGTTCTTTCGAATTGCGGATGACATTTGCGTATTGCGTGCCGACGGGGCCGGAAAATTCACCGTCCTTGGCGGTAACGAATTCGCGAATATCGTTGACGATAATCATCAGACAAAACGCGGCACCCGGGTAGCAGAAGGTATCGACCAGGAGCCCCGCTTCCTCCGGCCAGCCGTTCGCCTGGATAATCGCGTAGCTGAAGATGGCCAGCATGAAGACAGCAAACGGAAGCGAGGTGAATTTCTGCAACTCCGCCTCGCGGCCTTCGGCGGCCCCTTCACCTGCCGGAACATTCTGCTTTTCGCGGCGGCGTTTGATAAATCCGGTAGCGGAAAGGACAACTGTCAGGATGGCAAGGGCGCAGATGATGCCGCTGATCGGCCGCAAAATCCAATCCCATGTATATTTTTGCAAGGTGATGTGGAGCGCGGTTTCCATGATCGAACCCAGCACGAAACCGAGGACCAGTGGCGCCCGCGGCCACCCGGCATAGCGCATGACCAGGCCAAGCAGACCCAGGATCAGGAACAGATACCAGTCGCCCATCACCGATCCCGACATCCAGGCGCCCATGAAGACAAACAGAATAATGGCGGGAATGATCAGTTCGCTACGAACGAAAGTCACCTTGGCGAGCTGTTTTGACCAGACCATCAGGAGCCCGGCGCAGATGATGTTGGCGATGACCACCGTCCACATCATGCTGAAGGTGATGTGCAGCTTGTCGGTCAGCATCGAGGGGCCGGGGGTAATGCCCTGAATCAGGAAGGCGCCCAGAAGGATCGCCATGGTCGCACTGCCGGGAATGCCGAAGGCGACCGTGGGAATAAGCGACGCGCCCTTCATGGCATTATTGGCGCTTTCGGGTGCGATGACGCCGCGGACATCGCCCTTGCCGAAATTCTCCCGGTCGGGCGAGCTCTGTACGGCGTGCCCGTAGGCGACCCAATCGACGATGGAGGCGCCGAGACCCGGCAGGATGCCCACATACATGCCGATGGCGCTACAGCGCAAAACCAGCCACCAGTTTTCGAAAGCATCCTTGATGCCCTGCAGCATGCCGTGCTCGACCTCGCTTTTTTCAACCTGCGAGATCGAGGAATGGCGGATTGCGAGAAATACCACTTCGGGGACGGCAAATAGGCCGAGGGCGATGGGGATAACCGGAAGGCCCTCGTCAAGCAGATAGACGATGTCGAAGGAAAACCGGTCGATGCCGCCCTGCGGCGAAAATCCGACGGTGGAAATCAGGATACCCAGACAGGCGGCGCCCAGACCCTTGACCATGGAGCCGCCGCTCAAGGTGCCCACCATGGTCAGGCCAAGAATGCCGAGCATGAAAAATTCCGGGGAGGCAAATGAAAGAATTAGGGGTCGGACCAGCGGCAGGGAAAGGCCGAGGAGGAGGGCGCCCAAGATGCCGCCGACCGCGGAACAGGTGAAGGCAGCGCCAAAGGCACGCGCCGCTTCTCCCTTCTGCGCCATTGGATAGCCGTCGAGAATGGTTGCCTGTGACCCGGCGGTGCCGGGCACACCGAGCATCACCGATGAGATGGTGTCGCTTGTGGTGGTCACGGCATACATGCCCATCAGCAGCGCAAAAGCGGCGACAGGCTCAACCCCAAATGTGAACGGTAAAAGAATTGCCATACCGACGAGACCTGAGAGCCCCGGTACGGCGCCGAAATAGATCCCCGCCAAAACGCCGATGATCAGAAATCCGAAAGCCGGCCACGCGATGACGCTGACCAGCCCCACATAAGCACTTTCAAGCATAATATCCGCCTGGTTGAATTAAGGGCCGTGGACGGCTTCCACGGCCCTTAATGATTTTATTTAATTGGTTTTTTTGCCAGTTACCTTTTTCAGGTACCCGTCCAGGAACTTGAGAACGGGGGGTGACAGTTTCGTACTGGCCGCCAGTATTCTTTCAGCGGCGGCCCCGACGGTGAAGTCTGGCACGAAATTCACGGACTTCAGGGCGTCGGCTCTGAAGACCTTGTCCGATTTGAGTCGGGTCACCGCGGCGCGGAGAGCATCGCGGTGGGCTCTTGGTGATCCGGGAGGCAGGATGATCGAGCGTTGCGCCATGCTGCTGGCCCGGTTGATTTCACGGA
>JABJKO010000288.1 GCA_018660305.1 Rhodospirillaceae bacterium
GGCGGGCGGAACTGGAAAACCGCCCGCCGGATTCGTCTCCGTAACCGTAGTCGTTGGCCACCCCTAATTGGCCTTGGTGGTATAGAGCTCCGGTTCCATCTGGGTCTCGGTGTCGACTTCCTTCAGATAGCCCTGGAATTCCTCGCGCAGATACGGGTCTTCCTGGTCATAGCCGATGGCCGTGCCGCCGTCGCGCACGTCGATGGCGCCGAAATCAAGCGCTTCCTCGCCGGGCCGTTTGACCTTGCGGCCGGGATGATGCGGACCGAACCAGGCGGTAAGTCTGAGCGGCCCCGCGCTGACCCCGAAATGCTGGTGATACCAGTCGCCGCTCATGGGCGCCGCCGACACCATGCCGACCGGTTCGTAATCCTGGCGCATGACAAATTCTTCCTTGCCATCCTTCCACGGGGTCTCTCCGTGAACCGCCGGCCAGGTATAGGTATAGCCCTTGCCCTTGATGCAGATGAGCACAGCGGCGGAGCCGTGGGCATGGCCCTTGGAATAGCGGCCGGTCTCATGCTGGCCTATCCACAGATAGAAGTTGTTGTCTGTCATGTGCGGCTCGATCCGCCGGTAGCCGGGTGAGCGCCGGTTATCCAGCGGCAATTCGCAATCGACAATATCGGGCACGATATTGGTCTGGGTCATGGCCAGACCGCGGATGGGATCGGCGAGGATCTCGTCGCTGGGCTTGTAGTAATCCTCGCGCTCCGGATCGAACCGGTCGCGGAAATTATACGGGCAGTCAAAGATGAAATTGGGATTGTCATAGATATTCATAACGTTTGGCGCCGTGTTGCCGCCGAGTAGGAGCGCGGGGCTCGACGACGCATTGACCACCCGATACATGGCGTTAAGCGGCACCGACCAGAGCGAGCCCTTCTGCCACTCAAACGTATGGACCTTGTCTTCGTGGCCCTCTTCCCAGACCTCGGTAGAGCCGCGGCCATCGACCACGAAATATTGCTGCTCGTAGATATGTTTGACCGGCTTCAGCGCCCCGGCGCCGGGAACCTCGATGATGTGGCAGCCCCACATGCCTTCGGTGCCAAAGAGCTGGATGAAGCTGGCATTGCCGCCCATCATGTCCCATTTCTTGAGCGGCAGATCCTGGACCTTGCTCACCCCGATATCGCGGAAAATGGGGATACCCTGGCCTTCCATCCAGAGATCATAGGGTGATTTCGGGGCCTTGAACTTGCCAAGCCCGGCGCGCGTCAGCTTATCGGTCGGGGCCGCCCAATCGTGGAAATGACCATCAGGTCCATCATGTGGTGCCATTCTATCCTCCGCTGTTTATTGAACCGGTTTTTAGAGCCGGTGTTTCACGATACCCTCATCATAAACCGGCTGGTCGAAAGCGGCAATTCCGGGGTTCAAAACAGGGAGACTTAAATGCTGTTCATACACAATGACGTGGTCGATGAGATTCTCACCATGGACGATGCCATCGAATGTCTGGAGCGGGCGTTCCGTCAGCTGGTGGAGGGCACGGCGACCCATCGGCCGCGCTGCGATCTCTACGCGCCGTCCGACATGCCCGACGGCTATTATCGCTGGGGCACCATGGAAGGGTATAATGACGGTATCTTTGCCATCCGCATGAAGTCCGACGTGATGACCTGGCCCCAGGATGAGGCCGGCAACTGGACGGAAGAAAAATATTGCATCGAGCCGGGGACATATTGCGGGCTGGTGTTCCTGTTTTCGGCCAATAACGGCGAGCCGCTGGCCATGATGAATGACGGCATTATTCAGCATATGCGGGTCGGCGCCGGTGGCGGGCTCGGGGTCAAGGAGCTGTCGCGCGAAGACGCGGAAGTCGTTGGTATGCTGGGCTCGGGCGGCATGGCGCGAACCTTCCTGCAGGCTTTTCGCTGCGTACGTAATATCAAGAAGGTCAAGGTCTACAGCCCCACCAAAGCGAACCGCGAGGAATATGCCTCTGAGATGAGCCGACGGCTCAATATCGAGGTGGTGCCGGTGGACGACCCTGAAAAAGTTCATCAGGACGTGGACATATTGTCGTCCTGCACCGACGCCATGGCCACCACGGTGCGCGCGGATCTGCTGGAGCCCGGCGTTCATGTGACCATCGTCAATGCGTTTGAGATCGGCCAGGACTCGCTTGACAAATGCGACGTCAAGATCCGCCAGGGTATCCAGGGGCTGAAGATCCTGGAGGATATTTACGAAGACGTTCCCGGTTCAGACGGTATTACTGTCAAGGCGTCGCGGGGTCATAGCCCGGTTGCTTTCATCGCCGGCACTGAAGAAGAACGCAAACGCCTGCCGCACCGCAATGCGTCGCGCGACATCGTCAACGTGTTTCCCAGCTATGGAGATCTGATTTCCGGAAAAGTGGCCGGACGCGAAAGCGACGACCAGATCACCTTCTACCAGAACAGCGGCATGCAGGGGCTTCAATTCTCCGCCGTCGGGGGCCATGTCTATCGAAAGGTCAAGGAGGCGGGGCTCGGCCGTCAACTGCCCACCGAATGGTTCGTCCAGGATATTCGGGATTAAGGGCGGGCGGGATTTATTCCGCGGCCGCGACCAGGGCCTGTCGTTCGCCCATGGCTTGTTTGGTGATCTTGATCGAGGATGTCAGGAACAGGCTGGCCATGATGGCGGCGACGGCAAGGTCGGGCCAGGCGGTGCCGGTGGCGAAGACGCCGGTGGCGGCCAGCACCACGGCCACATTGCCGATGGCGTCATTGCGGCTGCACAGCCAGACCGAGCGCACATTGGCGTCACCATCGCGGAATCTCAAAAGAATCAACACGCTGGCTATGTTGGCGGCCAGGGCCATCATGCCGACGCTCCCCATTATCATGGCTTCCGGAACACCCGTCACGAATACCCGCCAGACAGTCGAACCCAGGACCCAAAGGCCAAGTACGGCCAGAGTGGCCCCCTTGAACAGCGCGGCGTTGGTGCGCCAGCGGGGCGGTTTGGCGAGGACGAACAGGCTAAGGGCGTAGGTCGCGGAATCGCCCAGGAAATCCAGCGCATCGGCTTGCAGCGCCATGGAGTCTGCCGTGATACCGGCGACCACCTCGACCACGAACATCACCGCGTTGATGACAATCACCGCCCAAAGCGCGCGGCGAAAGGCAGGGTTGTCGCCGGTGAAGACCGGCGCATGATCATGGCAATGGTCGTGAAAACCGCTCATTTCAGCCAACTTTACGCCGATGGTGCCGGTATTTCGATGCGACGATATGTCCGCCGCTCCATAGAGACATAATAGAACGCGGAGGGGTAAAATAATAATGATCAGCCACGGCGAATCGTATAGTGGCCGAGGCGGCGTCTATCCCACGAACAGGAGGGATTTTCCATGCCAGGAGATACGCTTTCCGCGACCCGAACCGTCCGGCGCCCCGCCGAACCCCTGAAACCCATCATCGATCCGGCCCACTGGACCGGCGAGGATCTGCGGCGTGACGATAGCTGGTCCTTCAGGCTGACCGCTTCGGAAATTGCCGAGCTCGATGAAGCTGTTGCCGGCGTAAAGGCGCGCGGGCTCGATATCAAAGACATCACCCAGGCAGATTTTCCGCTACCGACGCTGACGCCCAAGCTGGCCGCCCTGAAGAACCAGGTGATGGAAGGCAGAGGCATCGGTGTCCTGCGCGGTGTCCCGGTGGACAGGTACGACATGGCGGAATCCGCCGCCGCGTTCTGGGGGCTGGGTTTGCATGTGGGCGTGCCGGTATCGCAGAACCACAACGGCCATCTGCTGGGTCACGTCTATGATCTGGTTGGCCCGACTCGCGACAACCCGTCCTACCGCGCCTACCACACTAGTGCCGAGCTGGGATACCATTCCGACTCGTGTGATGTGGTGGTGCTGCTGTGCCTCAACAAGGCGAAGCAGGGAGGGCTGAGTTCCATTGCCAGTTCGGTCGCCATCTACAACGTCATGCTGGAACGCCGGCCCGATCTGGTCGCCGAACTGGTCAAGCCCTGGTACCGTGATCGGCGCAATGAGATCCCACCCGGCAAGGATCCCTGGTTCGAATTGCCCATATTCTGCTTCGAGCAAGGGTATTTCTCCTGCAGCTGGCACAATTTCTATACCCGCTCCTCACAGCGATTCGAGGAATTGCCGCGCTTCACGGAGGCTCAGATCGAAGCGCTGGACATGATCGATACCCTTGCCGACGAATTGAAATACGAAATGGATTTCGAACCGGGCGATATCCAGTTCCTGCACAATCATGTCGTAGTCCATGGCCGGACTTTCTATGAGGACTGGCCGGAACCCGAACGCAAACGCCACCTGCTCAGGCTATGGCTGGCGACACCCAATGGACGACCGTTACCGGATGCGGTGCTCGAGCGGTATGTGGGCCTGAAGCCCGGTCAGCGGCCAGCCGGTATTATTGTGGAGAACATGGAACTGAGCACGCCGCTCGATCCCGAGTAAGGCAAATCTTTAGCGGATTGGGATGGACGTTACCGAGCGTGCCGGCGCGTACAGATCGGCGCCGGCGCTGTTGGTGAGTGCGCCCCTGGGCGAAATGGTCATCCAGATGCGGGCGCCGGTGATGGCGCGGCCCTGAATCTGGACCGTCGCGACCCGGGGCCCCCGGATATAAGTCAGCACGCTGGTTTCCGACCGGACGGTGGTGACCGGCTGCCAGCCAAAACGCGGCATTTCCCCGAAATAGAAATCATAGGCCCGGTCCTGGTTCATGCCCACTGCCATGACCAGCCGGCCGATCCAGCTTTCCCGGTCACCCAGCACCAGCGACCGGTCGAGATCCATCTTGGCGCCCGCGGGAACCGGTACATCACTGAACTGCGCGAAGCTGGGCTCGCCGATGATGCCGGATTCGGTGGGCTTGTGGCTGGCCGCCAGCGGCGCGGTCTTGTCGCACCCAGTGAGGGCAAGCGAGGCTAACACCAAGGCGATGCCGGACGTTCTTGTCCAGGCCCCATCGCCGAGCTTTTGCCTGATGTTGTGTGACCACATTTTCCTGACGCCCCAGCTATCCACTTTGACGGCACTATATCATCTAATTGGCGGCCAAATCAGGCGGGGTGATTCGCTCATTTAGCCGTCGGAACGGGGGCTTTTGTTAACGCGGCGTTTCTGGAAACGGCTCAGCGGCGCGGACGTTTACCTTTCCGTAACTATCGACGTTAACCCCAATTCTTTCGTCAAATTTAGGGCATATATCTCTAAAATTGTTGCTATCGGACGATCGCCGATATTTTTGGTGAGGCTGGTATGATCCAGGGCCCTCAGCTCGCCCAACACGCCGTCAACGGCACGACGGAACGCCCGATAGAGGCGGCGTTGCCTTTCGCCCCCGCGGCACCGGCGAGGACGGACCGCGAAAGCGGCGAGCCGGTTGTAACAGATGTTACAAGAACCGAAGAGGCCGAGGCGGTCGCGCAGAGCCGGACACTGAGACCTGAACTGGTCCGTGCCGAAACCATGCTCCAGGTCGCGCAGGAAGCCCTCGCCGAAATCGCGCATATACATGATGGGATGAGGGCGCTGGCCGAAACTGCGCTGGGCGATGAAATTTCGGCAAGCCAACGGGCCGACCTCACCGCCGCCTATCAGGACCTGGAGCAAAGTGTGCTCGACATCCTCAAGACCACCTTGTTCGAGGGCGCGCAGATCCTCCAAGGAGGCAGCGGTCCCAACGGTGAGGTCCAGATCCATCTGCCCCTGCCGGGCGGGTCCGGTGAATTGCTCACGCTCCTCATTCCCCCGGTCTTGCCCCCAAATTCGGCCACCCCGTCAATCGAAGGGGGCGGGAAGGCGACACTGGTGAGCCCTGATGCCGCGCGGGCGGCGCTGGGGGACATCGACGCGGCAACCCGGCATTTATCGGTGCAGGACGAGATGATCGCGTTTCAGCATGCCACCCTGCACGATGTTTTCGCGACCGAGATTGATGCCGGCCGGGAGCCGGGCGACGACATTGAGCCATCCGGTCCGCCCATTTACGCCGAGCGCTTGTCCCTTCTCGCGGCGGATATTCTGACGTCGGATGGAAAAATTCCGTTTGAAGATCAGGCCGAGCTGTTCCGCGCCATTCTGGAACAGGTCAATTATGACGAGCAGCCCTCGGCCTCGATTGGGACGAAACCGCATCAGCCCGCCGAACTTTCTATGGCAACGAACCGTTATATTGTTGAGCCCGCGCGCGCTGAGGAGCCAGGCCGGACCGCCGAAACCGGTTTAGCTGTTGGGCAGGGGCCGGGCCCTGCATTCGAGACGTCTCAAATTTCGGTTCAGGCCCACGAAAGCCCGCTGGAAACCATCGAGATCAGGGCCGATGGCGGCGAGGGAGTAAACCTCGCGGGTGTTCCAACGGTGGAAGGGAAGTCCTCGCCGGACCGCGTGTCCGCGAACAGTGCGACAGCCCCTGTCGCAGCGGAAGCCGTGGGCACGATCCCAGTCGTCGACGCGGCATTTGTGGACGGGGCAGTGCCGGACGTGACGGGTCTCCGCGATGGGATCAGGACGGAGGGCCTGCCCCATGACCAACAGGTACCGGCAGTACTGACCGGCAGCCTGCCCGTGGGTCAGGGTTTCCATACGATTCCGGCAATCCCTGCTTCTGGCACCTTCCAACCGCAGACCGTCGTCCCCCGGAACAGCACACCTCCTAATCCGGAGGTGGCCCATGAGAATTCATTTGATCTGCTCAGCGTAAGAGCGCGGCAGATGGTGCAGCCGATAAATAACAGGCAACTGGACCTGCTCAGGCTCGAGGCACAGCAGGCCGACCTTGCCAAAGACCCCGCGCGCGCTGGACCCGGAGCGGTTCCCCAGTTTCGCGACTCCGATCCCAGGCCGGAATATGGGGTCTCCTTGGCAAAATCCATGTTTGAGGCGCCCGCCGGGCAGGCGGCGGCTGGCGCGTCGTTGCCTGATGACCAAGGTGGTTTCGTGGCCGAACTCAGGCGTGCCGATAACATGCTTCATGTGGCCGATTTATCCATCGAGCAAATAGAACTGCATCTGGATTACATGCGCGGCCTTGCGGAAGAGGCAGCGTCCGGCTCCCTCCGTCCCCGCGCTGCCCTCGATGAAGTTTTCCAATTCGTAAAATCGAATGTGGTCGATGCCCTGGCGCAGACCACCGAAGCGCAGGGTGAAAAGATCCTTGCCGGTGGCGATGGTCCCGACGGCGAATACGTCATCCGATTGTCGGAGGGCGGAGACGCCGGGCAGGGGCACGACATCGGTATCCCGTCCATGCGGGTCCAGGCTTTGTCGCCGGACTTGGCTGATGCCCATGTCCTGACCGGTGAAGCCGCAGAGGAAGCCGTCAGCCAATTGGCGCTGGTTAGTGAGGAAGTGGCACGCACCCATGAACGGATCACCGAACAACGCGGTTTTGTTCGCCAACTCATCCACGTCGAAATCGCCCACCAAGCCTCGCGGGCTTAGACCCTCCTGATCCGACTCGGGATGATTCTCTATACCGGCTGAATTTGATGCCTGCTTGCCCCCCATTTGAACTTTTTTTCAGGGGTGTTGAATCGCTGTTATCAGGCCGGGAGAATCGCTAAAAACCCCAGCAAAAGGCTGGACTCCGCCAATTATTAACCTATAGTTACTGCCTTCGGGGTGGGATCATTCCATTTGGCCTGAAAAAAGCGCGAAATCTTTTTTAAAAGCGTTTGACAGGATCATGGGTAAACCGTATAACCCCGGCTCTTCGCGGCCAGCCGAAAGCCGGCCGCAACGGGCACTTTGCCCCTGGCGTTTATCTCGTAAATGAGTAGCTGGGTTTCGGGTTAAGTGTTCGGGCTGTTTGAAAAGTGAAGGATGGAAGGGATGCGTAGGCGGCGGCGTGCAGGTCAAGCTCGCCTCGGTTCGCGTGCGCATCTAAAGTAACTACTTACAA
>JABJKO010000304.1 GCA_018660305.1 Rhodospirillaceae bacterium
CCGCCGCCGTCGCCGCCAGCCTGCCTTTGCCACCGCCTACCTGAGATCCCAGCAGGCCGCCCAGTGCGCCGCCGATTATGGCGCCACCGGTCTGCTTTTGACCGTATTTGTTGCCCTCGCAGGCCGTCAGGCCGAGCATGAGAACAACCATCAATGCGGGCGTCGCATATCTTTTCATCGTCGTATTCATAAAAGTTCTCCTAGAACACCGATTACAATCAAGCCTACACAAGGTTAGCCCGGAATATTAGAATCAAATGGTGATAGTACCCACTTCGTTGCAAGTCAAAAAAGTATTAGGCGGCCCTTAAATTCGTTCGGATTTGAGTTAAATCGTGCGATTATGAGGCGCTGAATTTCTGTACGGAAAGCCATGGATAGCGCCAATTTTCACGATCCAGTCGCCCATTTCAAGGACTGGTTCGACCGTGCAAACCAGATGGAACCGGATCTGGCGGACGCCATGACGCTCGCCACCGTCGATTCGGAAGGACAGCCTTCGGCCCGAATGGTGCTGCTCAAGGACGCCGATCAGCGGGGGTTTGTCTTCTACACCAACCTGCAAAGCCGCAAGGGCCGTGAATTGTCACAAAACCCAAAGGCGTCCCTGGTATTTCACTGGAAATCGCTAAAACGTCAGGTCCGCATTGTCGGAGTCACCGAACCGGTCACCGACCACGAGGCGGATGATTATTTTGCGTCCCGCGCGCGCGGGGCGCAGATTGGCGCCTGGGCATCGGAACAGTCGGCGGCGATGGACGGCGCCTATGATCTGGAAAAACGCGTCGCCAAATACACCGCGAAATTTGGCCTGGGTAAGATCGCCCGCCCGCCGTTCTGGTCAGGCTACCGGCTGGTCCCCACCGAGATTGAATTCTGGGAGGAACGGCGCTTTCGCCTCCATGAACGCGTTCATTACCGGCGCGCCGGGGATCACTGGATGTCGGAGCGGCTATTCCCCTGATCAGAAACATCAGAAACAGCAGTGAAATGACCTTGGCGACCGGCCCGAAACTTCTTGAACCGAATACGAAAAGCGACAAACCTATGGTGGCGTGAAGGCCTGCCGCAGGGTTTTCTTGTAAAGAGTAGTTTTTACGATCAGGTACAGTGGAGGAAATGATGGCGATCAAGACAATTCTGGCTTGCGTCTGCAGCGGTGAATCCAGCGAAAACGTGCTCGAAGCGGCATGGCGGATCGCCTCCCCCTTCGATGCGCATATCGAGGCCCTGCATGTCCGGGCGGACCCGCGCGGTCTTGTCCCCTATACCGGTGAGGGGATGGACGGCTCCATGATCGAGGAGATTATGGAAGTCACCGAACGCGAAGGCGGGGAACGTTCCGAAGCCGCCAAAAAAGCCTTCGATTCCTTTTGCCAGAACAAAAGCGGGCTCACTGTCACCGATACGCCAACCGGGGCATCGGGCTCCACAATCTGTTGGCGCGAAGAGAGCGGCCGCGAAGATGAGATCGTGGCCATCCGGGGCCGATTGTTCGATTTTACTGTTGTTGGCCGTCCGGTCCGCGACAGCGCCTTGCCATCGCCCATAACGCTGGAGGCGGCGTTGCTCGACACCGGCCGGCCCATCCTGATTGCACCGCCTTCCATGCCTGCGGCGACCGGGCGCCACATTGCCGTGGCTTGGGAAAGCAGCCCCGAGGCCGCCCGGGCTTTGTCCAATGCGATTCCGTTCCTGGAAAAAGCCGACCGGGTAACCTTGTTGTCCGCGGATCCCGTTGAGCCGCCGTCCATTCCGCCGTCGGAAGGAATCGCCCGGCTTGCCTGGTCGGGCATCAAGCCGGAATTGGTGACTTTCGATGCGACGCAGGAAGAAATTGGCGCGGCTTATCTCCGGCATGCGGGTGAGATCAAGGCGGATATGCTGATCAAGGGCGCCTATGCCCGCAGCCGCGTGCGACAGATGATCCTCGGCGGCCGAACCCGTCATATTATCGGCAATACGGAAATACCCGTTTTCCTCAGCCACTAGGTTTTGCCAGAAGGGTTCGCGTCGGTGTCAGGTCGTCATGGCTGATCAAAAGAAGACTCTCGTTTTGACCGGCGCCAGCCGGGGTATCGGTCACGCGACCGTCAAGCGGTTCAGCGAAGCGGGGTGGCGGGTTATTACCTGTTCGCGGGACGATATACCCGATGAATGCCGGCGAGATCCCAATTGGGCCCATCATATTCCAACCGACCTCGCTTCTCCCGAAAGCGTTACCCAGTTTATTGAACAGGCCAATGCGTTCCTTGGCGAGGACGGCCTCCACGCCCTGGTCAACAACGCGGCACAATCCCCAAAGACGCCCTATAAGGAACGGCTGGGATGTCTGAACGGTGATCTCGATGGTTGGCGGGATGTGTTCGAGCTTAATTTTTTCGCCGCGATCACCCTGTCCCGCGGGTTTGCCGGCGCCCTGCATCGCCAAAAGGGGGCCATCGTCAACATTACGTCCATTGCAGGACATGCCATCCACCCCTTTGCGGGATCCGCCTATTCCACGTCCAAGGCGGCGTTGTCGGCTTTGACGCGGGAGATGGCGGTGGAGTTCGCGGATCTCGGCGTGCGCGTCAACGCCGTGGCGCCGGGCGAGATCGAGACCGAGATGGTGGGGCCGGAATATGAATCCCTCATCCCCAGAATTCCGCTGAACAGGATGGGAACCTCCGACGAGGTTGCCTCTGTCGTGTATCGTTTATGCGAAGAGGATTTTGGCTATGTCACCGGGTCCGAGATCTTCGTCACCGGCGGGCAGCACCTGCTGTAGATCAGTCTTTGACGTTCTGACCAGGCAGAAATCCGCGTAGCCATTCGAGGCGGTCTTCGACGATGCCGATTTCCTGGTCCAGCCAGGCGATTAGGTGGCCGGGATAGTCGGAATATTGTCCCCGCAGATCGACAAGCCGTGCCAGATCCGTTTCGCAGGATTCGGTCATCATGGCGAGTTGCGTCTGCTGGTCGTCTTCCGGGAGCAAATGAAGGAAGCGGAATTTTAGCGCCACAATCAGTTTGTTGACGTCGCTCAGAGGCGGCCGAAGATGGGCCCGCAAAAGCTCAAGGAGTTCGGTGCGGCCATCGTCGGTCAGGGTGAGCTCGGCCTCGGCACCGCCGTCTTCGGCGCCGTCCAGCGGGCGAACCAACCCCTCATAACGCAGCATCTCAATGGAGGTGCCCATGAGTTCCAAAGAGGGCCCGGCGACACGGCTTGCGAAATTCCGCACGTCCGCGGCCAGCGCGGCATAGGTCATGGGCGTTTCCGCCAACGTACCGAGCGCTGCCAGTCGGACCGCTTCGCGCGGCAGGAGGGAATTATCCTGATACACAATTCTGTCCCCGAGGTCCTTCATCCATGGTGTAACTATACACCATCGAGGTAAAGATTGGATAAGGCCAATTCGAATTTATTAAGCGGTAGAAAACAACCTCTTAGTCCGGATCAGGGGGCGTTGAGCTGGGCAAAAAAATCATTGCCTTTGTCATCGACGACGATAAAGGCAGGGAAATCCTCGACCTCGATACGCCACACAGCCTCCATGCCAAGCTCTTCATACTCGACCACTTCGACCTTGCGAATGCAGTCCTGCGCCAGTCGGGCGGCCGGGCCGCCGATGGAACCGAGATAGAACCCGCCATGTTTATGGCAGGCTTCGGTGACCTGTTTCGACCGGTTGCCTTTGGCCAGCATGACGAAACTACCGCCCTTCGCCTGGAAATCCGCAACATAGGAATCCATCCGGCCGGCCGTAGTCGGGCCGAACGACCCCGACGCAAAACCGTCCGGCGTCTTGGCGGGGCCGGCGTAATAGATCGGGTGATTGCGCATGTAGTCGGGCATGGCCTCGCCGGCGGCCAGCCGCTCGGCAATTTTCAGATGGGCGAGATCCCGAGCAACGATCATGGGACCGGTCAAGGCGAGACGTGTCTTGACCGGATGCTGGGAGAGAGTCTCGCGGATCTTGTCCATGGGCATGTTGAGATCCACCGCGATTACATCGCCGCCCAGCGATCCTTCTTTGATATCCGGCATGTACTGAGCCGGGTTGGTCTCCAGCCGCTCGAGGAAAATGCCGTCGCGCGTGATTTTGCCCCGTGCCTGCCGGTCGGCGGAACAGGACACGCCGATTCCGATGGGAAGCGACGCGCCGTGACGCGGCAACCGGACGACGCGGATATCGTGGCAGAAATATTTGCCGCCGAACTGGGCGCCGATCCCCATCTCACGGGTTTGGGCGAGGATCTCAGCCTCCATCTCCAGATCGCGGAATGCCTGGCCGTATTTATTGCCCTGGGTCGGGAGGCCGTCGAGATAATGCGTGCTCGCGAGCTTGACCGTCTTGAGGTTGAGTTCGGCCGAGGTTCCTCCGATGACGATGGCGAGATGGTAGGGCGGGCAGGCGGCCGTTCCCAGCAGCATGATCTGGTCGCGGAGAAACGTCGCCAGCTTCTCCGGATTCAGTGTTGCCGGTGTCTGCTGATACAGAAAGGATTTGTTCGCCGAGCCGCCGCCTTTGGCAATGAACAGGAATTTGTAGGTATCTCCATCGGTGGCATAAATATCCACCTGTGCGGGCAGATTGTCGCCCGTATTGATTTCTTCGAACATGGAGAGCGGCGCAAGCTGCGAATAACGCAAATTGGATTCCGTATAGGTGTTATGGACGCCTTCGGCCAGGGCGGCCTCGTCGTTCCCGGCGGTCCAGACATGCTGGCCTTTTTTCCCCATGATGATGGCGGTCCCGGTATCCTGGCACATGGGAAGGATACCGCCGGCGGCGATGTTGGCGTTCTTCAACAGATCCCAGGCGACAAAATGATCGTTGGGCGAGGCATCCTTGTCATCGAGGATGCTGGCGAGCTGCTTCAGGTGATCGGTGCGCAGGAAATGCGCCGTGTCATAGAACGCCTGTGCCGAGAGTTTGCTGAGACCGGCAGCCTCGACGGTCAGGATGTCGGTGCCCTTGAATTTTTCGATCCCCACGTGGTCCGTGGTGAGAGGCCGGTATTCCGTCGTGTCCTCATCCAGCGGGAACATCTCGTGAAAGCTAAATTCCGACATGGCTGATCTCATCCTGAGCTTCGGTTGGAAGGGTCGCGATGGCGTGTGGCCATGGCGGTGACTTTAATGTCTATTTCTTGCGGAAATTATCAAGGGCGACGATCTCGGCATCTCCCGGTTCCGTGGCGACATTCTCGATGTCTGTCGGCGGTGTCGGTGGGTTGTTTGGGTCCGCGGCTGTTTCCGGCGCAATGGACGGTGTGTCCCCTTCGGCGGCATCCGTGGTATCGAACTGGAGACCGAATTTAACCGACGGATCCACGAACGCAGAAATCGTCGTATAGGGGACTGTCAGGCTTTCGCGGACGCCGCCAAAACTCAGCGCTATGGAAAACCCGGTTTCATCGACCACCAAGTCCCAGAACTGGTGCTCCACGACAATTGTCATTTCTTCCGGGTACTGGGCGAGCAGCCGGTCGCTGATCTGTACGCCCGCTTCCTGCGTTCGGAATGTAATATAGAAATGATGGAGACCCGGCAGGCCGTTGTCGACGACGACCTCAAGCGCGCTGCGGACGACGCCGCGCATCGCCTGCTCCACCAGCTTCGGATATTCCAGAAAATCCTGGGTCATCGCGCCCGACATATCATGATTGTCGTTTTACGGGATTTGCAGGCAGGAGCGCAAGAGGGCACCGGCCTAAGCCGGCGCGCGTATTCTAATCCGATCAGTACCGGCCCTCTCCCCCACCCGGCCACCCATAGGATACTGACGTTGGGTGGCCGGGTGGGGGAGAGGGCCGGAGCGTCTTCGTCCAAAGCGGAGAGAATTAGGTGGGGGGCTTCTGTTGCCCGGCGCCCCCCGGGCCGCGCTTACCTAATGTTAGGCAGCGAGGGCCAAGTCATTATCATTGGCACTTGTAATTCGGCCCGATAACGGCGGTACCATGCCGAGCAAAAAACCAGTCTTTAGACGCGCGTCGATCCTATTTCGCCCCCAATGAAAATCTCGACTGACCGGGATTTAAAATTGGTGGAGGCGCCGGGTACCGCCCCCGGGTCCGCATCGCTTATTGCACTGGCCGTTTATCGCCATAGCTGGTTACCCAGCCCTTTCAATATAGGGTGATTCTGCCCTAATTTAAAGTTAGCGAATAAGGTTATGACGTTTAAGTATGGTCCGATGAGGCAATATCTCGATCTTATGCGCCATGTTGTGGAAAATGGCGCCCTAAAAGGCGATCGGACCGGCACCGGGACGAGAAGCGTTTTCGGCTATCAGATGCGCTTTGACCTTGGTCACGGGTTTCCGCTGATCACCACAAAAAAGCTGCATCTGAAATCCATTATCCACGAACTCCTGTGGTTCCTGAAAGGCGAGACCAATATCTCCTATCTCAAGGAAAATGGTGTCTCTATCTGGGACGAATGGGCCGATGAGAGCGGCGATCTGGGGCCGGTCTATGGCGCCCAGTGGCGCTCCTGGCCGGCGGCCAGCGGCGCGCATATGGATCAGATCTCCCGCCTTATTGAGGATATCAGGACCAACCCCAACTCGCGGCGCCATATCGTGAGTGCGTGGAACGTCGCCGATCTGGATCGCATGGCGCTGCCGCCGTGCCATTGCCTGTTCCAGTTCTATGTGGCCGACGGGCGGCTGTCCTGTCAGCTCTATCAGAGAAGCGCCGATATATTTTTGGGGGTGCCGTTCAACATTGCGTCCTATGCCCTGCTGACCATGATGATGGCGCAGGTTACCAATTTACAGCCCGGCGATTTCGTCCATACCTTTGGCGACGCGCATATCTATGACAACCATATGGACCAGGCGGTGGAGCAATTGTCGCGCACGCCGCGCGCGCTGCCCGAGATGCTGATCAATCCGGCGGTGACGGATTTGTTTGGTTTCTCCTACGAAGATTTTGTCCTGCACAATTATAACCCGCTCCCCCACATTTCCGCGCCGGTTGCGGTTTAGAGGTGATGCGCCTTTCTTTGATCGTTGCCGTTGCCCGGAACGGTGTTATCGGGCGTGACAACGGGCTGCCCTGGCATTTGCCCGGTGATCTGAAGCACTTCAAATCCATCACCATGGGCAAGCCCATCATCATGGGCCGCAAGACCTTCGAATCCATCGGCCGGCCCCTGCCGGGGCGCACAAATATCGTGCTTACGCGGGACCCGGGTTTTTCGCGGGAGGGTGTGGAAACCGTTCACGATCTGGCGCAAGCCATGCGGGCGGCGGCGGATAACGCCGGCATCGCGGAAGAGCCGGAGGCGATGATCATCGGCGGCGCGGGCATCTATGAACTGACCCTGGCCGATGCCAGCCGGATCTATTTGACGGAGATCCACGAGGAAGTCTCCGGCGATACCTATTTTCCGGAGATAGACCGAGGCGACTGGTCGGAAATATCGCGAGAGGACGTTCCAGCGACGTCGGGCGATTCCTGTAATTACAGTTTCGTCGTCCTCGATCGAAATTCCCTGTGATCCGACGGCGGGATATGATTTAAGACCTAGGCGATTGCATGGCATATCACCATGAAGTGAACCGGGTTTTTCGCCGATTTCCGCCAATTTGGAGTAAACGGCATGGTTTTTCTGGAGCGGAAATCCAGAATCTGTTAACAAAAATAGACAATTATGGTGACATCGATCGTCAACATGGTGTCGACGGATTTTTGCCGGGAGTTGGTCGTGGCAAGTACTAGAAAAGCGGTAATGCTCTGTTTGGCGTTGGTGCTGTTGGCATTTCAGCCCCTTGGGGCCATGGCCGGCAACCAGACCGCGCGCCTGACGCTGCCAAAGGCCGACCGAGTCGTCATCCTGAAGGGCGAACGGAAGCTGGTCGTGATGAAGGGCGACAAAGTCCTGCGGGTCTTCAGCGTGGCGCTTGGCCGCTATCCCGTAGGCCACAAAATCCGGCAAGGCGACGCCAAAACGCCGGAAGGCGAATACACGCTGGACTTCAAACTAAAAGCCAGCGCGTTCTATCGGGCGATCCATATCTCCTATCCCAATCAGCAGGATATGAGCAGGGCCCAGTCTCTGGGTGTCGATCCCGGGGGCAAGATCATGATCCATGGTCTGCCCAACAAGATGAGGGCGTCGCGGGTCGGGCATCCGTCCATCGATTGGACCCAGGGCTGCATCGCCATCACCAACCGCGAGATGGATATGCTCTGGAAGATGGTCGACGCCGGGACGCCGATCGAAATTCACCCCTGAATTTTCTTTTCCCTTAGACAGGCTCCCTTAGACAGGCCGGTATAAGGCCGTCTCCGTCACCGCGCCGTCGCATTTGGCCCGGCCTGTTTCCACCATGTGCTCGAGATGGGCGAAGACCGACCGGCCTGCCGCGCCATGCATCTTGGCCGGCAGATGGGTGTACAGGCGCTCGACGATTTCCGGGATGGTCTTTAGCCCGGCATTGAGACAACGGCCGATTTCCCCTTCGCGCATGCGCCGGTGGCTGCGATAGGCGCGGGTGAAGGGTTCGGGATCGGGAATATTGGGTCCATGGGCCGGCCAGAACGTCTTTTCTCCCCGTCCGAGACAAACCTCGAGACTATCGAAATACTCCCGCATATTGCCGTCCGGCGGCGATACGATGGTGGTGTTCCAGCTCATGATGTGATCGCCGGAAAAGAGAATGTTTTCTTCCGGCAGGGCAAAACACATGTGGTTGGACATGTGACCCGGTGTGTGGATTGATTCCAGCGTCCAGCCATCGCCTTTTACAACCGTGCCATCCACAAGCTCTTCATCGGGCGCGAAGTCCCATTGGATGGATTCCGTAGTTTTGGTGCCTTCCGGAAGCGCTCGTGGACGGGCGCCCCATAGGGTGCCGCCGACCCGGTTCTGCAAAGGGGCGGCGCCGGGTGAATGATCGTGATGGGTATGGGTGACCACGATGTGTTCGACCGTCTCGCCCTCAAGCGCGCCGACCAGCGCCTCAAGATGTTCATCGAGCACGGGGCCGGGGTCTATGACGGCCACCCGGCCGCGGCCGATGATATAGGTGTTGGTGCCATGAAAGGTAAAGCCGCTCGGATTGCGCACGACCATGCGGCGGACCATCGGCGTGACCTCCTCGGCGACGCCATACTCGAATTCCATTCGTTTGCGAAAAGGGATCTCTGCGTTGCTCATGGAGGTTTCACTCTCTCCGTGTCATTCAATGATGATTTCGGGCATGGTCACCTGGTTGGCGCCGGTACCCACCGCCGCCCAGATCTTGTCCGCTATGGCGCGATAGGCGGCGGCATGGCCGCTGTCCGGATCCGCGGCGACGATGGGGCGGCCGTTATCCGACCCTTCCCGGATTGCCATATCCAGGGGGATCTCTCCGAGGAAATCGACACCCATCTGGCCGGCGGCATTGCGCGCGCCGCCATGGGTAAAGATGTCGGACCGTTCGCCGCAATGGGGGCACAGAAAATAACTCATATTCTCGATGATCCCGAGAACCGGGACCTCCACCCGCTTGAACATGTTGAGCCCCTTGCGGGCATCCAGCAGCGCCAGATCCTGCGGCGTGGAAACGATCACGGCGCCGGCTAACGCTACCCGCTGCGCCATGGTGAGCTGTGCATCGCCGGTCCCCGGCGGCATGTCGACGATCAGGACATCCAGCGGACCCCATTCCACGTCACCCATCATCTGCTCCAGCGCGCCCATAACCATGGGGCCGCGCCAGATCATGGGCGTATCGGCGGGCACCATGAAGCCGATGGACATGCATTTGAGCCCGTATTTTTCGATGGGCCGCAGAATTTTCCCGTCCGGCGACTCTGGTTTTTCGGTGATGCCCAGCATCAGCGGCAAGGACGGTCCGTAAATATCCGCGTCCAGAATCGCGGTGCGGTGGCCGGCCTGGGAAAAGGCGAGGGCGAGATTTACCGCCGTCGTCGATTTTCCGACGCCACCCTTGCCGCTGGCAACCGCGATCACCGCGCCGACATCCGCCAGCAGCTTCGCCCGTGGCGCCTGTGCCTGCCCGGGACCCTGCGCGGGGGCCGGGCCGTTTGCCGCGCCACCCGGCGGTGCGGTGGCGGCCGTGAGGACGGCGGTGACCGACAGCACGCCGGGAATGGCCGTAACGGCGTCCTCGGCTGCCTTGCGCAAGGGTTCCAGCTTGGCGCCCCGTTCCGGCTCCACTTCAATGGAAAACCCGACATTGCCGGTGCGGATGATGATGCCCGAAACCATACCGAGGGAGACGATATCGGCGCCCTTGTCGGGATCCGGTATGGCTTTCAGCGCATCGCGTATCTGTTCCTCAGTAATTTCCGGCATTACCCTTCGCTTTCCAGGTGAGGTCTAAACAGCCGGGCGATATTTCCTGGGATAAGCGGCTGCATTGCGTTAATCGCCAAGCTACCATATATACCCGTATGGTCTGACGGCAAGACGCGCTGGCGGGATTGGACAGATCCTGACGGGGTGGTTTGCTTGGGGCGCGGAATCAGAACGATGACAAGGGATATATCATGCCGTGGAAACAGCAAGGTGGAGGAAGCGGTGGCGGTGGGCCCTGGGGCAGCGGTCCCAGTGGCGGTGGTGGCGGCGGCGGCGGCCAACCCCCCGATCTCGACGAGATTCTACGTAAGGGGCAGGAAAAATTCAAAGGCATGATGCCCGGCGGCGTGGGGACCGGCAAAGGCGTCTTTATAATCGCCGTTCTTGCCGTCGTTGTCTGGGTTGCCACGGGGTTCTACCGTGTCGACCCCGGCTATCAGGGCGTTGAACTGCTTTTCGGTAAATACGTCAAACAAACCGGCCCAGGTCTGCATTACTGGGCGCCAAGTCCAATTGGCGAGGTGATCAAGCCCAACGTCGAAGTCACCAATGAAATTACCGTTGGATTTCGCGGTTCCGCTGGTGGCAGCCGGACCTCCGTGACCCGTGATGTGCCCGAAGAAAGCCTGATGCTGACCGGTGATCAGAACATCATCGATATCGATTTTGTTGTACAATGGCGCATCAAGAGCGCGGAGAACTTTTTGTTCAATATCCGTGATCCCGCCGCGACTGTAAAACTCGCCGCTGAAAGTTCCATCAGAGAAGTGGTTGGTCAGACACCGTTGGAAGACGCGCTAGCCGACAAGCGGACGAAAGTTGAAGAGGATACCCAGTTACTCTTGCAGCAGATACTCGACAGCTATGCGGCGGGTGTTTTCGTTGTGGATATCAAGATGCAGAAGGTGGAGCCGCCGAAAGCGGTTATCGACGCCTTCGACGATGTGCAACGGGCGCGACAGGACAAGGAACGCGAGCAGAACGAAGCAGATGCCTATGCCAACGATATTTTGCCAAAGGCCCAGGGCGAAGCGGCGCGGCTGGAACAGGAAGCGACGGCTTATCGTGAGCAGTTGATCAAGGAAGCCGAAGGTGAAGCGAAGCGGTTCCTGTCGGTCTACGAAGCCTATAAGGGAAATAAGGAAGTGACCACGAAACGGCTCTATCTGGAACGCATGCAGGAAGTCCTGAAAAACTCCAACAAGGTTATCATCGATACCAGCAAGGGTGGGCAGGGTGTCGTGCCTTACCTGCCGCTTCCGGAAATCCAGAAACGGTCAAGTGCCGGTCAATCCGGTGGAGGACGTTGATATGGGTCGTTTAAAGCTAATCATTGCGGGCGCCATTTTTCTGATCGCCGGAATAGCGTTGTTCGCATCCATGTTCGTGGTTCATCAGGTACAGACCGCCTTGGTGTTGCAGTTTGGTCGTCCGGTGGTTGTCGTGGCGGAGCCGGGGCTTAAATTCAAATTGCCCTGGCAGGACGTCGAGTATTTCGACAAGCGAATCCTCGACCTGGATCCGCCGGCCGCTGAAGTCATCCTGCAGGATAAAAAGCGCATCAACGTGGATTCGTTCGTTCGCTATAAGATCGTCAACCCACTTGAATTCAAGAAAAAGGCCGTCACCCAAACCCGTTTTATCCAGATCTTTGGTGGCCGCCTGAACGCTGCCGTCCGAGCCGAAATCGGCAAGGTGCTGCTGGGGGACATGCTGTCCGACAAGCGTGATGACGTGATGGACCGCATCACAAAGGCGCTGAAAAAACAGGCGACCCAGTTTGGCATCGAGGTGGTCGACGTGCGTATCGGCAGAACGGATCTGCCAGCCGCGACGGCGCAATCGGTCTACAAACGGATGAATTCCGAACGTGAGGCGCAGGCCCGCAAGCTTCGATCCGAGGGGTCGGAGTTGAAGGCGAAAATCCAGGCCGGGGCCGACCGTAAGCGGACGGTCATATTGGCCGAGGCGCGGCGTAAATCGCAGATCCTCCGCGGTGAGGGCGAAGGAAAAAAGACAACGATTCTGAACAACGCGTTCGGTCAGGATCCTGAGTTTTTCGCCTTTTACCGCAGCATGGAAGCCTATGGCGAGGCCCTCGGTGAGGGGACCTCCATGGTTCTGTCGCCGGATAGCGAGTTTTTCCGCTATTTCCTCGACCAGAGGGGTACGGGACAGCGCAAAACTCAGTAGGCTGAGCGCTTTTTCCGGTGTTGTCGGAGCTTGCCGTCGCATTTGCCCTGGTTTTGGTGATCGAAGGGGTCCTCTACTCCCTTTTTCCCAACGCCATGAAGCGCATGTTCGAGCAAATGCTAACCCTTCCAGTGCAGACTATCCGTACCGCAGGACTATTTTCTGCAATATTGGGAGTTGGGCTGGTATGGTTACTGCGCGGTTAACGGGCGGTCGGGTTTGATTGCAATCTTTAAGAGCTTTCCGGTATCATTTGGGCTGGACGGTTGGCGTCATTTGGGCCGTCCGTGGTGTGGTGCCCTATGAAACGGTTGGTCCTCATTGCGGCAAGCGTACTGCTGGCCAGTTGCGGTGCGCTTACAGATATGGCCGGACTCCGCGACGATGGCTCGTCGACGGAAAAGTGGCCTGACGTCGGGCAGAAACCGGGAGATGCGCGGAAAAGGAGTTCCGACAGCGAGGTCTATCTGAGGCCGCCGCATGATCTGAGAGCCGTTCCGAAACCAAAGACAAAGCCCCGTAAAGTCAAACGCATTAAACCCAAGACTTTGGTCGGTATGACGCGGGAGCAGGTAAAAACCCTGATCGGGGATCCGGTCACCATAGCCGACCGCCCACCGGCAACGGTTTGGAGCTATCGCACAACGGGGTGCGCGTTGGAGGTATTCTTTTATCTCGACGTGGCATCGAAGAAATTCAGAGCACTGACTTATGAACTGAAGGGGGATAAAGGCGTGAGAATTGCACCCAATCTTTGTTTGGGCAAAATTCGCGCCGTTCGTTATGGGAGTTGAACGGGAACTCGTGGCTGATCTTCGTGATGATGGTTCGCAGCATGTACTGGTCGTTGACGACGACGACCTGTTCCGCGAATCTTTGCAGCAGAATCTAATCGATGCGGGATACGATACCATCGCGTTCCCGGATGGGGCGTCCGTGCTCGCTTATCTGACATCCGGCAAAACCGCCGATCTGATCCTGCTCGATTGGCGCATGGATGAGATGACCGGTATTGAAGTCCTCAAACATCTCCGTGAAATAAGCGAAGATACCCCGGTTATATTTCTGACCGCTTTGTCCGATCAGATGTATGAAGAGGCTGCCCTTATCGGAGGGGCCGTTGATTTCGTCGACAAATCCAGAAGCTTCACGATTTTGAAAAGGCGCATCGACCTCATCATGGACGGTCCGAAGGCGCGTGCGGGTGAGGGCGAGGTGGTTTCGGTCGCGGAAGATCCCGTGGAATCCGGACCTCTTCATCTGAATCCTGATGTCGGCCGGGCCCATTGGAACGGTGCGGAGGTCAATCTCACGCTGACCGAATTCAGAATCGTGAACTATCTTGCGCGCCGTGCGGGTCAGGATGTGCGTTACCGTGAACTTTATGACCTTGTTCGGGGCGAGGGCTTTATCGCCGGTATCGGAGAAGAGGGCTATAGGGCCAATGTGCGGGCCTTTATCAAACGCATTCGGCAAAAATTCCGCGACGTGGATACGAATTTCGATTGCATAGAGAATTATCCGGGCTTCGGGTACCGTTGGCGTGATCACCAATAAACTCACCTTCAAGCTGCCCTTCAATTTCAGGCGGCCTCTCAATGTCTACGATCGGCTGGGTCGCCAGAGCCGGCGTCTGTGGCGGTCCGGAATGGACCGTTTGCAGGCGTTCAAGGTACCGGCCTTCAAGCTGAATTCTGATTTTGCAGCCCGCTGGGTGAAATTGTGGCGCGCCGCCGCCGTCAAATTAGCCCTCCTCCTCGCTATTTTTGTGGCTGTGCCCTTTATTCTCTACGGGCAGTTCCGCGCGGCGGATGAAGAAAAGCAACAGATTTTGCTGAAGAGCGCGCAGGAACAGGGTCGGTTGGTGGTGGTGAGCATCACTCCCTTACTAACGCGCTTTGATCCGGCGACGTCCAAGCGCCTCGGCGAACTTTTGAACCAGATCAGCAGCGGAGACACCAACATCAAGGTCCTGTTGCGTCCCAAAAACGCGACAAGTGCGGACCAATTTTACTATGTGGCTTCGGCGCCCACGGTTTCCGCCGCGTATCTGGCGGCGGAGCAGAAACAACTCGGCGATTCCGGTGTGCTTAAACGGGTACCGGCAACTTGCCGTGAGGCG
>JABJKO010000306.1 GCA_018660305.1 Rhodospirillaceae bacterium
GATCCTGAGCGCCGGGATGGGCGGTCCACGAAAAGGATGATCTCCCTTAAACGCGGTAGCGCGAACGCGGTATTGCCGCGCTATCGGTTCGGCCTTTACCCTCCTTGGACAGGACACACATGTCAGTCGCGCCAATAGGTAAACGTGTCAGGTGGTCCTGAAGGAATTCGAACCAACAGAAAGTACAGGAGATTAATATGAAACGGGTCCGCGCAAGCCAAACACTCATAGCGATTCTGATTGTAAATTTACTGGGATATTCCGGTTCGGTCAGTGCAGCTGGGCGTGACGTCTCGATATTAGGAGTCATAGGAGCCGGGAAAGTAAATACGTCCCATATAAAGAAATCTTCCGTGACGAGCACAAAAATTAAAATAGGTGCGGTAACAACAGGACGAATTGCCATAGGTGCCGTGAATTCTTCGAGAATAAAGGCCGGTGCCGTAAGGGAAGTGAATTTAAAAGACGATGCGGTTACTGAGGCAAAAATAAAAAATGCCGCCGTAACAGGTTCAAAAATAAAAAATGCGGCCGTAACAGGGTCAAAATTAAAAAACGGTGCCGTAACGTCAAAAAAAATCAAGAACGGGTCCATTAGGGCACAACATCTGAATTCGGCCTTGATGAAGCGCATTGTCGATTTGGAGAAAAAAATCAACGCCCTGCAAAGAAGGCCGCGGCGTTAGGTCAAAACATACTCCCCCGGACGCCGGAACGGGTGGTGCGATGACGCGTCACCCGCGTCCCGCCAATGTGGTGGGAACGTTTATTATTCAGGCAGCGATCCGGCATGGGTGTCTCGGTTGCGCTGTGACGTCTCTAATCAGGCGCTCAAGCCCTCGGCGCCCTGGCGGAAGAAGGCGATGTCGCCGTTGCAGATGGTCATGTCCACCGGGATATCCTTGATGCGTTCGGGCTCCACTTCATGCGGGCTTTCGGCGAGGATGGCGAAATCGGCGAGCTTGCCGGTCTCGATGGAGCCTTTGATTTTTTCCTCGAACGCATTGTAGGCCGCGTTGATGGTGAACATGCGGATGGCCTCGTCGACAGAGATGGCCTGATCGGCGCCCACTGTCGTTCCGGTCCAGGTCTTGCGCGCGACACAGGTGCCGAGATCGCGTAGGGAATCCAGCGGCCAGTAGGCGGGCCCGTCGGAGCCCGAGGTGATCTGCAGACCGGCATCCAGCATGTCGCGGATGTTAAATGAGCCTTCCAGCCGTTCCTCGCCGATACAGGCGAGCAGCGAATCCCAGATGTAATGCATGAACGGGATATTGGGGACCGGCAGCACGCCGGTACGCTTGATGAGAGCGAGCCGTTCGTCATTGACCAGCCAGTTGCCGAGATGCTCGACCCGGTGGCGGTGGTCGTCGCGGGGATTGTCCTTGAGCGCCTGCTCGAGGGATTTCAGCGCCATGTCCATGGCAACATCGCCGATGGCATGGATGCAGACCCGGTGGCCCGCCTTGTGATAGGCGGCGATGGTGTCGTCGAGCTCGTCCTGTTCGATACGGATCAGCCCTTCGTGGCACGGATCGTCCACATAGGGTTCGTAGAACTTGGCCACATGGCCGGTGATGCCGCCATCGATGGACATCTTCACCCCGCCGATGCGCAGCCAGTCATTACCGAAGCCTGTCATGATGCCGAGATTAAGCAGGCTTTCCTTCTGGATCGCCGCTTCGATCACCCGGATCAACAGGCTCACCCGGATGGGCAGATTTTCGTCGGCCACCAGCTCCTGATAGGCGCGAATGGATTCATGGTTGGTGACGATGTCGTGGATGTTGGTGATGCCGCGGGAGAGGCAGCGTTCGGCCGAGTAAAGTATCCCGGCCTTCATCTGATCATAGCTGTATTCCGGAATGGCGGCGCGCACCAGGTATTGGGCGCGTTCCACCAGCTTGCCGGTCAATTCGCCCGACCCGTCCAGTTCGATGGCGCCACCGGCGGGCGCGGCGGTGTTGTTTTTGATGTCCGCCAGCTCCAGCGCTTTCGAGTTGGCGATGGTGATATGGGCGCCGAAATTGATCGAGACCGGATTGTTTGGCGACGCCTCGTCCAGCTCGTGGCGGTTGGGGAAGCGGCCCTCGGGCATGCGGAAATCCTGCATGGGGCTGCCATGGGCGACGACCCAACTGCCCGGTGCCTGCGAGTTCGCCTGTTCGCGGATTTTTTCCATGATCTGTGGGATCGATCGCACGTTGGAATAGAAATCGCGGCAGTCGGTGCGGTTCATCATGGAGGCGCCGCCATCGGCGAAATGCACATGGGGGTCGGTAAGGCCCGGCAGCACCGTGCGGCCCTTGAGGTCGATCAGCTTTGTTCGGCGGTCCGCCAGCCCATCGATGTCGCTGGTGGAGCCCACCGCGCCGATACGGCCGTTATAGATGGCCACGGCCTCGGCCTGGCTGTTCTTGGCGTCCGCGGTCAGGATTGTGCCGTTTGTCAGGATCATGTCGGGACTTAAGGCGGATACGCTCATCTTATGGCTCCCTGTTGTGGTGGCGTTTCCCTAATCGAGCTGTTTGAGGGCCGCCCCAATTATGTCGACGATCTGGTTGATCTGGTCGGTTTCGATAATCAGCGGTGGTGAGAGCGCGATGGTCTCACCGGTCTGTCGGGTCATCAGCCCGGTCTCGTAGCACTTCAGAAAAAGATCGAAGGCCCGCGCGCCCGGCTGTCCCTCCCGGGGTGTGATTTCGACGGCACCGGCGAGACCGATATTGCGGATATCCACCACGTGCGCCGCGCCCTTGAGCGAATGCAGCGCGTCCTCCCAATAGGGTGCCATGTCAGCGGCCCGCTGGAACAGCCCATCGCGAATGTAAATATCCAGTGTCGCCAGCCCGGCGGCGCAGGCCAGCGGATGGCCGGAATAGGTATAGCCATGGAACAGCTCGACCATGTTTTCCGGCCCGACCATCAGCCCGTCATGCACCGCGTCGCTGGCGGCTATCGCCGACATGGGGACGGCGGCATTGGTCAGCCCCTTGGCCAGGGTCATCATGTCAGGCTGTACACCGAATCTTTCCGCGCCAAAGGCGGCGCCGGTGCGGCCGAACCCGGTAATGACCTCATCGAAAATCAGCAAAATACCATGTCTGGTGCAGATGGACCGCAGCCGGTCCAGATAGCCCTTGGGCGGCACCAGAACGCCGGCCGACCCCGACATGGGCTCGACAATCACCGCGGCGATGGTCGAAGGATCGTGCAGCGCGACGATGCGCTCCAGATCGTCGGCCAAATGCGCGCCCCAGTCCGGCTGACCTTTTGAAAACGCCATTTCGGCGAGATTATGAGTGTGCGGCAGGTGATCGATGCCGCCCAGCATATTGCCGAACTGCTTGCGGTTGTTGGACATGCCGCCGACGGACGTCCCGCCGAACCCCACCCCGTGATAGCCGCGCTCGCGGCCGATAAAACGGGTGCGCGTCGCCTCGCCGCGCGCCCGGTGGTAAGCCAGCGCGATCTTCATTGCCGTATCGACGGCTTCCGATCCCGAATTGGCGAAAAAGATATGGTTGAGATCGCCGGGCAGCATGTTGGCCAGTTTTGAGGCCAGTTCGAAAGCACCGGGATGTCCCATCTGGAAGGCGGTGGCGTAATCCAGCTGGTCGGCCTGCGCCTTGATGGCCTCGATAATTTCGCTGCGCCCGTGACCGGCATTGACGCACCACATGCCGGCGATGCCGTCGATAATCTCGCGCCCGTCATCGGTGGTGTAATGCATGCCTTTGGCGCCCACCAGCATGCGCGGTGCTGCCTTGAACTGGCGGTTGGCCGTAAACGGCATCCAGTAAGGGGCCAGATCATTGACGCTGGAAGAGCCGGTGGTCTGATTGGTGTCGGGCATGGCGCAAATTCCCCGCAGGATGGACGCTGGACAAACATTCCTGGCTCGAGAGGCTATCAGCGGGTTTGCGGCGCGGCAAGCGCCGCCGGTTGGGTGCGGTGGGCAAGACACGCTATGATAGACTGACGAAAAACGAGGGGGCGCCGGCCGCGATCGTGGCCGGCATTGAAAGCACGCACGTACCGAAAGTTTGTGATGGCATTGGGATTCCGTTTCGACGCGATCAGGCGCGCCCTGGGCATACGGAATTACCGCATCTATACCAGCGGTAATATCGTCGCCCATTTTGGCATGTGGGCCTATCGCATCGGACTTCTGTCGCTCACCTGGGAACTGACGGAATCCGCGTTTTGGCTTGGTGCCATGGCCATGGCGGATCTGTTCCCGACGGTAATCCTGTCGCCCCTGGCCGGGGCACTGACCGAGCGCCTCAACCGCATGGGAATGATGCGGCTTACGGTCATCTTTACCGGGTTGCAGTCCAGCGCGCTGGGTCTTTTGTGCCTGGAAGGTACGGCGACAATCGACATTGTGTTCGCGCTGGCTTTGCTGCTGGGGATCGTTCAGGCCATCAACCATCCCATGCGTCTGGTGATTGTGACCAATCTGGTCACGCGAGAGGCGGTACCGTCGGCGCTGGCCATCAATTCCCTGGTATTCAACGTAGCCCGGGTTGCGGGACCCTCCATCGCCGGTGGGATCATCGCCGCCGCCGGTGAAGAAGCACGTATGGTGGGGACGGCCGTGGTGTTCGGATTCTGCGTGGCAGGTCATATTGTCTTCGCGTCGGCGCTGTTCATGGTCAGGATGACCAGTCTCGCCATCCCCAAGAAATCTTCTGCGTTGCGCCATGTTCCCGGCGAAATCATGGAGGGGTTCCGCTATGCCGCCGGACATCCCGGTATCGGCCCGTTGCTGGTCATTCTGTTTACGGTGGGCGTCACCGCCCGGGGCTATGCGGATTTGCTTGCGGGCTATGTGGACACGGTGTTCGGCCTGGGGACCGATGCCTTTGGCATCATGCTCTCATCGGTCGGGCTGGGCGCCGTGCTCGGCGGCCTGTGGCTGGCGCAACGGGGTCATGTGCAGGGGCTGACACGGCTCTTTCTGTCCTATCTTCTGGTTCTAGCCATTGTCCTGATACTCCTCACGGCGACCGATTATTTTTATCTTGCGGTGCTCTGTGTTTTCGTCGCCGGGTTCGCCCAGACAGTGGCCGGCACGGGCGAACATCAGCTCATTCAGGCGTCGGTGGATGAACATATGCGGGGCCGGGTGGTCAGTCTTTATGGCGCGGTCTCGCGTGGCACCCCGGCGCTGGGCGCGCTGATCATGGGCGCCATCGGTGACGAGATCGGGCTGCGTTGGCCCATCGCCGGCGGCGCCGTGCTGTGCATCTGTGTCTGGGGTTGGGGCTACAGCAAACGCCACCAGCTGGCGGACGCGCTGGAGCACCCGCCGGTGGAGCGGGGGGCCTAGGACATGGCAGGAACCGAAGCCATCCGCAGCGCGCTGGCGAATCCCAATTACCGGTATTACGCCATCGGGTCGTTTTGCTCTCATCTGGGGACCTGGGTGCAGCGGGTGGCGGTGGGGTGGCTGGCCTGGGAGCTGACCGAATCCGGTTTCTGGCTCGGCCTGATCGCCTTCGCCGATCTGGCGCCCACCGTGGTTCTGGCACCCATTTGTGGTGTCGTGGCCGATCGCGTGAACCGGCTCAATGGCTCGCGCATGACCCAGACGCTGGCGGCGCTGCAGGCGATTATCCTGTGGGGCATGGCGGTGGCGGGCTGGCTGAATATCGAATGGCTGTTTGCCCTGGTTCTGCTTCAAGGGACGATCATGGCCTTCAACCAGCCCTTCCGGTTTGCCATCATCCCGAGCCTTGTCGAGCGTAAGGATCTCGGCTCGGCCATCGCCATCAATTCCGTTTCCTTCAACTTCGCGCGCGTCGCCGGGCCGGCCATTGCCGGGTTTCTCATCCTGCACAGCGGCGTGGCGCTGGCGTTCCTGGTCAATTCGGTATCTTACCTCATCTTCATCGCGAGCCTGTTTGTCATCCACCCGGAGATGCCGTCGCGTGGCGCCGCCAAACCGTTGCGCGACGTACCGGGTGAGATACTGGAGGGCATTCAGTACTGCGTCCGCACGCCGGGGGTGGGGCCCATGTTTATTCTGCTGGGTGTCTATGCGGTGTTCGGGCGGGCCTATTCCGAACTGCTGCCAAAATTCGCCGACGCGGTGTTTCAGTATGGCGTGGGCGGGTTCTCCATGCTGACGTCGGCCACCGGCGCCGGGTCGGTGGCGGCCAGCATCGTCCTGGCCAGCCGCGCAAGCGTGAACGGACTCACAAATTTCGTTGCCTGGAACGTCTTGCTGCTCAGTCTGGCGTTGGCGGGGCTGACCGCGACCACAAGTATCTGGGTTGGTCTTGCCTGCGTGTTCCTGGCCGGGTTTTCCATGCTGTGCGTCGGGGTGGGGGAACAGACCCTGCTGCAGAATACCCTGACGAGCGATGTTCGCGGCCGGGTGATGAGCCTCTATGGCATGGTCTCGCGCGGTGGTCCGGCGCTGGGCGCACTGGCCATCGGCTGGGCATCGGACTACATCGGATTGCGCTGGCCGGTCTTCATCGCGGGGCTCATCTGTTTCGGTCTGTGGCTGTGGTTCCTGCCGAGGCGGCGCGCCATGGCGGACGCCCTGGAAGGCGATGGCGGCGACGAGGCGCGCAGGTAGATGGCGCAGACCGGTCTAAGCGCCATCGTCAGCGCCTTCGGCAACCGCAATTATGCGCTCTATATGACGGGCAATATTCCGTCTCACTTTGGCAGCTGGATACAGCGGATCGCCATGGGATGGCTGGCCTGGGAGCTGACCGAATCCGGATTGTGGCTCGGTATCGTCGCTGTGGCCGAGTTGGCGCCGTCCATGGTGCTTGCTCCCTTCGCCGGGGCAGTGGCCGACCGGGTGAACCGGTTGAACGGGCTTAAGGTGTCCCAGACCCTGGCCATGTTTCAGGCGCTGGTCCTGTGCGCCGTCGCCGCCCTTGGTCCGACCATCGAATGGCTGGTGGGGCTGTCCTTTGCCCGTGGCCTTATCATGTCCTTCAATCAGCCGCTGCGGTTTTCGGTCCTGCCGAGCCTGGTCGAGCGCAAGGATCTGTCGGCCGCGGTGGGTATTAATGCCCTGTCGTTCAATTGCTCCCGTGTGCTGGGGCCGGTGGTGGGTGTCTGGATCATCGACACGTGGAGCGCGTCGGCGGCTTTTGCGGCTAACGCGGCATCCTTTTTCCTGTTTATTGTTATCCTGTTTTTCCTGCGCATTGAGCTGCCGCCCCGGGGGGAGCCAAAACCCCTCCGCAACATTCCGGCGGAGATTTTCGAGGGCATTCTCTATTGTCTGCGGGCGCCGGGCATCGCCCAGATGTTTATCCTGCTGACGGTGGTGGCCCTGTGCGGCCGGGCTTATGTGGAATTGCTGCCGGGCTTTGCCGATGGTGTCTTCGGGCGCGGCGTCGAAGGGCTCGGCGCCATGCATGCTGCCGCGGGGGTCGGTGCGATCATTGCCAGCGCGCTTCTAGCGCGGCGCGGCACGGTGGTGGGGCTAACTCGGCTGGTCTCCTGGATGCTGCTGGTGCTGGGCGTCACGCTGCTGTTGTTTGCCTCCACCAGCAATTATTACTTCGCCGTGCTGTGTGTGGGGGTCACCGGGTTCGCGCTGACCATTGTCGGTGTTGGCGAGCAGCAATTGTTGCAGAACGCGGTGACCAGCGATTTGCGCGGCCGGGTGATGAGCCTCTACGGCATGATCTCGCGCGGCGCGCCTGCGCTGGGCGCGTTTCTCATGGGCGCGGCTTCGGAATTCGTCGGCCTGCAGTGGCCGGTGGCCGTAGGCGGCGTGCTGTGCCTGGCGCTGTGTCTCTGGGCACTGCGGCGGGCCCGCGAATTCGCCCCGGCGCTGGAGCGCATGCGCGAATAGTAGCGCCCCCGATAACGAGTTTAAGCGGACAGCATCAATCGGATTTGGGCTGATGGAATTCGATGACGTTGTCATCGGGGTCGCGAATAAAGAAAAAGACAGTGCCGTCCGGCAATTCCACCGTTTCCGTAACCGGAATTCCCGTCTCGTCCAGCCAGCGTTTCACACCTTCCCTGTCCGTGATTTCCAGGGCGATATGCGTAAACCCGGTATGCTTTTCCGGTACATCCATCAACAGGTTCTTGTTCGAGCTGTCCTCGGAGGCATTCAGGATGAAGTTGATATTCACGCCCGAGGGATGCTCCATGACGGCAACAGGTTCCGGACCAATCGGGCCGACGATAAAGTCGAAACCGAGTTTTTCATAGAAGACCCGCGTGACATCGAGATTTCGGACTCTCAACCCGACATGATTGATACGGGTGATCTGTTCCACGGTTTCTCTCCTAAAATTTTCGATGGCGCGATATTGCCGGTTAATCGTCGAGGATCTTGATGGCGATGTTCTTCGAGATGGTCACCCGCTCGAGGCTTGCCTCCGCTGCGGCATCGGCATCGCGCTTCTTTAAGGCTCGAAGGAGCTTTTTGCTGTTTGTCACCAGTTTGCGGACGTCGGCCTCTGTCTGGTGTCGGTAGGTGATGGCCCGGGAAAACGCGACCCGGACATGGAGCGTCCGGATGATCTTGGCGGCCGTCGCGTTGCCGCACCCGTCGAATAGCTGATCATAGACATCGGCGATGTTTTCCATCATGCCCTCCGTGTCCTGGGTGGCAGCCGCTGTCTGGTATTGCTGGATTGCGCGTTCGATGGCTCGCAGGTCGCCGTCGCTCGCCCGTTCGACGAACAGCCGCGCGGTCATGGGTTCCAGCGCACTTCGAACTTCAAAAAGATCAAGGGCATCCTGCCTGTTCAATCGCGCGACCGAGGGACCTCGGTGGGGAACATTTTCGATCAGACCTTCCGATTCCAGGTGACGAAGCGCTTCGCGAACCGAGGTGCGGCTCACACCGGTCAGTTCGCACAACTCGCGTTCGATCAGCCGGTCGCCGGGTTGAAAATACATCCGCAGCAAGGCGCGCCGCAGGGTGTCGACCGTCATCATGCGTAGTGACTGCACTTCGCGCCGGACACGCAACGAGCTTGCGGTATCGGCGTTCGGTCGTGCCGCTAGAGTGTTTGCTGGTGACATGTTGCCCGCCTTCTGAATTATCAACGAAATACAAAATTGAAAATAGCATATTGCATTATTGTATTACAATCATATAATCAAACCCAGCAACAAGACTTCGAAGGGACGAAGGCTGGTAGTGCGCGTATTTGAAATTGACCATTATCAAGGGAGAAGCAGACATGACATTCGATGATCTGAAGTGCGTCACCGTTGAAAAGAAGAGCGGCATCACCTGGGTGATGTTGAACCGCCCCGAGAAACGAAATGCCATGAGCCCGGCACTCCATGCCGAAATGGATGAGGTCCTGCGCGTGCTGGAAACCGACCCGGAGACCAAGGTCGTGGTGATCGCAGGCGCCGGCGGCTATTTCAGCGCCGGCCAGGATCTCAAGGAATTCTTCCGCGCCACTGAAAACGATCCGGCGGCGCAGAAGGCGGCGATCGAGACTGCCAACCGATGGCGCTGGGAACGGCTGTACAACTACGACAAACCGACGATTGCCATGATTGAAGGCTATTGCTGCGGCGGCGCCTTCATGCAGCTTTGTGCGACGGATTTCGCCATCACGGCCGATGACGCGGTGTTTTCCCTGTCAGAGGTCAATTGGGGCATCATCCCGGCCGCATTGGTGGCCAAAGTCGTGAACGACACAATCCTGGCCCGTCACGCCCTGCAATATGCGTGCCTCGGTGAGGCGTTTGATGGCAACGAAGCCTGCCGGGTCGGGCTGGTCAATTATTCGGTGCCAAAGGAGGAGCTGCTCGAAAAAACCATCGAACTGGCGAAAAAACTCATGGCCAAGAGCCCGGCTGTTCTACGCGCCACCAAGCAGGCTTTTCGTCATGTCCGGTCAATGGATTTCGATCAGTCCTACGACTATCTCATGGCGAAGAACGTGGCGCTCAAGGTCGGCGATACCGAGGATTCCTACAATGCAGGTCTCAGTCAGTTTCTCGATGACAAGAGCTATAAGCCAACTTTCGAGCCCTTCGCACTCAAGGAAGACGGTCAGGCGGGCGATCCCTGATCGGTTACAGCGGGCTGTCGGCTAGAGCCGCTCTTCCATCCAGTCGAGCACGAACGGCGTCGAGGTGCCCCAGATGTCGTACTGGCAGTGGCCGGTGCCGCCGGCTTCGGCGTCGTCATAGATCTTGAGGGTCTTGTCCGCGGCGCCGATGGCCTCATAGAGCCGTTTGGCGCCCTCGACGTTCATCAGCCGGTCATTGGCACCATGGGTGATGAGCGTCGGGCATTTGATACGTGGCGCCGCGTCCCTCATGTTGAAATCCTTCAGGATTTCGCGGGCCTCGGCATCGGTCTTGTGACCCAGGATGCGTTGCAGAGTCGCCTGCAGAGGCTCAAAGAACTCATAGAGGTCTTCCAGCATGTCGTAACAACCACACCAGCCCACCAATGCCTTGATGCGGTCGTCATAGGCCGCCGCCCGTGGCGCGTAATAACCCGCCATGCTGATGCCGATGATACCGATGCGGGCCGGGTCCACCTCCGGGCGTTTTTCCACCCAATCGAGACAGGCGCTAATGGGGACTTCATAATCCGCCCGCGTCGGGATGCCCTTGAGATAGCTCGATGAACCACGGCCCGGGGTGTCGACGAGGAGCATGGCCCAGCCCCGGTCGAGGATCTTGCGGCCGCTGAAAAACACTTCCTCGGCGAACGCGTCGGCGCCGCCGATCAGGAAGATCACCGGCCATTTGCCCGGCTTCGGGTTGATGGGGTGGCAGAAATAGCCGTCATAAACGTCATCGCCGCACGCAACTTCGATCACCTCGATGGGTGGGGTGTGCAGCCTGGCGCCTTCGCGGAACAGTTCCTGCGACTTGCGGAACGCCTCCGCCTTGCGCGGATCGTCGCCGGTCAGGAAGACATCGGACTGACGGTAATACTGGTTGGCCGAGAAAAACCGTCCCATGGCGGTCTGTTCATGACCGGCGCCCAGCTCGGCACGGGCCTCGGCCTCGACCGTCTCGGCAAGGGCGTGCCAGACGCGCTGCCAATTATCGGTGTCGCCGATCTCGATGTTGCGGCTGGTACGCGCGATCTCGAACACATCACCGCCGCCATTGATGGCCTCGGCGGCGAGACGCTGGGTCTGGCCCTCGAACGGATGGCCCGGCCGGACAAAATCGATCATGCAAACTCTCCCCGTCTTCGGTCTCTTGTCTTTAGGCGGTAGCGTTGGCCTCGCGCACCATGGCGATCAGTGATGATTTCAGCAGATACTCATGGCACCGCACCTTGTCATCGGCGATTTCACCCAGAGCATCCAGTTTTCCGCGCCGCACATCCATGTTGTTTTCCTGCAGGATTTCCTTATTGGCGATGGATTGGGCCTGCACGTATTTCTTGGCCATTGTGCGGCGCTGGCGGTCATATTGCGGGAACAGATCCGTATGATCGCCCTCGTTGCGCCAGATGCGGACCAGCTTTTCCGAAATGTTGATCCCGTCATGGATACCGCCGTTCATGCCCATGCCGCCCAGCGGGTTGTTGACGTGTGCCGAGTCACCGGCCAGCGCGATGCGGCCCTGCACGAAATTATCGGCGACACGCTGATGCACATTGTACAGATTGCGGTGAACAATCTCGTAGGGCGGATTGTAGGGCAGGCATTCAGCGTATTTCCGTTGCACCCATTCCTCGCCACCGACTTCTTCGTCGGATTCATCGCCAGAGGCGGGCAGCAGGATACGCCACAGACCTTTCATATCATCGCCCGCCACCTTGATCAGCGCACACCATTGGTCGGGGTGGGCCACATAGTTGCGATAGTGATGCCCGCCGGCTTCAGGGGCACCGAAATCGAACCGTGTGGTGGCGATGACGAAGCGTTCGCCCCAGGTGAAGCCGGGAAAGTCGATGCCGAGTTCCTTGCGGATGATGCTGCGTCCGCCATCGGCGGCGATCAGGTAACGGCCGGTGTGGGTTTCGGTTTCACCGTCTGGATTGGTGACGGTGACGGAGACGCCATCGTCGGTCTGGGTGGTGCCGATCACCTCATAGGGCCGCAACAGGGTGAAGTCCGGCAGCACTTTCGCCTTATCCCAGGTCGATTTGACCACCTTGTGCTGCTCAACCTGGAGCGCAAAGGGGAAAGGCGTCTCATCGGCGATGATGTTGTAATCGAACTCGGCGACGACCCGGTCGTCGTATCGGTCGCGGTACTGGAATATCGGTGACAGCAGCCCCTGGCCTATCAAATGTTCGGTGACATCGAGATCATCAAGCATTTCCAGGGTCGACGGATGGACGGTCGACGCCCGGTGATCGGGCTGAATGTCCGGTTCGGTATCGAACACGGTCACCGGAACGCCGTGTCGCGCAAGGTAATACCCGGAAATCATGCCCACCGGCCCGGCACCGGCGATAAGGACGCGATTGTCTACAGTCATGGTCTTCTTTTCATGTGGTTGCTGCCCCGAACCCTACGCAGATCGCGCGGCAGGTCAACCGGGACATTTGGTCTCAACTCGGATCTCAATGGGTGCGGTGCCGTGTTGTCAGGTAGAGCCCGCCGAAGATGATCACCATGGCAACCACATGATAGGTCTCCAGCGCTTCGCCGAGAAGGATGACCGACAGGATGGTTCCAAACACCGGGATCAGGTAATGGCTGAAACCCGCCGCGTTGGCGCCTACCACGGCTACCCCCCAATTCCAGAACATATAGGCCACGACGGAGGCAAACACCGACGAATAGCCGATCAGGCCCATATTCGAATAGGAAAGGGTGAAGGTCTGACCGGCCGCCAGCTCCCACAGATAAAACGGCAGCAGCATGGGCACCGAGAGCCCGGCCAGCACAAAAATAAAGCCGAACGGATTGAGGCCATCAGGTTTCCAGCGCAGGCAGATGGTGTAGATGGCCCAGCTCACCATACTGAGGATGATGAAAATATCCCCCAGGCCGAATTGCAGCGCGCGTAGCAGGGTGATGTCGCCATGGAGAACGATCACCAGCGATCCGGCGATGGCGATCAAGGTGCCCACGATCTCCCCCCTTGTCAGCCCGATCTTCAGGATGATCAGTGACGCCAGCACGATGATCACCGGGCCGGCGGCCTGCAGAAGCGAGCCGTTGATGCCCGTGGTCAGCTGCATGCCGGTAAAGAAGAAGATCGTAAACCCGACAATGCCGAAAAAGGAAAATCCGGCCATGCGCCAGAAATAGTGGCGGTATAGGTCGCGCTGGTTCCAGAAAGGCCGAAAACCGATGGGTATAAACACCACAAAGGCGATGGCCCAACGCCAGAAGGTGAGGCTGTAGGGCGGGATTTCACCGGCTGCGGCGCGACCGACGATGGTGGTGCCGCTCCAGAAAACCGCTGTCATCACCAGCATCACGAAAGCCAGCCATACGGGCAAGGCGTGTGTTTCGCTTTTCTTATTATCAGTCGCCATACGTGCCCCGGGCCGATTTGCGGACGGGCACCTTAGGGTCCGGCGCAACAGGCGGCAAGGCGCGCGCGCGTTTGACATGCCAAGGCGATGCACTAGACTTCGCCAATCCCCGCTCTTCAATAAATTATAACAGGGGTCGTAACAGGTAGAATTAAGGGAGGCTCAACATGCGTAAGTTGTTTGCTGTAACCTGTGCCGTGGCCGTTCTGACCACGACCGGCGCATTTGCACAAAAATATAACCTGACCATTGCCGGCGCGAGCCCAAAGGGCGTGTGGTCCATTCTCGGTGTCGCGCTCGATAAGGCCATGTCGGCGACCTATCCGGGATCGTCAGTGACCTATCAGACATCGGGCGGTGGCATCGCCAACATCGCCCTGGTGGATCGCAAAAAAGTCGCTCTGGCGCTTGCCTCCACCGGTGAAATGCATCTCGGGGCCAACGCCATCAAGCCTTTCAAGAAAAAGATCAAATCCGTGCGCGTGGTCGCCCGTGTCCATGCCTGGCTCTATTTTCATCCCATGCTGACGAAGTCGGCGGCGGACAAGTACGGCATCAAGGATTTCTCCGACATCGCGACGAAGAAGCCGCCCATCCGCATTTCCATCAACCGCCGCGGGCTTCTTGTGTCGGTGATCGCCGAAGCCATGTTGAACGAGATCGGCGTCAAGCTGAAGGATATCGATAGCTGGGGCGGCAAGGTGATCTATGCCGCGTCGGGCGATACCACCTCGCTCATGGCTGACCGCAAGCTCGATGGCCACATGATGACCTGGCCCATCAAGCATCGGCGTCTGCGCCAGATGGAAGCGGCGGTGCCCATGGTTCTACTGTCGGTTAACGACCGCTCGGTCTCGCAGCGCGTCGCCAAGAAGCTCAACATGCCGCTCGATACCATGCCGGGCGGCACCTACAAGAGCCAGCCGGCGGATCTTGTCGTGCCGTCCATGGAGGGCAACATCATCATGCACAAGGATGGCGATGACAAAATGGCCTATGACATCGCCAAGGCTGTTCATACCAACCTTAAGGCGTTTTCCAGCGCCCATCGGTTCCTGAGCAAGCTCACCCCTAAATTCCTGGTGGGCAGCAAGGGCCAGTATCATCCGGGCGCCGTCAAGTACTACAAGGAAGCGGGCCTGATGTAGCAGATCGTTTACGGGCGGGCCGGATCATGAACCCTGGCTCGCCTGTTTAACGCTTATCAATCGCATGTTGCGCAATCTTTTCCGTTTTGACACCTGGTTTTCGGTGGGTGTTCGCCGCAAGCCCGAGGGCTGGCTGTATTACGCGGTGACCACCTGGGGCGCGGCGATTGCCGCCTTTGTCATCTACGCGGCGATCTATTTCCTCGATCCCTGGCGGCTGACCGCGACCTTCCTGTGCGCCATGCTGACGCTGGTGTTCCTCATCGTCGGGCCGTCGCCCCGGTCGGATCCCGTCAAACCGGCAATCATCGACTGGATTCTGTCGGCCATCTCGGTCGCCACCCTGGTTTATTCGTCCCTCAACTGGGACAAGGTGAGCAACCGAATCCAGCTCATGGAAGATTTGACCACGCCTGAGCTGATGTTCGGCAGTGCGCTGTTCCTGCTCAGCCTGGAGGCGACACGGCGGACCACCGGTTTCGGACTTACCTCGGTGGTGCTTCTGTTCATTGCCTATAATTTCTGGGGCCATAATTTCGAGGGCATCCTTAATCACGGCTATATCGACTACAACCATTTCATCGACATCATGATCTTCGGGCTGGACGGCATCCTCGGCCTGCCGATCCGGGTGGCCGCCAGCTATGCCTTCCTGTTCGTGCTATTTGGCGCCGTGCTGCATAAGGCCAAAGGCGGCGAATTCTTCTTCGATCTGGCCGCGTCCATCAGCGGCAAACAGGTCGGTGGCGTCGCCAAGATCGCCGTCGTGTCGTCCGGACTTTACGGCATGGTGTCGGGTAGCCCCACGTCGGACGTGGTGACCACCGGCTCCATCACCATCCCGATGATGAAGCGCATGGGCTACAACGGCGCGGTCGCCGGCGCCATCGAGGTCTCGGCCTCCACCGGTGGTAGCCTGTTGCCACCGGTGATGGGGTCGGCGGCCTTCATGATGGCGGAATATACCGGCATCGAATATCGCGACATCGCCATCTCCGCCTTCCTGCCGGCGGTTCTCTATTACGCGTCGGTTTATGCGCAGGTTCACTTCCGCTCGGTGAAGCTGGGGTTCCTCGGGCTCGAGGCCGACCAGATTCCGCCGGTCTGGCAGACCCTCAAGAACGGTGTCCTGTTTCTGGTGCCGTTGGGGGTTCTTACCACCGCGCTTCTCATCGGCTATACGCCGACCACGGTCGCCCTGTTCGGCACGGTCACCCTGCTGGCGACCGACGCCGTGAAGAAGGACACCCGCGTCGGGCTGGTGGATTTCGTCAAGACCGCCGCCGACACGTCGGTGCGCATGGTCACCGTCACCGGCGCCTGCGCCGCGGCGGGACTGGTGACGGCAGGGCTGACCATGACCGGGCTGGTGGGTAAGTTCGCCCATATTATCTACAGCATCACCGACAAGGCGCTGTTCCCGACGCTGCTCATCGGCGCCGCCTTCACCATTGTGCTTGGGCTCGGCATGCCGGTGGTCAGCGCCTATTTCCTCGCGGCGCTGCTGCTGGGCAATCTTTACACCGATATCGGCGTGCCGGTTATGGCGGCCCACATGTTCCTGCTCTATTACGCCGTGATGTCGGCCATTACCCCTCCGGTGGCGGTGGCGGCTTACGCGGCGTCCTCCATCGCCGAGGACAATCCGTTGCTGATCGCGGCGCTGGCGGTGAAGTTTGCCATTGCCGCCTTCCTCGTGCCGTTCGCTTTTGTTTATTCCACCGAGCTGCTCATGTTCGGCAGCTGGTATTCCATCCTGATCGCGCTGGTCACCGCAACCCTCGGGGTCGTCATGATCGCCGCCGCCGTGGAAGGCTTTTTCCGCAGTGCGTTACCCGGCTATATCCGCCTCATGGTGGGGGCGGGAGGCATCTGCCTCATCGCCCATGACACAACCGCGACTTTCGTCGGTCTCGGGCTTTGTGCCGCCGGCCTCGGCATCGCTCATGTGCAATCGGCCGAAAATAAAACGCCCTAGGCAGTGTGGATGGCGTGCCAGACGCGCTCGGGGGTCGCTGGAATGGGGATATCGGTCACGCCCCAGGGCGATAGCGCATCGAGTACGGCGTGGATAATGGCCGGGGGCATGCCGCAGTTTCCCGCCTCGCTGCCGCCTTTGACGCCCAGAAGGTTGGTGCCGGTCGGCACCAGAGAGAGTTCGGAAATGATGTCCGGCATCATGTCGGCGCGGGGCATGCCGTAATCCATGAACGAGCCGGTGAGCAACTGCCCGGTCTCGCGGTCATAGACGATCTGCTCCACCAGGGCCTCCCCCAGCCCCTGTGCGATGGAGCCGTGCAGCTGCCCTTCCAGCGTCAGCGGATTGACCACTACGCCCACGTCGTCCACCGCGTACAGGCGGTCCACCCTGATGGTGCCGGTTTCGGAATCGACCTCCACCTCGCAGATCATGCAGCCGTTGGGGAAGGAATAGGTGCCGTCATGGGTCCCGACGCCATCGAGCCCGATGCCCAGTGCCGACGGTAGCCCGGCGCCCATATAGGAGGTTTCCGCCACCTCCCGGAAGCTGACCTCCCGGTCGGTGCCGGCAACCCGGAACAGTCCGTCCTCGAACACGATATCCGCCTCGGAGACCTCCAGCATCCAGGCACTCAGACGGGAGCCCTTCGACACCACATCATCGGCGGCGCGCCTGAGAGCGGAACCGCCGGCACTCATGCTGCGCTGGGCGAACGTGCCGCGCCCGAACAGAACCTTGTCGGTATCGCCCTGAAAGACCCGTATCTGGTCCAGCGGCACGCCGAGCCAGCCGGAAACCATCTGGGCAAACATGGTCTCGTGGCCCTGGCCCGTCGACAGCGTGCCCACATGGAGCGCGACCGAGCCGTTCTGGCCGACCCGGATCTCCATTCTCTCCGAAAACGTACCGGCCCGCTGGCAATGGAGCGCGAGCCCCCGGCCGCGCCGCAGCCCGCGCTGCTCGCAATCGGCGCGGCGGGTCTCGAATCCCTGCCCGTCGGCCAAATCGATGGCCTTGTCGAGAATTCGTTCGAAATGGCCGGAATCGTATACGTAACCGCCGGGTGTCTGGTACGGCATGTCCGATGGTGAAATGAGATTGCGCCGCCGCATGTCGATGGGATCCAAGTCCATTTCCCGCGCCGCCTTTTCCATGAGGCGTTCAAGCACATAGGTCGCCTCGGGCTTGCCGGAGCCGCGATAGGGCCCCAGCAGCGTCGTGTTGGTAAAGGTTGCGCGCACCAATGCGTGGATCAGCGGCACGTGATAGGTGCCGGGATAGCTGATGGTCGCATTGCGCGGCGGCACACCGGCAGATCCGCTGAGATAGGCGCCCACATCCACCGACACCGAGGTGCGGAACGCCAGGATGCGCCCGTCGGAATCGAGGGCAAGCGCCGCCTCGGCGATGGGCCCTCTTCCATGCATGTCCGTGGCCAGCCCCTCGCTCCGATCCGCCGTCCATTTCACCGGGCGTCCTGTGTTCCGGGCAGCCCAGAGAACGAGTACTTCTTCGGGATAGACCTGGCCCTTCATGCCGAAGGCGCCGCCCACATCCATGGCTACCACCCGGAGGTTCAGCGCCGGAATACCCAGTAGATGGGAAACCACATGCTTCACCTCGTGCGGTTCCTGGCAGCTGGTGCACAGCGTGTAACGATCGTCCATGGGATCGCGATAGGCGAGGGCGCCACGGGGCTCCATGGTGTTGGCTGACGCGCGTGGATAATGGACCGAGATTTCCGTCACATGGGCGGCGGCGGCGAATTGCTGATCCACGGCGTTGCCATCGCCGGACTCAATCCGGAAGCTCACATTGCCGTCGGCTTCGTCCCAGACCTGCGGCGCATCCGGCGCATGGGCGTCCCTCAGGGTGACCGCTGGCAGCAACGTGTACTCGATATGGATGAGTTCGCCCGCGTCTTTCGCCTGAGCCAGGGTTTCCGCGACCACCAGGGCGATGGCTTCACCCACATAGCGCACTTTGTCCGCCGCCAGGATTGGCTGGGTCGGGTTATGGGATGGGCTGTTGGGCGGCAGTTTGGGGAAGGAGCCGCAGGTCAGGGGGGCAATATTCTCCCGGATCACATCCGCCCCGGTATAAACCGCCAGCACTCCCGGTGCGGCCGCGGCCGCATTCGTGTCGATCCCAAGAAGGCGGGCATGGGCATGGGGAGAGCGCACCACATGGGCGAATACCGTGCCCGGCGGGGCCAGATCGTCCACGAAATGACCCGCGCCCGTAACCAGGCGCTCATCCTCGATGCGGCGCACGGGCTCGCCCATGGCCGCTTTTGCTTCTCCTGACGATGTGGTCTCGATGGTCATCGGTCCCTGTCACCTATTTGTGCGCGATTGGTACGGTCGGGCTGACCGGTATCACGCGGCGCTTTTGCGGTCGGCGTCGAACGCCATCTTTCCGATCAGGTCGTACTGGTACTTAAAAATGCTGATGCTCTGCAGCATGGTGTCGAGTACACCCTGCTGCTTTTCCACCGTATCGGCGTACTGTACGCAGATATTGATGGTCTGCTGCCCGTGGCCGTCCTCGCCCGTATCAGCCTCGGTGGCGGCTTCCCAATGGGCCATGTCGGTCTCACCGAAATCCTGCTTGCCGGCGAATTTGAGGAAATTGTCCCGTGAATTCAGCGGTATCTGATTATAGGCGTCTGCCAGCTTGGCGCTATTGGTGAATTCCAGCCCACCGACACCGGCGAAGGCCTCAAGCCATGGTTTTGTGCGGCTGATATTATCCCAGTAATGGGTCGCCATGATCTGGGTGATGGACGGGGTGTAATCATAGACATCCTGGCGCACCGCGCCGGTGGCGACCGCGAAATCCACCATGCTCTCGTAATGGCCGGCGTCGATGGCGGGGTCCTTGACCTCTTCGACGAACATATTCTCGATCATGTATTGCCGTGCTTCCAGATACGGGCAATTGGAGACGATATTGCCAAACCAGCGCGGAAACCGTTCGGCGAAATAGCAATGCTCCAGGGAAAAGGCGCACATGCCCTCGGATGTCGGATCGCCTTGAATATAGGTGATGATCGCTGCCGGTTGTTCCCACCACAGTTTTCCGACTTCCTGATGGATAAGCGCGTCGAAATCTTCGGGCGATAGGAAATTTTGTATGCGTGATCCAGCCATGTCGTTCCTCCCACTCGGCTTGTTCATTCTCCTTTTATTTTTTGAAAGGGTAGCACCAAAACCAGCCTGCAATCAAAACCGCCGGCTGCTATCCCTACTTGACAGTCAGCGGTCACAAGATCACGCTGCGGGCCGTGACCTGGGGTGTCCGGTAGGGCTGAGAAAACACCCATAGAACCTGATCTGGTTTAAACCAGCGTAGGGAGTCGTCATGCAGGGCTTTCCCTTCCAAGCGTTGCGACTAGCGGCTCCCGGCATTAAAGGAGCGGCGGGCATTTTGCCTGTCCGGCTAAGCTTATGATTGTCATCGTCGGTGGTGGCATATGCGGTCTCGGCATCGGCTGGCGTCTCGCGCAGGCCGGGCAGGACGTCTGCGTGATTGATCGCGGTGAGGCCAATAAGGCAGCGACCTGGGCGGCTGCCGGTATGCTGGCGCCGCAGGCGGAAGCCGAACACGCGGAGGAGGCGCTGCTGCCGCTGGCGCTGGAAAGCCGCGCCATGTGGGTGGACTTCGCCGGTGATCTTCTGACGGCAACCGGCATCGATGTGGACTACCGGGCCGAGGGCACGCTGGTGGTCGCGCTGGATCGCGATGACCGTGAATATCTCGAACACCGCTACAGCTATTTTCGCGAGCTGGGACTTGGTGTCGAGTGGCTGAGCGGGTACGAGGCACGGCAAAAGGAACCTTTTCTGGCGCGCGCCGTGACCGGCGCCATATTCAGCCCGCTGGATCATCAGGTCGATAACCGCAGGGTCGGAGATGCGCTGAAGGACGCTTATCTTCAGGCCGGCGGCACCTTGCGCGAACACACCGAAATCGACGAGATCCTCCTGCAGGGCGACCATGTCACAGGTGTCAGAATTGGGGCCGAGGAAATCGCCGCCGAGGCGGTCGTCGTCGCGGCCGGGGCCTGGTCGCGTAACATTCCCGGTCTTCCCGAACATGTCCGTCCGCCGGTCCGTCCACTCAAGGGCCAGATGGTGGCGGTACAGATGCCCAGTGATGCGCCGCTCATACAACATGTGGTCTGGGGGCCTGGTAATTCCATCGTGCCGTCCATCTATCTCGCGCCGAAGGGTGACGGCAGGCTGATAATCGGTGCGACAGTCGAGGAGATGGGCTTCGATACGGAGCTGACCGCAGGTGGGCTGTTCGAGCTTCTGCGCAGCGCCTGGGAGGCCCTGCCCGGCATTTATGATCTGCCGGTGGTCGAGAGCTGGGCGGGGCTGCGTCCAGCCAGCCGCGACGATGCGCCGATTCTGGGTCCAACGGCCATAGACGGGCTTGTCATGGCGACAGGCCATCACCGGAACGGTATTCTGCTCGCCCCCATAACCGCGCGGGCGGTCAGCGATTACCTTTTGACAGGACGGGTCGCTTCCATCATTCAACCGTTTCTCTTGGAGCGGTTCGCGCCTGCTTCTGTTCCATCTGATAGAATTGGCGCGGTGGTCGAGCCACTTCGAGAGGCGACATGAACGACGAAGCGACAATGATAATGGTGAATGGCGAGCCCTTTACCCTGAACGGCGGGGGCATTCGCGCCTTGCTGGCCGATAAGGGCATTGATGATGCCCAGGGAGGCGTCGCGGTTGCCGTAAATGGAGAGGTTGTTCCGCGCGGAGATTGGGATCAGACTCCGCTGCAGCCAGATGACATGATCGAGATAGTGCACATCGTGCGTGGAGGTTAATCCATGGATGCCAAAGTCGCCAACCAGTCGCTGACCATCGCCGGAAAGTCGTTTTCCTCCCGGCTGATGATCGGGACCTCACGCTATCCCAACCAGCAGGTGATGCTGGAAGCGGTGAAGGCGAGCGGGGCGGAAATCGTCACCGTGGCGGTGCGCCGCGTCAGCATGGAAAGCGGCGGCGAGGGGCTGTTCGAGATACTTGGCGACAAATATCATTTTCTGCCCAACACGGCGGGCTGCTTTACCGCCCGCGATGCGGTGGTGACCGCCGAGCTGGC
>JABJKO010000307.1 GCA_018660305.1 Rhodospirillaceae bacterium
AGTTTCGGCTTTTACCAGAGCAAGCCGTCCACCGCCTTTTCACCGGTCGCGGTCACGCCGGACGCGCTTGGAGCGGCCTGGGATGGGCGCAAGATGCACGGGCCGGTCCTGACTCACGTCAATGATGAGAAGCTCGGCGACCCCGATGCCGGGGACGATATGTATTTCGATTTCGCCCAGCTCATCGCCCATGCCGCCAAGACGCGCCCGCTATGTGCTGGGACCATCGTGGGCTCGGGCACCGTATCCAACCGGGACCGGACGCGCGGCTCGTGCTGTCTCGCCGAGGTCCGAACCATCGAGACCATTGAAAAAGGGGCGCCTGAAACCCCATTTCTAAGTTTCGGTGACACTGTCCGTATCGAAATGCTGGACGAGGGCGGGAACTCCATTTTCGGCGCCATCGACCAGAAGGTGGTTCGCTACACACCGCCTCGCTGACTGAAAACTGGAGGGTTGCCATGCCGGACACCGTATCGGACCCCAAACAAGCACCTTTGAAATCGGCCATGCCGCCGATCAACAAGCTCAACCATTTCGCCTGGCGCTGCCGCGACGCCGAGGAAACACGCCATTTTTACGAGGATATTCTCGGGCTCCCCTTGGCCCATACCATCGAGGCGGACAATGTGCCCTCGACCGGCGAGTACGCGCCCTACTTCCATCTGTTTTTTCAGATGACCGATGGATCCTTCATCGCGTTTTTCGATCTCGCCGACGGCAAGGGCTATTCACCCCATCCCGACAATCCGCGCTGGGTCAATCATTTCGCCATGGAGGTGGACAGCTATGACGATCTGCTGGCCGCCAAAGCCCGGCTGGACGAGGCCGGCGTGGCGTTGATCGGCCCGACCGATCACGGCTTCATCCGGTCGATCTATTTTTTCGATCCCAACGATCTGCGGCTCGAAATCACCTGCCGCATGGAGACGTCCGCCGAAGCGAAGGCGGCGGCGGACAAGGCCCACGACCATCTGAAAAGCTGGCTGGCCGCCCACCCCAAGGACTGATGGCGCATCATCAGCATATGCTCAGTATCCAGGCACCCGCTCAGGGGCTGCTGGAAATAACCGACCAAATCTCAAAATGGGTGGCCCATGAGAGCGTCACCGTCGGCATGTTGACGGTCTTCATTCGCCACACGTCCGCATCCATCCTGATCCAGGAAAATGCCGATCCAGACGTGCTGAGGGACATGGAGGATTTTTTCGCCAATCTGGTGCCGGAGGATATCAGCCTCTACCGGCATATCGCCGAGGGCGCCGATGACATGCCGGCGCATATTAAGGGCGCCATGACCCAGACCAGCCTGTCCATACCAGTCAACCGCGGCAAAATGCTGCTCGGCACCTGGCAGGGCATTTTCCTGTTCGAACACCGCCAAACCCCGCGCCCACGCGAAATCGTGCTGCATCTGGACGGGAATTAGGAAGCGTCCATCCCAACCTCGTCATGCTCGGGCCCAGACCCATGACTGTCCGATTTAACTTTTAAGAACTTGTTGAAACCGGCTTGGGGGCTGCGTCTGCAGGAGATCGAGCCTTTTGAGACTCTGATTTCCGGGTCGGAGCCGCATCACCCCCACCCTAACCCTCCCCCATCGAGGGGGAGGGAATAATTATTCGTAACTTATTGATTTTAAATTCCTCCCCCCTTGTGGGGGAGGTTAGGTGGGGGGTAGGCGCGCTGTCGAGCGCGCAAAACCTCATGCCAACGTTAAAGTCGAATACCATCCCTGAGCGCCGGAGCGTTGCAACCCCATGACACTCATCCTTTCCAACGAGGACGTGGAACAGCTCCTCACCATGGAGGAGTTGATCCCGGTGCTTGCCGATGCTTTTGTCGAGCTCGGTGCGGGCAGGGGTGGTGATAGGGTGCGCACCGATATCGTCGCGCCGACAAGTTGGTCCGACGATGGGCTTTATGCGCTCAAATCCATGGATGGCGTCATTCCCAAACTGGGGATCGGCGCGGTACGCATCAATTCCGATATCCTGACCTTTCCGCAAACCGGCACCGGTATGCGCCGCGTAAAAGTGCCGGCGGCGCCGGGCAAGCGTTATGTAGGGCTGGTGCTGCTATTCAGCACTCACAATGGCGAACCGCTGGCGATCTTCCCCGATGGTGTCGTCCAAAGCATGCGGGTGGGCGGCACCAGCGCCATGGCCGCCGATTGTCTGGCGCGCAAGGACGCAGATACCGTCGCCATACTCGGGTCTGGCTGGCAGGCTCAAACCCAGCTGACCGGGCTCGATGCCGTTCGCGATCTCAAGGACATCCGGGTCTACAGCCCCAGTAAAGAAAACCGCGAGGCCTTCGCCACCGCGATGAGTGGGATGATCGGCAAGGAAATTCGGGTGTTCGAGTCAGCCGAGGCGGCGTGTCTTGGTGCTCACATCATCCATTGTTCCACCAATACCTCGGCGCCGGTATTCATGAAGGACTGGTTGGAGCCGGGCATGCATATCGGCACCATCCGGCCCGGTGCGACTGAGCTGGATAAGGAAGCCTGGCCGCATGTGGATGTGATGACCCTGCTGCACTACAACGACCACGCGCGGCTGATCTATACCAACGATGTCCGTATTGGCGAGGAAAAGGGCACCGGCAATTACAGTATGGCGCGGGACGAGTTCCATGCTTCGCTGCCCACCGTGCCCGACATCATGGCCGGCAAGCGGGAAGGGCGGGTTAACGACGACCAGATCACCAGTTTTTTCAATAACGGTATGGGCTACCAGTTCGCCGCCGCCGGCTATCTCATCAACAAGAAGGCCCGCGAGCTCGGCCTCGGCCACGACATCCCCACCGACTGGTTCACAGAGACGGTGCATCCGTAAAAAGGAATTGGCGGTTCCGAAGGATCGCCGCGCCACCAAGAAAAAATGAGGCCGGACGATGGAAAGTGGTTCCGTTCGTCCGGCCGTTAAATTCCTACCCTGAGAAATCAGGGCGGTTTATTGGTCTGTTACGATTGGCCTATTTAGAATCTTTCCCGTTTTCAAACCAGGCATGTGACGCCCCGCCGTAGGCCCAACGGGTGTCGCCCTGACAGTTTGTCACGAAATTCTTGAGACCCTTGCGGCTTGCCTTCGCGAGAGGCAGATGACCAAAGAACAGAATAACGCCATCCTCGTTTATCAGCTGGAGAGCCTCGCGATACATGGCCCGCCGTTTTTTTGGATCCGTCTCTCCCCGGGATTTTTTGAACAACTTGTCGACTTTCTTGTTCTTATAGCTGCCAAAGTTGGCACTGGCTCTGGATTCAAGTTGCGTGCGGTAACGCCAATCGGGATCCGGCAGAAAGCTGTAATTCCCCAGATTAAGGTCCCAGTTCTTTTTCCGGGCCGCCTTACGATGCGCGGCATAATCCAGCACCCGGAACTTGACCTTGATCCCCGCCTTCTTGAGCTGTGCCTGAACCAGGGTGCCGAAGTTCAGGTGGAAGGTCTGATTCCGAATAATCATCGTCAACTCTATGCCATCGGTATAGCCGGCTTCGGCCATTAGCTGTTTGGCTTTCTTGACATTGCCCTTCGCGTAGGGATCGGGAACATTCTTGAAGTACCATTTCTGTCCCGGGGGATAAATCTGGTTCTCTGGACTTGCCAAACCCCAGGTCAAACCGTCGAGTATCTCCTTTTTGTCCAGGGCGTAGGCCACGGCTTGACGGACCCTCTTGTCCTGCAGCGGACCCTTATGTTTCTGCTGCAGCTGCATGAATATCCAGCGCGATCCCCGGCGGATCTGGGGAGTCATCCAGTCGGGCGTCTTTTTCTTGATTTGGGGTATCTGGTCGAACGGAAGGCCGTAATTCCAGTCGATGTCACCGCTCTTGAGCGCAAGAAATCGTGTCGTTGCATCTTTAAGGGGTTTGACGATAACCGCGTCCACATAGGGCAATTTGTTACCGTTCTTGTCCTTCTTCCAGTACTGGTCGTGGCGGACCATTTTCATGTACTGGCTGGGTTTCCATTCGACAAACTTGAACGGGCCGGTCCCGATGGGGTGAGGCGGTTTGGAATTGAAACTTTCCGGCGCCACGATATGCGACTTGCGCGCGTCGAATACGTTATGGAAGGCGACCGATGGCTTCTTGAGCGTGAACTCAATTGTATGTTTGTCGATCACTTTCCAGGATTTCGCCCCGGCCCTTCTGAACCGGCTGCGCGCGCGCGACTTGTTTTTCTTGTCGAGACGGAACGCGTAGTTCGCCGCCACGTCATCGGCGGTCATTTCACGCCCGTTATGAAACTTAACCCCCTTGCGAAGGTGAAATGTGTAGGTCTTGGCGTCGTCGCTGATGTCCCAATGGGTCGCCAGACCGGGCACGATATTGCACTGCTCGTCGTAATCGATCAGCCCTTCGCCCATAAGGGATCCATATTGAACCGTCGGGTTCCCCGCGCGTCTGGCTATATCGGGGCTTCTCACGTCGGAATCCATTCCGATCTTCAGCGTGCCGCCATATTTCTGGGCAAGGGTTGGCGACGTAAGTGCCAAAACGCCCGCACCGGCCAACGCCGCGAATAAAATGGTTTTTTTTGTCATTTAGCCTCTCCTGTTGCTGCAATAAAAAGTGACTGCTTTACGCAATTTCTTGTTTGGTGATGTCAGTCGGTGGTGACGAAACAGGTTCCGTTCAGATCACAATATTGGTACTTGCTATGGGGGGCCAGTTTTCTCAGCATCTCGGCTTTTTTGCGATCCTCATCCCGGCTCTCCAGCAGCCAGCACGGCGCCGTTGCCGGCGGGAACTGGGCATTGTAGTCGATGATTTCCTGATGCACTTTTTGGGCATCTTCTACCTTGAAGCCTATGTGGTCGAGCATGGGACGGTTTGCATCCACGCCCTCATAATCGCTGATCTTCCACGGGATCAGCTTTAACGTGACCCTGCCATCGGTCAGGCTATAGGTGTCGTCTCCTTCGCGCCGGTTTAGCGGCGTCATTTTAAAGACGTCGTGATAAAACTCGGCGCAATGCGCCGGATCGATGGAGCGCAGCGCCAAATATTCAAATGCCGGTCCTGCTCATGGTCCTCTTCCAGGTAAAGACCGCCGGTATTTACCTGGCTGATGGATTTTTTCATATTCTTCTGATTGATATCCACCACCTGCCCATCCGGATCGTGGATGCCGACTTGGGCATAGGGCCGGGTGCCCGAGCGTTTGACCCATTCGACGGTAGGATATTTTTTTTCGGCCATGGCGAAGGCATCCTCGATGTCCTCCACCTCGATCCCGAAATGGTCGAGACCGGTCGGTCCGGGACGCCCCGGCATGCGGGGGTTGAAATTGAGACCGACATAACCGTCCCGCGCGGTTGCCGCCGATGGCCGGTGGGCGTAGCTCATGTGAAAGATCGTTGCATAGAATTTTGCGACGACCTGGGGTTCCAGCGCGATGGCGGCAATGTGATTGAGTTTCGGCATCAATCCGTTCCTAGCCTTTGTGTTTGTGCCAGCCGGGTGCCGTACACCAAACAATCCCTGTTTCGAGGTCTACGCCTCTCTTTTTCAATGTTGGTCAAGATTTTAGATAATGTCCAGCTTGGATACATCGTTGTGACGAGTAAGTTCGTCAAGGCATGCGTCCGGCGTGATTGATATTCGACGTTTTCTCAATCCCCGACCAATTTGGGCCCCCTGCGGCGCCAGTATTGAATGATGGGCATTGGTCACGAACAGCCGACCGACTGGTTCACCGAAACGGTGCAGCCGTAGATTAATTTAGCGGAATCTCGTTAGCGGATTTCGATTGTTGATAGGCTTCGGCAAGCTCGACATAAGCCGTCTTGAGACGGTCGATTTTCTGGTGCAACGCGTCGGCCTCTTCGCCGGATGCCGACGCGGCCAGACCGGTCACAGGGTAAGATTGCCAGAAGGCGTTTTGACGCGCGTATTCGCCATCCGGCAGTTTAAAGACTTCCTGCATGATCTTCAGATTGTGCGGAATATGGAAGTCATCCCGGATCTGCCGGTAATCGAACAGATAATAAAAATTATCGAAACCCGCCCAGGTGATCGCCGACAGGCACAGGGGACAGGATTCGTGGGTCGTTATAAAAAGGCACTCGCTTGTTTTTGGCCGGTCCGCAGCGGGCAAACGATAAAACGCGTTCAGGGTCGAGATTTCGCCGTGAAACAGCGGGTTTTCGATCTCCCTGTTCGTGTCCGCCACGATCAGGGATAAATCGGATTTGCGCAGGATCGCCGATCCGAAAGCCTTGCTGCCTTTGGCGACTCCTTCTCGGGTTTTCGGCAGAATATCCTGCTCGATCACCTCAAGAAGCCGCGCGCAGAGTCGAGTTTGGGCGGGTGTATCCACTTTGCCCTCGGCTCAGCCCGAAACAAATTCCGTCTTGCGTTGGGCCCAGCCGGTAAGCCGGCGCTCCAGCCCCGCGAAACAGGCATAAAGCGCGATCCCCATGGCCGCGAGCAGGAACAGTCCGGCAAAAACCAGCGGCATGTTGAAGTCCGAACTGGCGAGGATCATCATGCTGCCGATACCGAGATTGGCGGCGACGGTCTCCGAGACCACCGTGCCGACGAAACTGAGCGTGATGGCAATCTTCAGAGACGCAAAGAAATAAGGCATCGAGCGCGGCAGGCCCACATGCCAGAGGATGTCGAATTTGTTTGCGCCCAAGGCGCGCAGCACGTCCTCCAGCTCCGGTTCGGTGGTAGCAAGCCCGGTTGCGACATTGACGACCACCGGAAAGATGCAGATGACGAGCGATGTCAGGATCGCCGGCACTGTCCCGATGCCGAACCAGACGACGAACACGGGGACGAGCGCTACTTTTGGTATCGAATAGAATCCCACCAGCATCGGATAGCACGCATCGTAAAGTATTCTGGAGGAACCGATGACCGTCCCGATGATGACGCCAACCAGCACACCGCCGGCAAAACCCACTGTCGTCGTCATGAGGGTCTGCACGCCGTGGCGCTGAATGCCGTGGAACTGTTCATAGAGTACCGTCAGGAATTGCGTCGGTCGCGGCAGGATGAAATCGGGCATGTCGGTTGCAAAACACATCAATTCCCAGAACACAAAGAACCCGATGATGATGAGTGTCGACCAGAGCCAGTTGAGACGCAGTTTCATGTCTGCAACTCCTTGGTCTGGTCATCCAGATGGAGATGCTCGATCTTGCCACGCAAATCGTGGACCAGTTGCACCGCCTCATCACCAAACATATCGTCGAGCTTGCGTGGCCGCGGGATATCGACCTTGCGGTCGAAAATGATATGGCCCGGCCGTGCGCTCATCACGACGACCCGGTCGGCCAGATAGACGGCTTCGCGAAGGTCATGGGTCACCAGCAGGACGGTGGGACGCCGGTCCATCCAGAGTGACTCCAGAACGCCCCAGAGTTCCTCACGGGTAAAGGCATCGAGCGCGCCAAACGGCTCATCCAGCAACAGAAGCCTTGGCTCGTGGATCAAGGCCCGGCAAAGAGAGGCGCGCTGCAGCATGCCGCCCGATAGCTGCCACGGAAATTTCTCGCTGAAGCCTTTAAGCCCGACCCGCTGCAGAAGCGCCTCAGCCCGGGCGAGGTTCTTTTCCTTGTCTCTGCGAAAAGTTTCCCGGTAAGGCTGGACGATTTTGAGCGGCAAGAGAACGTTATCGATGGTCCGCTTCCAGGGCAGCATGGTGGGGTTTTGGAACGCCATGCCGACGATTTTGATGGGTCGGGTCACGGTTTCGCCGGCAACCGAGACTGATCCTTCGGTGGCCGGAGTCAATCCCGATATGAGTTTCATCAGGGTCGACTTGCCGCAGCCGCTCGGGCCGACAATGGCCACGAACTCACCCGCTTCCATGGTAAGTTCGGTACCCTGAACGGCGAGGGTGCCGGTTTCGGAATCGCCATAGCGAAGGGCGACGCCGTTCAGGGATACCGCGGCGCCAGCGGAAGAATCCGGTCCAGCCAACGGCGCATCAGCGTCCGGTGACCGGACCGGGTTTACGGAACTCATTTGCCCATGCGCTCCGCCATGGATGGCAGGAACTGCGTCTGGAAGACTTCGTCCGGTGCAGGAGTCCGTTTCAGTTTGAAGGCGTTGGAGACAATCTTGATGGACCGCTTCAGACGCACGGGGTCGATTCCACCCATGCCAACCTTCTTCATTTCCGGGGAGATGATGAGGTGCTTCAGGGTCGCCATCAGACGATCCCTTTCGGAGGCCCGTTTCAGAAGCGGTTCGCGCCTCATCACCGCGTCGACACCGACTTTCGGATTGGCGACCACTTCCCAGAAGGCCTTGTTGATGGCGCCCACCATGCCCTTGACCTTGTCGGGATGGTTCCTGAGCATTTTCTGGCTGACCATGACGGCATTGGAATAGAGGTCCATTCCGAAATCGGCAAACCGCATGAAGTCGAGATCCTTATCCGGGTTCATGCCGACACGCATCGCATCGAACAGAACGGTCAGTTGATAACCCGAAACGCCCTGCACCTTGCCCTGCTTAAGCATGGTAACCCGCAGATTGGGCTTCATGTGTTGCCAGTTCACCTTGCTGGCATTGAAACCGGCGATATTGGCGAAGGCGGGGAATAATTTGAACGCCCCGTCATTGGCCGGTGCACCCAAGGTCAACCCTTCAAGTTGTTTGGGACTCGTGATCTTGGCCGATTTCGGTGTCGCGATAACGAACGGTGTCTGGTTATAGATCATGTAAACGGCCACGGGCTGCTTGCCTTTGTGCTTGGCGGCAAAGCGCGTGATCGCGTTGATGTCGCCGAACCCGGCGTCATAGGCGGTGCTTGCCACCTTGGGGACCGCGGCGCCTGAACCGGAGCCCTGGTCGAGCTGAATATCGATTCCGGCTTTCTTGAAGTAACCCTTGTCATCGGCGAGGAAGAACCACGCCTGAGGACCCTGGAATTTCCAGTTGAGAATAAAGCGGACTTTGAGGGGGTCTGCCGCGTGGGCACTCCCGATGGCGAAGGCGGACATCATCGTGAGGCCAAGAGCCGCACAGAGGCTGCGCCGTACAATATTGGCTGTCATCTCCTGTCTCCCTGTTGTTCAGTTGTGTGCAGCGGCATGCCCGTGTCAAAACGCTTCAGGCCGCGCACTAAATTTAGTATTGCAAGAACTGTGCCAACTATACTGAAACCGGCCGCGATGTTTCCTCAGAGCGCTATTAGGGAAACTCTCAAGAAAAATCAGCGGCTTACTAAATGCGCTGAGAAGCAGATAGAGCAGAGTATGATCAAATTGTCCTGCGAACAATGCCTGCAAAAGAACCAATTGCCTAATTAACGGGCGCTGGAGCGCTTACAATTTTTCGATGGCGTGGATGATCGCCGGCGAGCGGGCGATAAAGCCATACATTCCCCGTACCTGGAATTTCACCGCCCGCACGCAGTAATCAGGTGACGTGGTCGCGGCGCAATCGTCGATCAGGATGCAGTCATATCCCAGGAAACTGGCGTCCTGCATTGTGGCCAAAACGCAGCGATCGGAATTTACACCGGCGAACAGCAAGGTTTTGACATCGAGGTTGCGGAGAACACTGTCCAACTCGTTGTCCCAAAAACCGCTGAGCCGGTATTTGTCCACATGGATGTCGCTGCGCGCGGGCTTCAGATCGTCGCAAATCCGCGCCCCCCAGCTGCCTTTTTTCAAGACAGGCGACCGGCCGCCCTTCGGTGTGTCCCCATAGCCGGTCCCATCCCCCGTCGGGTTGCCTGCGTGAAGCACCGTGGGATTCAAATTCATCAGGTCCGCGCGGTTTCCCCAGTTGAGCCAGATGATCGGCACGTCCACGCCACGGAGAACCGGGAGAAACTTTTTTAACGGCGCGATAGGTTGCCTGACCGGCGCAATGTCGATACCGCGTTCGTCGATCCAGCCGCCCTTCGAACAGAAATCGTTTTGCATGTCGATGACGATCATGGCCGCACGTTGTAGATCGATGGTGACATTCTGCGGCGTGGCCTTGAAGCTCACCGGCCGTGGCGGGGAAACCGGCCGGACAAGATTTGCGTGATCGGCGTCGACGCTCCACGAATTAGCCCGGGTAGCCCCCAGCCTGTGTCCATCCGTTTTTTTCTTTTTGGCCATGATACTGCCGTTCTATCCCTCGGTGTCCGCTGTCTCAAGCGGTCATTTGAACATATTTACTCAGGACCCGCTTGACCCTGCCGGGTCTTGTTGTAACTTCGCGACAAGGCGATATGCGCCGCATGCCGCTTCGGCGGGTGATCAAATCGGAGAGGAGAGAGGTGCTGGTGGATAGTTTCTGCAGCCTCGAAGGACGCGTCGCCGTTATCACCGGGCCCGCAAAAGGCATGGGCGCGGCGGCGACCCTGATGTTGGCCGGCGCCGGCGCCGATGTGGTGCTGGTGGGACGGGATCTTGGCCCCATTGAAGAAGTTGCCACTGACGTGCGCGCTTTGGGGCGACGGGCGGAAATCGTCAAGTGCGACGTAACATCGAACAGCGATGTGGAAACCATGCGCGATGCTGTGCTCAAGGCGTTCGACCGGATCGACATTCTGGTCAATATCGCCGGTGGCACGGGGCCTCTCGGGGTCCATTCATGGGAAACCACGCCGGAGCAGTTCGATCAGATCATCGATATCAACATGAAAGGATGCTTCCTGACCATGCGCGCGCTCCTGCCGGGCATGATTGCGCAACGCTATGGCAAGATCGTCAATGTGGGCGGAACGTTCGGGCTGCGCGGCCGTGCCTTGCGCATGGCCTACAGCGCATCCAAGTGGGGATTGCGGGGCATTACAAAAAGCACCGCGCTCGAGGTTGGCCCCCACAACATCAATGTCAATTGTGTGTGTCCCGGTATGGTGGATGGTCCGCGTTTCCAGAAAGTGTGTGCGGAACGGGCGGAGAAGCTGGGCATCACAATTGAAGAAGCGCGGGCGCACCATGTAGAGGAATATGCGTTGCGGCGCATATCAACGGATCAGGATGTGGCCAACGCCATTTTGTTTTTCGCCAGCGATGCGTCACAGAACATCACCGGCCAGGACCTCGCCATCGATGGCGGGTGGGTAATCTAGCGGATAAAGGAAACTGATTGTGAGCGACGGTAAAATCGATTTCGTCATACGGGGCGGCAAGGTGGTATCGCCTTCTTCGACCATTGAGGCGGATGTGGCGATCGCCGGCGAGACCATCGCCGCGGTTACCGCGCCCGGCCTGCTGCCAAAGATGGATGGCGACATCGATGCCGCCGGGCGCTACGTGCTGCCCGGGGCGGTCGACAGCCATGTTCATTTCCGTGAACCGGGATACGCCTATAAGGAGGACTGGGGCACCGGCACGGCGGCGGCGGCCTGCGGCGGCACGACCACTGTCTTTGAGATGCCCAATACCAACCCGCCCACCGGGACATTGGAAGCACTCAAGCTCAAACAGGATTGCGCCTCATCACAGGCCCACGTGGATTACGGCATTTACGGTCTCCTGGATGAAGACAATATCGACAGCCTGGAAGATCTGATCGCCGCCGGCGTCAGCGGCTTCAAATGTTTCATGGGAAATACCTTCGGCGATCTGCCGGCGCCTTCCGATGGCGCCATGCTGGAGGGATTTGAAATCCTCGCCAAGCATGGCTATCGCTGCACGGTACATGCGGAAAACCCGTCCATCATGGCGCGCCGTCAGGCCCGCATGGAAAAGGCCGGCCGCACCGACCCGCTGGCCCATCTTGCCGCCCGGCCCGAGGTCTGCGCGGTGGAGGCGGTGGGGCGCGCGGTGGCGTTCGCGGAATGGACGGGGGCAAGGCTTCATATCGCCCATAAGAGTTCCAAGGATGCGCTTTATATTCTAAAGGATGCCAAGGCCCGCGGCGTCGATGTGACGGTTGAGACCTGCCCCCACTATCTGCTGATGAACACCGACGACATGAAACGGCTGGGTGGATTGCTGCGGGTAA
>JABJKO010000109.1 GCA_018660305.1 Rhodospirillaceae bacterium
ATCGATACGGTGATGACCCCGTTTGGCCAGGCGCACGACGTGGACGCCCCCGATGACACCGGGACGGGCCTGGGGCTGCCGCTCGCCAAATCGCTGGTGGAAAGCCATGACGGCAAGCTCAATCTCAAAAGCCAGCCCGGCAAAGGCACGCGGGTGACCGTTCAGTTCCCGCCCATGAGGCTTGTTGCCTGACTGGCAGGCTTTTTCTTGCATCGGGAAACGGTTTGATCGACACTTCCGTCAAGTGCTCGCGGGCAATCCGGTTGGCGCCCAGCAGCACATCACAGAGGAGGTAGATCATGGCCAAGCCCGAAGCGTTTGAAGATCATTGCTGGAAAGACGTTGTGCCGCAGAAGGACCTCGATACCTATGCGTCCTTCGCGCGGGAAACCTATATTGGCGAGAACCCGGCCATGTTGTGCATCGATTTGTACAATCTGGTGTATAAGGGCGGCGCCGGCGAGCCTCACGAGATGGATGCGGAATTTCCCAATAGCTGCGGGCGGTTTGCGCATGAGGCCATTGAGCCCACCAAGGAGTTATTCGCGGCGACCCGGGCGGCCGGGGTACCCATCTATTATGTGACGGCCCAGTTCAATCCCCACCGGGTCCAGTCGACCCGTCGGCGCGAAGTCCTGAAGACCACGGCCCATGATTGTGAGATTCATGATGCCTTTGCGGCACAGCCGGAAGACGTGGTGTTTCGCAAGGAGCGCCCCAGCGCCTTCTTCGGCACGCCGCTGATCGCGCATCTCAATCAGCGCCGTATCGACAGCCTGATCGTCTGTGGCGAAAGCACGTCCGGTTGCGTCCGGGCCAGCGTGCTGGAAGCCCATATGTTCGGGCTCCATGTCTCAGTGGTGGAGGAATGCGTCTTCGACCGCGCCGAGCTGACCCATAAGGTCAATTTGTTCGACATGCATCACAAATATGCCGATGTGATGAAGCTGGGCGAGGTCGTAGAGCATCTCGACAGCATTACCGAGAAAGCGGCCAAGGTGGCTTGATCGCCTGATCATAGACGCCCAAAGAAAAACGCCCCCGGTTTGGGGGCGTTTTTTATGGAGAGAAACTTTGTTCCCGGATCAGAACATACTGACGACGACCAGACCGGTGAACATGGCGGCAACAAGTGAACTGCCGATATTCACCTTGCGGCGCAGCCGGCGGGCGCGCTGACGGCGGGCGGCCAGGACCCGCTGGGCGACCATGGCTTCTTCGATAGCGGCCCGGCGGGCCTCTCTTTCGCTCAGTTCTGTATCAAGCATATTTACCCTCTTGGCGATCAACGCACGTAATTCATCTGGTGACATTTCGAGCAGCTTTTGGGCGCCGGCCTTGGCTTCATTGTAGATTTCCGGGGTCACCGGAATGCCGCCAATGCTCGACGGAGTCTGTAAGGGAACGACATTATCGGTCTCGACGGCGGGCGGGGCAGGTGGGAGTCCTGCCGGAATTTCCGTAAAGGCTTGGGCGACTGCGGCGCTCATGATTTTCTCCTGTATAAGGCCCGAAGGCTCACCCCATCTATGCACAAACCGTGCCAAGTAAGGCATGCTTGTTTTTCAATGGCTTAGAGGTCGCCCCTGGTCCGAAGACGGCAAATACGACGGTCAGGCCTTTCCGGGTTGGCGGCAAATATTGCCCATCTCTCTAGATGGTGAGCCTGCTATGAAGCCACTTGCCGAGAGCGAGAAGCCGGTTGTCCGCGCCGTGCCCGGCGACGAGCTGGAGCCCTACCGGCAGCCCTGTGGGGCCTGTCAGGCCGGGCACCGTGACGCAGGCCACATGCAGAAGCGTCCAGATCATGTTGAAGGTGGGATGGCCGGTCATGGCAAATCCGACCGGAGCCTCTCCGCGGGCGCTGGGTGTCAGAAATCCGTCCCATTGGGAGAGCAGGTCGTCGATTTCCGCGCGGCATCTTGCGGCCAGCGCCAGCGCCCGGAGATACTCGTTCGTCGAACGGTTCATGCCCCGTTCCATGCGTTCCAGCAGGCGTTCGCTGAGAAGTTCCCGATGGGAATCATATTCCGGCCGCAGACTGCGTGCGAGCCCCACATCCATGATGGTGGCGTGGGCTGCTTCAAGCCCATCAAAATGCCCGGGCAGCTCAATTTCCTCGGTTCCGGTGCCGAAATCCTGCAGACGGTTGATGGTCTGTTCAAACGCGGCCACCGTTGCCGGCTCTGCATCGTGCCATAGGGGAGACCGGCAGATGGCGATGCGGGGTGACGGGCTGGGGCCGTCGGGCAGCGGCGCGTTTTCCGCGCCGGTTACGACCGCGTGTATCAGCGACAAATCATCGAAACTGCGCGCCATGTAGCCCACGCAGTCCAAAGAGGGAACAATGAGCTTGACCCCCTCGCGCGACACGGCGCCGAAGCTCGGTTTGAAACCGCATACACCGCAGAACGAGGCCGGGCGAATGACCGACCCCGAGGTTTGGGTCCCAAAACCCGCCGGAACCATGAAATCCGCGACCGCCGCCGCCGTACCGCTGGAAGAGCCGCCCGGCGTGTGGGTTATATTATGTGGATTGACGGTTTTTCCCGGCTTGAACGTGGCAAATTCCGTGGTGACGGTTTTGCCCATGATGATGCCGCCGCCCGCTCTGATGGCAGCAACGCAGGCGGCGTCCCGATCAGGGTGGTTGTCGGCATAGATGGGTGAGGCCATGCGGGTCGGCATGTCGTCGGTATCGATAATGTCTTTGACGCCCACCGGGATCCCGTGAAGCGGGCCACGGGCGGGCTCGGCATCCCTTTTCCGTGCTTCCGCGAGAACATTGTCCGGGTCCACATGCTCCCATGCGCCGACGGTGGCTTCGCGGGCCTCAATGCGGTCAAGGCAGGATCGGACCAGCTCCTCCGCCTTTATGTCCCGGGCCGCGATGCGTTGCGCCGCCTCGCTTGCGGTCAGTCTACAAAGATCATGGTCCATTCTTTTTCAAACCCGTTGCCGGTTAAGGGGATCTGTCAGGGCCCATAGTGGGTTGAGGCTTCGGTCACGGTCAAGCGACCGCACCATCGGGGCGGATACGGAAGACCAACTCCGCTCTTTCCGTCTTTGGCGGCGGCGGGCTATTGTTTTCCCATGGCGCCAAACGACATCAAATCAGCCTCGGGCGACGAGGCGCTGGAACTGTTGACCGTTGCCCAGATGTACCGGGCCGATGAGGCGGCGATCGCGTCGGGGACATCCGGCCAAGTTCTCATGGAGAACGCCGGGCAGGCCATAGCCGATCAAATCCGAAATCGCTGGGCCCGACGACCGATCAGTATCCTGTGCGGCCCCGGCAAAAATGGCGGCGACGGGTTTGTCGTGGCGCGCCTGCTTGCCGATGAAGGGTGGCCCATAACATTGGCGCTGCTGGGCGAAAAGGAGGCTCTTAAAGGCGATGCCGCCTGGGCCGCGGCCCAATGGAGCGGCGCCGTGCATCCGCCCGATCCGTCGGTGCTGGATGGTGCCGAACTGGTGGTCGATGCCTTGTTCGGTGCAGGATTAAGCCGTCCCCTCGACGACATGGCGCGGATCTTGATCGATGCCATCAATGACCGAAGGCTTCCCTGCGTTGCTGTCGATATCCCCAGCGGTGTTCATGGCGATACCGGTCAGGTCCTGGGAGGCGCGCCTTCCTGCCGGCTGACAGTAACGTTTTTTCGCCGCAAACCCGGACATCTCCTGATGCCGGGCCGGGCATTTGCCGGCGAAACCGTGGTCGCGCCGATTGGTATTCCGGAATCCGTACTGGAACAGATCGAACCGGAAACATTTGCGAACGGCCCGGGCCTCTGGCTGTCACATTATCCCTGGCCGGCTTTGGGAGACCACAAATATGGCAGAGGCCACGCCCTGATTGCCGGTGGCGCCTCCATGACCGGCGCGGCCCGGCTGGCAGCCCGGGCGGCCTATCGGGCGGGGGCCGGTATGGTGACCATCGCCTCGCCGCCGTCGGCGGTACAGATCTATGCCGGCGATCTCGCGGGGCTTCTGGTTTCGGCGGTCGCCAATGAGGATGAGTTCAATGCCTTGCTGGTGGATCCACGAAAGAACGCCGCCCTGGTGGGGCCCGGTTGCGGTGTGAGCCGGACCACCCGCAACATGGCCCTGGGCGCGCTCAGGGCTCAAAAAGCGGTTGTGCTGGACGCCGATGCTCTTAGCGTTTTTCAGGACAATCCGGGGGATCTGTTTGACGCCCTGTTGGATTCCAGCGCGGTTTTGACCCCCCATGACGGAGAATTCGCCCGCCTGTTCGATCAGGCTGGTGACAAGCTCAGCAGAGTCCGTGCCGCTGCGGCCAGATGCGGCGCCGTGGTCGTGCTCAAGGGCCCCGATACGGTGATCGCCGCTCCCGACGGGAGAGCAATTATAAATGATAACGCGCCGCCGACCCTGGCGACCGCCGGAACCGGAGACGTCCTCGCGGGTCTGATTCTGGGTTTGATGGCTCAGGGAATGGGGCCGTTCGATGCCGCCTGCGCCGGGGTATGGCTGCACGGAGCAGCGGCAACACAATTTGGCCCCGGTCTGATCGCAAGCGATATTCCGGAAATGGTGCCGGCAATCCTTAACCAGCTACACCTTATGGATAGTTAGGGCGGGTGAGTGGAGCGGACAAAATGGTGCCGTGTTAGGGTATTGAAATCTTTGGGAAATATCTAAAATTTATATCAATCTCAAGTAGTTGGGGCATCATCTTTTACGCGATCTTAATATGTAATGGTTACTTTAGCGGCGTTAGTCAGTGATAGGTAATTGTAACTGGGGCTACCGCCATGGGTTGGCTGAACCGCATAACCGGGCAGTCTTTTGCGAGCGCATTTTTCGGGCGCAGCAACCGCATGGATTACGTCAAAGCTGGGACAACGTTCCGGCGCGTTCATGACGACGATCTGGTCGAGACGGCGGAAGTAGAATCGGTCGCCGAGGATCCCTACGGCATCCCGCACGTCAAATTCAAGGTGTTTTTCTCCCGGACCAACCGCTTCAACTATGAAGAGGGCACCCGTATGCTGGCTCTCAGAACCTTTGCCGATCGATACAAAGAGCAGGTTACCACCTGATTCCTTCGGCGGGTCGGCCCCACACCACCCAATCTTCTAATCATGGCGTGTCGAGCGGTAAATCCGTCCGATAGGTGACCCGTTTAAGGGCAAAGCTGGATTTGATGCTGGCAACGCCGGGGATGGTGGTCAGTTCATTGACCAGAAAGCGCTCGTAATCATCGATACTGGCCACCGCGACGCGGATCAAATAGTCGGAATCCCCGGTCATCAGATAGCACTCCATTACTTCCGGCCGTTTGCTGACCGCTGCTTCAAACGATTCCAGCGCCGTTTCAATCTGCCGCTCCAGGGTGACCTGAACAAAGACACTCACCGGCAAACCCACAGTTGCCGGGTTCACAAGCGCAACATACCGGCTGATGGTGCCGTTTCGTTCCAGGTCGCGCACCCGTCTCAGGCACGGAGAGGGCGACAGGCCGACCGCCCGCGCCAGATCCGCATTGGTGATGCGGGCATTGGCCTGAAGCTGTGTCAGGATTCGATGATCGATCTCATCCAGCCTTATTTGAGCAATATCATCCATATTTAGCTCCAGAAAATAGCAGATTATTGCTAATCTATGCTCATTTACTGCCAAGTTCGCAACGCATAATTCGGTTATTCGAGGTTATCATCTCGTTAACGAAGATGACCTAGGGGTTACGGTTATGGCAACGCACATGCGAGACATTGTGACACGGGAGCCGCCGGTCGATATCGAGCGGGTGCGTCTTCTCGGTCTGATCGAGCAAAAGGTCCTTTGGCTCTCCACCTGGATGATTCATCATGCCAACCACGTCCGGCCCAACAGGGACGGGCTGAAGGTCGGCGGTCACCAGGCGTCCTGCGCCTCGGTTGTCAGCGTGATGACGGCGCTTTATTTCGATGTGCTGAAGCCGGAGGATCGGGTCGCTGTCAAACCCCATGCCAGTCCGGTATTTCACGCCATTCAATATCTTCTCGGACATCAGTCCAAGGAAAAGCTGGGCGAACTCCGGTCGCTGGGTGGTCTTCAGTCTTATCCCTGCCGAACGCGCGATGACGATGACGTGGATTTTTCCACCGGATCGGTGGGGCTGGGGGCGGCTCAGACGATTTTTGCGTCGCTGGTTCAGGATTATGTCCGGTTCAAGAATATGGCGCCGGGAAATTTTCAATCCGGACGCATGGTGGCTCTGGTGGGCGATGCCGAACTGGACGAAGGCAACGTCTACGAAGCGTTGCTGGAGAGCTGGAAAAAGGACATCGCCAATCTCTGGTGGATCATCGACTACAACCGCCAGAG
>JABJKO010000065.1 GCA_018660305.1 Rhodospirillaceae bacterium
ACCAGTTATCGACCGATACCGTCCCATCCGGCAGACGGCTGCTTGAGGCGATCGCTGCGCTGATCGACGAACAGCATCGGAATCTGGTCGCGCCGGAGGCCGATGTCCGATAACGCCCGGTCGTTCATAGACGATAGGGTGCGTATACGGGTGGCGTTGTGCACCGACTGGGCACAGCTCTGGAACACACGCCAGATATCCCCGGGCAGCTGGCGGAAGGCGCGGCCCAGCGCGAAAACCTGATCGGTTTGTTGCTTGCTCGACTCGAATAAGCTGCTCGCCTGAAGGGCGACCTGAGGATCGGGCATCAGCGGGACACGGCCGATTTGTAATAGGCGGTTCGACACGGTTTTTCTCCTACGGCAAAATTTGTGACAAGGCCCTGAATTTGAAGGATTTTTATCACGGCTTATTTTATAAATAGTTATTCCCGGTGGATTTACCGGTATGATTTTCGCGGAGCGGCAATGCGCGGTGCGCATAGCTCGGGCGGGGTCCCTTGTGAGGGGGCTGAAAAGGCGGTTTTCCGCCAGCTTCGCAACCTGGAGTGGGCTTAATTTGATGGGTACCCAAAACCCCGCTGGTGATAGGAATAAATTGGCGGCATTGTTGGTCGATTCCAAAATCACCCAATCCGCCGAGGAGGTCCTGGATATGGCCCGGGGCGTTGCCGCGGCGCCCGAGGCTCTCGATCCCGATGAATGGATCCGGTTGATTACCCCGGACCCCCTATCCGACTTGGCGCCTGAAATGGTGACGGCGCTGCGCGGGACCGTCGCTGGATACCGGGCCCAGATGGCACGGGGTATTTTTGTCCAGCCGGCACCGGCCGAGAGGCTGATTGCCCTTCGTAAGACCCTGGCAGCCGGCGGGATACAGGGATTTCTGGTTCCGTTGGCCGACGAGCACCAATCGGAATTCCCCTCCCAGGGGGCGCAACGGCTGGCCTGGTTGACGGGTTTTTCGGGGTCCGCCGGCATGGCCGTGGTCCTGGCGGAGCAGGCCGCCATCTTTGTCGATGGGCGCTATAGCCTGCAGGTGCGTGATCAGGTCGATGTCAGCCATTTCCATGTCCAGCACATAACCGAGGAGCCGCCCGCCGACTGGATCGCCGCCAACGCGTCTTCCGGGTGGAAAATCGGGTACGATCCATGGCTGCATACGGTGGATGGCCTGTCGCGGTTACGCGATGGCTGCGGCCGGGCCGGCGCCACACTGGTGCCCCTTGACCCCAACCCGCTGGACGAGGTGTGGTCCGATCAGCCGGCCAGGCCGCTGACGCCGGCGGTGGCGCACGGACCGGACGTTGCCGGACGGGACGCCGCCGAGAAACGTGCCGAGGCGGCCAGGGCGATCGACGCGAACGGCGCCGCCGCTACTGTTCTGACGGCCCCGGATTCCATCGCCTGGTTGCTGAATATCCGCGGCGGCGATCTGCCCAACACACCGGTGACATTATGTTTTGCCATCCTTGCCGCCGATGGATTCGTGCAGCTCTTTATGGACCAGCGCAAACTTCCCGATGCGACACGCCGCCATCTCGGCAATGAGGTGTCGGTCCACCCCAGGGACGATTTTGGGGATGCTCTTTCAGCCCTCGGCGAAGCGGCGTCGGTCGTGCAGGTATCGCCGGGCACCGCGCCCGCCTGGGTGATCGATCGGCTGGAGGACAGCGGCGCGACCATCCTGCGTAAGCAGGATCCTTGTGTTCTCCCGAAGGCCTGCAAGAACGCCGTCGAGCTTACCGGCACGCGTAACGCGCATATCCGCGACGGCGCGGCGCTTTGCCGGTTCCTGTCCTGGCTATCGGTGGAAGCGCCCAAGGGTACTGTGGATGAGCTTGGCGCTGTCGACAGACTTTACGCCTTCCGCGCGGCCGGCGAGCGGTTTCGCGGTCTGTCCTTTGACACCATCTCGGGTGCCGGGTCCAATGGCGCCATCGTGCATTACCATTCGACGCCGGAAACCAACCGTCTGCTTGAGCCGGGGACGCTTTTTCTGGTGGATTCCGGTGCGCAATATCTCGATGGCACCACCGATGTTACCCGCACCGTGGCCATCGGCACCCCGACGGCGGAAATGCGGGACCGCTTCACCCGTGTTCTGAAGGGCCATATCGCTGTCGCGACCGCCCGATTCCCCGCCGGAACCAGTGGCGGGCAGCTTGATACACTGGCCCGGCATGCGCTGTGGCAGGAGGGGTTGGATTTCGATCATGGGACGGGGCACGGGGTTGGCAGTTACCTGGGGGTTCATGAGGGTCCGCAGCGCATCTCCAAGCGCTTTGGCGATGTGCCGTTGCGCCCCGGTATGATTTTGTCCAACGAGCCCGGCTACTATAAAGCGGGCGCGTATGGCATTCGCATCGAGAATTTGGAGGTGGTCCGGACGGCGGAAAAAGGCGCCGAGGCCGAGCGCGAAATGCTGGGGTTCGAAGCCCTGACGCTGGCGCCCATCGATCTAGCGCTGGTCGACACATCGATCATGAATGCGGCTGAAATAGACTGGCTAAACCGCTATCACGCCCGGGTCCATGAGACCATCGGCCCCCTTGTGGATGACGCGACCGGTGCATGGCTGGAGAGCGCGGCGAGGCCGGTTTCCACAGGCCCGGAGAGCTGATCTGTCCGGGCTCCGCGATTACATTACCTTCTTTGCCCGGAACGCCCGGTTTCTGTCATTCGGATTCCTGCTGGCTCTGTTGTCGAGCTTTGGACAAACCTATTTCATCGCGCTGTTCGGCGCTGAAATTCGTGCCGAATACCACCTGAGTCACGGCGATCTGGGGTTTATCTTTTCCATCGCCACCCTCGCCAGTGCCGGCTGTCTCATCTGGGCCGGGCGCAGGCTCGATGACGTGGATCTCAGGCTCTATAGCGCGCTGGCGGTCATCGGTCTTGCGGTTGCCTGCGGATTTCTTGCCGGTGGGCAGGGCACGGCCTTTCTGTTTGTCGCCTTTTTCGGGCTGCGGCTGTGTGGCCAGGGACTGATGGGTCACACCTCCCAGACCGCCATGGCGCGCTATTTCGACGCCGGTCGTGGCAAGGCGCTCAGCATCGCCAGCCTTGGTCATGCGGTGGGGCAGGCCCTGTTGCCATCGTTGGTGGTCTTTCTCATTGCCCTCGCCGGCTGGCGCGCCGCCTGGTGGTCGTTCGGGGGAGTCCTGTTGCTCGTGATGGTGCCTCTCGTCCTTGGGCTGTTGCGGGGTCACACAGTGCGTCATAACGCCCTTGAAGAGCGTCTGGCCCAGGCGGAGAAGGCCCGGCAGGGCGGGGATGACAAATCGTCCGCGGGTGCACGCCAATGGACACTGCGCGAGGTTCTGCATCACCCCATGTTTTATCTTGTCATGAGCAATGTGATCGCCCCCGGCATGCTGATGACCGGCCTGATGTTTCATCAGATCCACATGATCGAGAGCAAGGGGTGGGACATTACCTGGTTCGCCGCCAGCTTCGCGGCCTATTCCGCGACCAGCGTCATCGCCGGCATCTGGGTCGGCCCGATGATCGACCGGTACAGTGCGCGCCGCTTGATTACCTTTTACCTGGTCCCCATGGCGGTGGGCATTCTGGCGCTCATCCCCACCAACCATCCCGGAGCCGTCCTGGCCTGGATGGTTCTTTCCGGCGTGACCAGCGGCATGCATAGATCCATCGTCGGCGCGTTCTGGGCCGAGGCCTATGGCGTGCGGCATCTCGGCGCCATCAGGGGCTTGGTCTCCGGCATCTCGGTGGTAGGGACGGCCATCTCGCCGGTTTTGTTCGGTTGGATGATCGATGCCGGCATATCCATTGAGTTCATTGCCGGGCTGTGCGTTATATGGGTGGTTTTCGCAATTCCCGCGACCTGGTTTGGCTTACGGCTGTCGCGGGTCGGTTAGGACCCAGCCAACTCACGCCAGTCCTGCTCGCTGAGAATTTCCACACCGAGATCCTGCGCTTTCTTGGCTTTCGATCCCGGATCGGCGCCGATGACCACATAATCGGTCTTCTTGGATACCGATCCCGATACCTTGGCCCCCAAAGATTCGGCGGAGGCCTTGGCCTCGGCGCGGCTCATGGTCTCAAGCGAACCGGTGAACACAATGGTCTTTCCAGCGACGGCGGAGGAACTGGTGTCCGGTTGCTCCGCATCCTCTACGGTAAGGCGCTCTTCCAAATTCTCGATGACCGCACGATTATGGGGTTCGGCGAAAAAATTGGTGAGATCATCGGCCATCCTGATGCCGATTCCATCGATGGCACACAGCGCGCCATAGGCGTCACCGACCAGCTCCGCCTTTTTCATCTCGTCGCGGTTTTGCAGACGTTCGTCGGTAGCCTGACACATGGCCGCGTGCCAGTTGGCAAGCGAACCGTAATGCCGGGCAAGCTGCTTCGCCGTCGCCTGACCCACCTGGCGGATGCCAAGGGAATAGATCAGGCGGTCGAGGGCGATGATGCGGCGGGCTTCGATGGCGGCAAACAGGTTGGTCGCGGATTTCTCGCCCCAGCCGTCGAGAGCCTCCAGCGGCACCTCCCGGTCGGCGTTTTTTTCCTGTAGATCGAAGATATCGGGCGGCGTTTTCACCCAATCGAGCTCAAAAAACGCCTGCACCTGTTTTTCACCGAGCCCTTCGATATCAAAGGCGTTCCGGCTTACGAAATGACGCAGCCGTTCCACCTGCTGATAGGGGCAGGCAAGCTCGCCGGTACAGCGGGTTACTGCTTCGCCGGGCTCGCGAAAGGCCGGGGTCTTCAGGTCGCAGGGGCAGATGGTGGGGAATTTGTAGGGCGCCGATCCTTCCGGGCGATTGTTGAGCACCACCTCGACGACCTGCGGGATCACGTCTCCGGCCCGTTGAATGATGACAGTGTCGCCGGCGCGAATGTCCTTGCGCTCTATTTCATCGGCGTTATGGAGCGTGGCGCGGCTGACGACCACGCCGCCCACCGTGATGGGCGACAGATTGGCCACCGGAGTCAGGGCGCCGGTCCGGCCGACCTGGATGGTAATTTCCTCGAGGACGGTCTGGGCTTTCTCCGCCGGAAACTTATGGGCGATGGCCCAGCGCGGCGCGCGGCTGACGAAGCCCAGCCGCTGCTGCCAGTCGAGCCGGTCCACCTTATAGACCACGCCATCGATATCGTAATCGAGGGACGGGCGTTTCTCGCTGATCTCGGCGTATTTAGCGAGAGTTTCCTCGACGTCCCGGCAGCGCCCGGCGAGCGGATTTACCGGAAACCCCCAGGCTTTGAGGCGGTCGAGAAACTCGGTCTGGGTCGCGCCTAAGGAGCCGTTGACTTCGCCCCACGCATAGGTGAAAATCTGCAGGGGCCGGGTTGCCGTGATCGCGGTGTCGAGCTGGCGCAACGAGCCCGCCGCGGCATTGCGCGGGTTGGCGAAGACCGCTTCGCCGTCTTTTTCCCGTTGTTGATTAATGGCGTTGAACGCCGAGTGGCTTAAATAAATTTCGCCCCGTACTTCGAGGACATCGGGCACCCGGCCGCGCAGGATCTTCGGTATCTCGGAAATGGTCTCCACATTGGCGGTGACGTTCTCCCCTGTGGTGCCGTCGCCTCTTGTGGCGGCGAGAACGAATTTGCCGGACTCATATCGCAAAGAGATGGAAAGCCCGTCGATCTTCGGTTCCGCGACAACATGGATGTCTTCCGTCTCATCCAGCCCGAGGAATCGCCGGACACGGCCAAAGAAATCGGCGACGTCATCATCCCCGAAGGCGTTGCCCAGGGATAACATGGGTACCGAATGGGTGACTTTGGAAAAACCTGACGTAGGCGCGGCGCCGACTTTGCGGCTTGGGCTGTCTTCGCGGATCAGATCGGGGAACCGCGCCTCTATCCCATCGTTTCGACGGCGCAGCGCATCATAATCGCCATCGGAGATGGTCGGTGCGTCATCCTGATGGTAGCGCTGGTCATGGAGGGCGATCTCGGCCCCCAGGCGCGCCAGTTCCTTCGCCGCCTGAGAGGCATCGAGGGCGGCAACCGCAATTTTCGAACATTGGCCGTCTGTATCTGTCATCCGTGCCGCTCGACAATCAGGCTGGCCGCGGCGGCGCGGGCTTCTTCGGTGACCTCGGCACCGGCCAGCATACGGGCAATTTCCTCGCGGCGATCATTGTCGGCAAGATCGTCGACCACGGTCACGACGCCGCCGGCGCGGTCTTTTTTCGCGACACGTAAATGATGGGCGCCATAGGCGGCAACCTGTGGCGAATGAGTGACAACCAGGACCTGCACGTCCTTGGCAAGCTGTGCCAGACGTTCGCCCACGGCCGAAGCGGTCGCTCCGCCGACGCCGGAATCAACCTCGTCGAATACAAGGGTCGGCACGCCGTTGGCGCGGTGCATGACGACTTTGAGAGCCAGTAGAAACCGGGCCAGCTCGCCGCCGGAGGCGATACGGGCGAGGGGCCCGCTGGGCGCGCCCGGGTTGGTGCTGACCTCGAAATGCACCCTGTCCATGCCGTTGGGTCCCCAGTCGGATTCTTCGAGCCGGGTCACAATGGTCGAAAAAGTCGCTTTTTCGAGGCGCAGCGGCGGCAATTCTTGCTGTACCGCCGTATCGAGCGCCTTGGCCGCCTTGATTCGCTTTTTGTTCAGGGAGCCGGCTTGCTGAATGTAGTCGGCTTTCAGGCGGTCGCGTTTCTCCGCCAGGGCGCCGAGCGCCTGGCCGGTATCCTCGATGGCGGCCAGCTTGGAATCCAGTGCCTTTCGCAAATCGGCCAGCGCATCCACGGTGGTATTATGTTTGCGGGCCGCCGCGCGCAACGCAAAGAGCCGTTCTTCCGTTGTATCCAGACGGTTCGGATCGGGCTCCGCATCCGCCATGGTGCGCTGCAACTGCAATAATCCCTCCGCAATGCCGTCGTTCGCCCGTTCCAGCGCGTCCAGAATGGCATCGAACCGGCCACGCGCGGCCTCGGTCTGGCGGGCCAGGGACCGGATAGCGGCCCCGATTCTGTCCTCGACACCATCGCCTTTGGTCAGGGCGGTTTCCGCGGCGCTCAACGCTTCGACGAGCTGCTCGCCATGCATCAGCAGGGCGCGCGCTTCGGCCAGTTCGGTTTCCTCGCCGGGCTGCGGATCGAGGGCGGCAAGCTCTTCGGCGGCGTGTCTGATGTAATCTTCTTCTTCGCGGGCGCGGGCAATCTCATTTTGTGCGTCGATCAGGGCCGACTCCGCGTCGCGATAATCGCGGTAAATCCCCGACACACGGCTCCGCAATTCGTCCAGCCCGCCAAACCCATCCAGCGCCGACCGGTGATTGGCGGTATCCATCAATCCCTGCGTGGCGAACTGCCCTTCGATTTCCACCAGCGCTTCGCCGATCTGACGCATGAGGGAGGCGCTGACCGGCTGATCATTGACAAAAGCACGGCTGCGGCCGGCGGCATCCACTGTCCGGCGCAAAATGATTGGTTCTCCCTCGTCGGGTAAATTCAGCCCGTGGTCGGTCAGCATGGACAGGATAGGGGCGTTCTGATCCGGCATGAAAGTCGCGGTAACCGTCGCCGGCCCCTCATCGGGCTGGGTGCGCACCAGGGCCGCATTGGCCCGCATGCCGAGGGCAAGACCCAGTGAATCGAGGAGAATGGATTTGCCGGCGCCGGTCTCGCCGGTCAGGACGCAAAGGCCCGGCCCGAACTCAAGATCGACCCGATCTATGAGAACCACATTGCCGATGGCCAAAGAGACAAGCATCGGCGTTCAGAACGCCCAATCCCAGGCGCGCGCAAAAAACCCCTTTTCCTCTGGCTTGTCCCGAATGTCCTTCCCGGTCACGAGGGCATAGCTGTCGATATACCATTCGCTTCCCGGGTAATTATGGCCGAGGACCGAGGCGGCTTCCTTGGCCTCGTTTTCGAGACCCACGGCGGAATACGCCTCCGACAGCCGGTGGAGTGCTTCGGGTATGTGGGAGGTTGTCTGATATTTGTCGACCACCTGCTTAAATCGGTTTATGGCCGCCAGAAATTCTCCTTTTCGGAGATAGAAGCGGCCGATCGCCATTTCCTTACCGGCAAGATGATCGGTGGTCAGATCGAGTTTCAACCGCGCATCGCGGGCATATTTGGAGGTAGGAAACCGTCGGATAACATCCTGCAATGACGTCAACGCCTTTTCGGTGATCGACTGATCGCGTGAAACGTCGCTGATCTGTTCATAATAGCTCAGCGCTTTGAGATAAAATGCGTAGGGCACATCCTGATTGCCCGGATGAAGCTGGATAAACCGATTTAGCGAGATCAGCGCATCGCCATATTTGTTGGCTTCGTAATTGGCGTAGCCCGCCATGAGCTGGGCCTTGGTTGCCCAGATGGAATAGGGGTGCTGCCGCTCAACCTCATCGAACAATTCTGCCGCGGCTAGATAATTTTCTGCCTCCAGGGCATTCACCGCCTGATTGTAGATGGCGTTAACCGGGCGTTCGACATAGGTCTCGTTCGCGTCCTTTTTGCCGGCACAGGCACCGACAAGTGATCCGAGAAGAAGGGCGATCGCTATTCGGGTAATTTTCATCCCTGTGTGTCACTGAAAGTTGGTCCATCCCGGGCTGATACGTGCGCGATTACGGCCAGCCGCTCGGGCATCAATATAACCCTTCTTCCGCTCTCCCGCCATATGCGCATACGAAAACGGCCCGCCTCGCGGCGAGCCGATCAGATTGGGCTGCCGCCGCCGTTTCAGGCGATGGCACGCTGGGCTTCTTCGGCTTCCGAGTGAGAGGTTCCGGGCACCAGTGCCTCTGTGAATTCGACGTATGACCATGCATCGTCTTGGGTGAAAAGCTCCACGAGCAGCCGATTATTCAAGGTGTGACCGGACCTTACGGCCTCAACCGATCCGATGATCGGCGCACCAGCCAGATACAGATCGCCAACGCAATCCAGAATCTTGTGGCGGACAAATTCATCGTCGTAGCGCAACCCGTCGCCGTTGAGGACGGCCCCGTCGCTGATCACCACGGCATTGTCGAGCGAACCGCCCTGTGCCAGCCCCGCCTCGCGCAACGCATCGACCTCATGGGCAAATCCAAAGGTGCGCGCTCTGGCGATATCGGTCTTGAACGTACCGTTTACGAGTTTAAGGCTGAGCCGCTGCTGCGCGACGACCGAGCTATCGAAGTCAATTTCAAAGGAAACCGAAAAAGTCTCTTCCGGTGACAGGGTCAGCGATTTCTGGTTGTCACCCACGGTAATGGGACGATCGATCCTGATTGCCCGTCGTGGCGCATCCTGATGACGCAAACCGGCGCATTCGACGAGGAAAACAAAGGGCGCGGCACTGCCATCCATGACCGGGACTTCCGGGCCGTTTATTTCGACGATGGCGTTATCGACGCCACAGCCGGCCAGCGCCGCCATGAGATGTTCGATGGTTGAGATCTTGGCGCCGCCTTCATTGCCGATGGTCGTTGCCATGCGGGTATCGACGACGTTCTTCCAGGAGGCCGCGATGATCCCCTCATCGCCCGCGATATCGGTGCGTCGGAAGACAATGCCTGTCCCGACGTCGGCGGGCAGCAGAGTCATCGATACCTTACGCCCCGAATGCAACCCAATGCCGGAGCAACCAATGGAAGATTTCAGGGTTTTTTGACGAATAACCGGCGCCATCCCAGCGTCGTTCAAGTCAAATATTCCGACTGTGTCTCGCACGAGACCCCCGTTCCCCTGTCGCGCCGAACAAACTTTGATGCTTGACGCGGACCCAAACTTTAGCAGAAGCCCAGTGTGAGCTTCGAGAGATGGTGTAGCAATTTCTCTCGAAGCTCACAAATCAACAATTGTTACAGAATGTTACGGGTGGTCCCGGGCTCCGGGCGGGGGTTAGTTGGCCTGACGTCTGAGGAAGGCCGGTATGTCGAGCAGATCTTCCTCGCTTTGCGAGGAGGGGAGCCGTTCCTGCGAATCGACGCCCTTTAACCGCGGCTGCATGGCGACCGGTTCCGGCAGGGGTGCCGGCTGTTGAACCGGCGCTGCCTCTACCACCTGAGGAGTAGGACTTGCGGCAGGTGCGGGGGCAGGTGCCGGGGGAGGGGCGGCCACCACCGGCTCCGGTGCCGGGATTTCCGTCTCCGCCAGCGCGCTTTCCGCCTCCGCGGGAAGGGCCTCAGGAGCGCTCACCGGAACGCTCTCCGGACCATCCTGTGGTTGGTCGTCGGATGTGCTCCGGCGGGGCCAGCTGCTTGCTGTCATACGCTGGAACAGGTTGGCCGCTTTTTTCTTTTCCGGAGGCGGGCCGGCATTGAGCATTTCCGCCTCACGGAACGGGTCAGCCTCGGCGACCACCGGATCGGAATTCACCGGTTCGACCGGCGCCGGCGGTATGAAGGGTTCTTCCATCGAGACCGGTGCCGGCATTTCTACGGCCGGTGGCTCGACAACCATCTCTTCCGGCTCATGATCGCGGGCCATCGGTTCAGAATCCGTGGCTGCTACCGGCAGATTTGGTTCAACTTCCTCCATGCTAACCGTTGGTATTGAGGGTGCCGGGATTGCGCTCATCGGGGCGAGTTCCGGTATGGCCGTCGCGGCCGGTGCCGGGGCTGGTTTGGCAATCGGATCGGCCAGGACACGCAACACGGGGCGCGGCTGAGCGTTGGCGTCGATGTCGATACCGGTGGCGACCACCGACACGCGGATGCGGCCTTCGAGGTTCGGATCCAGCGCCGAGCCGAAGATGATATTGGCGTCGGGATCGACTTCCTGACCGATTCGGTTGGCGGCTTCGTCGACTTCGAACAATGTCATGTCCGGTCCGCCGGTGATGTTGATCAGGACACCGCGGGCACCCTTCATGGACACATCGTCAAGCAGCGGATTGGAAATCGCCGCTTCAGCGGCCAGCCGGGCACGTTCTTCACCCTCGGCCTCGCCGGTTCCCATCATGGCCTTGCCCATTTCGCTCATGACGCTGCGAATGTCGGCAAAATCCAGATTGATCAGGCCCGGCACCACCATCAGATCGGTAACGCCACGGACGCCGGAATGAAGCACGTCGTCCGCCATGGCAAAGGCATCGGCGAAGGTGGTCTTTTCGTTGGCGATGCGGAACAGGTTCTGATTGGGGATGACGATCAGCGTATCGACGAATTGCTGCATCTCCTCGATGCCCGCATCGGCGATGCGCATGCGGTTGCTGCCCTCGAACTGGAACGGCTTGGTGACGACGCCGACCGTCAGCATACCCTGTTCGCGGGCCATGCGGGCGATTACCGGCGCGGCGCCGGTGCCGGTTCCGCCCCCCATGCCCGCTGCGATAAACACCATGTGCGATCCGTTGAGGAACTGGGCGATGTCGTCGATCGCCTCCTCCGCGGCAGCACGGCCCATATCGGGACGCGCACCGGCCCCCAGACCGTGGGTGATCGCGCGGCCGAGCTGGATTCGCCTTTCGGCCTGGGATTGTGCGATGGCCTGGGCGTCGGTGTTCGCAACGACGAATTCGACGCCTTCCAACTGTTTGGTGATCATGTTGTTGACGGCATTGCCGCCCGCACCGCCTACACCGACGACGGTGATTCTCGGTTTCAACTGGTCGTCTATTTCCGGAGCAGTAAAGTTGAGTGTCATCCTAGCCTCCAAACGTGAACTAATTTACGGCAGATAAAGGGCCATCGGGCCAAGACCCGACGGGTGTGCGATGCCACGCTGTTGTCGTGGCGATTGGTGGTGAAACGCGTGTGATGTCATGAGTTGTTAAAATTCTCCTTCAGCCAGCGCCCGATCCGGTTAATGCGTCGGCCCGGCGGCATGGACGCGGCATGCTGCGTGGCGGTCTCGTCTTTTTCGGTGGCGTAGCGCAGGAGCCCTGTGCTGGTCGAAAAGGCCGGCCCGCTTGTCGCTTCAGCCAAACCGCTGATGCGCATGGGGCGCCCCATGCGGACCTGTTTTTCCAATATCAGCGCCGCCAGCTCGCGCACGCCCTGAAGCTGGCTGGCGCCGCCCGTCAGCACCAGCCGGCGGCCGGCGACGCGATCCATGCCGGCAACTTCCAAACGGCTGCGGACAAGCTCGAAGGTTTCCTCCATGCGCGGCCGGATGATGCCGTTGAGAAGCGATCTGGGCACATGGTTGGGATGATTGCTGGGTTCCTCTCCGATCAGCGGCACGTCGATCAGCTCGCGCTCGTCCGACGGCGATGGCAAAGCGCTGCCATAGAGGGTCTTCATGCGCTCGGCATGGGCCAGGGGAGTCGACAGGCCGCGGGCGATATCGCTCGTGACATGCTGACCGCCAACCGGAATGGTGTCGGTATGAACCACCTCGCCGTCGTAAAACACGCCGATGGTGGTGGTGCCGCCGCCCATATCGACAATGGTGACGCCGAGATCGATCTCGTCCTCCACCAGACAGGCGAGACCGGAAGCATAGGGGGCGGCCACCGTCGCCTCGATGTCCAGATGACAGCGCTCGACACAGGTCGCCATGTTGCGCAGCGCCGCCGTGCGGGCGGTCACGAGATGCATGTCGACCCCCAGCATGTCGGCATACATGCCGCGCGGGTCGCGGATACCGCGGGTTGCGTCGATCTTGTAGCCCACGGGTATGCAATGCAGGATCTCCCGGTCGCCGGGCTGGGTAATTCCGTTTCCCTGGTCGAGGACATTGCGAAGATCCGATTCGCTGATTTCCCGCCCGGAAACCGGCGCCTCCACGCTGTAGGTCTGAGAGGCCAGCCCGCCGCCGGATACGTTGACGATGACTTCCCGGATGCGCTCACCGGCGAGCTCTTCGGCGGCGCTGACCGCGGTCAGGATGGTGCTTTGAGCGGCATCCATATCGATGACCGCCCCGCCCCGCAGACCCTTGGAGGCATGGTGACCGACGCCGACGATCCGGATCGCGCCATCGCCAATGGAATGGGCAATCAGGCAGCACACCTTGGTGGAGCCAATGTCCAGTGCCGCGATCAGACCGGTTCTTGTTTTACGCACCCTCGTGTTTCTCCGTTCAGCGGCTATCGCTAAAGAAAATCAGCAGGTGACCTGCACGAATCATGTGTTGCGGCCTTTCTTCTGTCTCGATTGCGCCCCAAGCGCGCCGGGCTTGACGATTAGCCGGTCCGGCAGCCGCATATCGATGGATTTGATGTCGCGGGCCAGCAGCCGGTGTTTTGCATTGAGCTCGGCCAGCCGCCGCCAGGCGCGATGGGGGTCGCTCTCCGGCAATTGGATGCGAATGCCGCGTCTCAGCTTCAAATTCCACCGCCGCGCGCCCACCCGGACGGCCGCCGTGACCCGCTTGGCCAGGGTAGGTTCAGCGGCCAGCATGGCGAATAGCGTGGGGGCATGGCGCGGTGCGTCCTTGCCGACGACAATGATCAGGTTGCGGAAACGGTTCAGCTTGCGGTCGGTAATAATCACGCCGTAATCATCCACCAGAACCAGCTTGCCCTTGCGCTGCCAAAGCGCCATGGGTTTGCGTTCCTTGATCTCGACGCGAAGCCGGTCGGGCAGATGCCGTTCCACACGCGCATCGCGGATCCAGGGCAAATCCACCAGCCGCTGGCGCATGGAGGCAAGATCGAATCCCAGGATAGCATCGCCACGCTTTACGCCGAGCGCCTTGACGATATCGCTGCGCCGGGCAAAACGCCGCCCCTCCAGGCTCACATCCTCTACCGTGAGTCCCAGCCGGACAGACTGGGCCATCAGCGCCCGGTCAATTTGCGCCACTGTCCGGGTTACCCATCCCGAATGCCACAGCCACGCCGGCCCACCGATGACGCCGCTTAAGATCAACAGGATCCCCCCGATTTTCACCGAGCGATGCAGCCACAGCGGCGCGGCCGGCCGGCGCCGATATTTGCGGGCACGCTTTTTTGCCCTGGCTGATGAGGGTTTAGCGGATCGTCGGTTCAGCCATCGCATGCGGCATTCTCCACCATCCATGAAACCAGACTGACAAAATCGATTCCCGCATGATCGGCCAGTTCGGGGACCAGCGATAAGGGCGTCATGCCGGGCTGGGTGTTGATCTCCAGCATGTAGAGATGACCGGGTTCGCCGGCGGTATCGTCATAACGCAGATCGGCCCGCGTCACGCCGCGGCATCCGAGAACTCTGTGGGCGGCAAGAGCGTGATCGAGGGCGTCCTGATAAACAGAGGAGGGCAGGGGCGCCGGCACCAGATGGGTGGTCACGCCGTCGGTATATTTAGCGTCGTAATCGTAGAACCCATCATTGGTGCGAAGCTCGGTAACGCCCAGCGCCCGATCGCCCATCACCGCAACGGTGATTTCGCGGCCGGCCACATAGCGCTCCACCATCACCCGGTCGCCGAACGGCCAGCTATTTCCATCAAGCGCCGGGGCATTCGCTCCGTCGGTGACGATTTGCACCCCGACGCTTGACCCCTCGTTCATGGGTTTGATCACATAGGGCCGCGCCATGACATCGCCGGCCAGAACGTCGTCGCGGCTGGCGACGAGATGCTCGGCGACGGGAATGTTCTCGGTTTCGAACAATTTCTTGGCCATGGGCTTGTCCATGGCGAGTGCCGAGGCGAGGACTCCGGAATGGGTATAGGGAATGGCAAGCAGGTCCAGCAGGCCCTGTACGCAGCCATCCTCGCCGAACCGCCCGTGGAGCGCGTTGAACACCACGTCCGGTGCCGGGTCGAGGGCCTGGAGAACGGCGGATATATCGTCACTCATGTCCAGCAGGGTGACCTGGTAACCGGCCTTAGACAGGGCGTCAGAGACCGCCTTGCCCGAGACCAGCGAGACGTCGCGTTCGCTGGAAATACCGCCCATCAGGATTGTGACATTCTTGCCGCCGCTCATGCCGCCACCCCGCCGCTTGCGGTGTCATGAAGGCCGACCCGTCGGATCTCCCACTCCAGCGAAATGCCCGACTGGTCCAGAACCCGGCGCCGGACTTCTTCGCCGAGCCCTTCCAGATCGGCGGCAGTGGCCGACCCCGTATTGATCAGAAAGTTGCAATGGACATTGGATACCTGCGCCCCGCCCCGCATCAATCCGCGGCAGCCGGCGGCCTCGATCAGCTTCCAGGCCTTTTTGTCCGGCGGATTCTTGAACGTGCTGCCGCCCGTGCGCGAGCGAATGGGCTGGGTGTCTTCCCTTGCCTCGGTGATCTCGGCCATGCGAGCGGCAATCACATCGGGCTCTTCCGTCTGGCCCCTGAGAATGGCCGCGGTGAAGATCCAGTCTTCCGGTGCCGTGCTGTGGCGGTAGCTATAACCCAGCGCCTCGGTGGTAACGCGGTGAATGGCGCCATCGTCGGAGACCGCTTCGGCCTCGATGAGGATTTCCTTGAGTTCACGGCCATAGGCGCCGGCATTCATGCGCAGGGCGCCGCCGATGGTGCCGGGAATGCCACTTAGAAACTCCAGGCCGCCCAGGCCGGCATCGCGCGCTGCGCGGGACACGGTGACGTCGATCGCGCCGGCCCCCGCACTTACCCGGTCGCCGTCGATATTTATGTCCGAAAAGGCGCGGCCCAGCCGGAGGGTGATACCCGGAATGCCGCCATCACGGATCAACAGGTTCGACCCCGCGCCGATGATTGTCACATCCGCGTCGTCCGGCCGCTGTGCCATGAAGGCCGCCAGATCGTCGCGGTCGGCCGGCTCGAACAGGATTTCGGCCGTACCGCCGACGCGGAACCAGGTCGCCCGCGCGATGGCGGCGTCCCCGGTCAGCGCGCCGCGTACCTTTGGCAGGCGATCGATCAGGCGGTCGAGGTTCCGGGCGGGCATCACGATGTCGCCCCCCGCTGCGTACTGCTTTGGCCGGAGAGCGCATCGAGATCGGCGGGAAGCGCGTTGGCCCAGTTGGTTATGCTTCCCGCGCCGAGACAGATGACGTAATCGTCCTTGGCGGCGATGTTCGCGATGGTGGCCGGCAG
>JABJKO010000195.1 GCA_018660305.1 Rhodospirillaceae bacterium
CCCCACCCTAACCCTCCCCCTCCAGGGGGGAGGGAATAAGGTTGGAGAAAACTCAACAGAGTCCCCTCCCCCCTGAAGGGGGAGGGTTAGGGTGGGGGGGACTGCCGCCAGGATCTCTACGGTCAAACCAACAATCATTACTTCGTCCAATCCTTGAAGCCGACGACGCGCTGGCCGATGAGGACCGCCACCATGCGCCCGCCCTGAAAGGCCAGTTTGGCGGCGGCTTCCACGGTCTCGGCGATCTCCGCGGGATTATCGACGCGATGACAGATCACCCCGGCCGCCTGCAGCGCTTTCTCCGTCGCCTGGCCCATGGGCACCTGCCACGGGTTGAACTCGCCCCACTCGCCCCGCATGGTCACCAGCATCAGCAGCGGAAAGCGGCATTCGTTGGTCATGCCCAGCATATTGATGATGTTGCCGACCCCGCTGGACTGCATGAGAAGCGCCCCCGCCTCGCCGCCGAGCCAGGCACCGGCCAGCACCGCCACCCCCTCCTGTTCGGCGGTCAGCGGTACCGCCCGCACCACGTTATCGGCGATGCATTTCTTGATGAGATCGGTGTGGCCCGCATCGGGGACATAGGCGATTTGCCGAACGTCGGATTCCTTGAGGACTCGAAAGACGTCGCTGGGCCAGTCCAATTTTCCGGCGGCCTTTTTCGGCGTTTTCTTCTTGGTTGCTGCTCTTGCCATGAATTTATGCACTCATCCCTGAAACGGATTTTCGGAACCGCCGCGACGTCCGTGTGCCGTCATTGGGCACCTCGACGCGGGCGCCGGTTTTTGTCATCACCTTGACCACCGCGAAGTACGGTCCCGGCCGGTCATAGATATCCTCTATGGCGCCCTCCAGCCCCGCATCATCGGTGATCAGGGCCGTGCTGCTGAAGCCGGAAGCCGCCGCGATCCCCACCAGATCGACACCCCGTGCGGTGTGGGTATGCTGATTACCAGTTGCGCCATAGGCCTGGTTGTCGAGCACCACGATGGACAGGTTCTTCGGCTTTTCCACACCGATGGTCGCCAGGCTGCCGATACCGGCCAGCACCTCGCCATCGCCGGTGATTACCACCACCCGCCGCTTGGGCTGGGCCAGTGCGATGCCAAAGGCGACCATCGCCGCCCCGCCCATGATGCCAAACAGATACATGTTGCGGTCGTCATCGCCGGCCGACGCCACGTCGTGGGAGGCATTGCCGATCCCGGTCACCACGGCGGCATCGCCACGATCCCTGAGAATGCGATGAACCACGGTGCGGCGTTCGAGGGTCGCCGCGGAATTTTTCTTTTGTGCTGCCATCAGCCCTGCCCTCCGGTTCCCGATATACGCTGCGACACGATCACGGCGACGGCGCGGTTGGCGTCAAAGGCGAGCTTGGCGGCGGCCTCGACCGTCTCCGGCACCTCTTCGGCCTCCTCCACATGATGGATGAGCACCCCACCGGCCTCCAGCGCGGCCACCGTCCCCTGTCCCATGGGAACCTGCCACGGGATCGTCTCGCCCCACTGACCGCGCATGGAGACGATGGCCAGGAGCGGAATGCGGCATTCCTGAATAATGCTCAGCATGTTGATGCAATTGCCGACGCCGCCGGACTGGGTCAGAAACACGCCCCGTTCCCCGCCAAGCCAGGCGCCGGCCATCTGGGCCACCCCTTCTTCCTCGGTGGTCAGCACAACCGATCGCATGGTCTTGTCGGCATTGCATAAATCGATCAGCCGCGCCGTTCCGCTGTCGGGCACGTAGGCCACCTGCTTGATCCCCATATCCCGGAACAGGCGATGCACGTCCTGCGACCAGTGCCAGGATTTTCCGCGCTTTTTGACTGCCATCCAATTTCCCTACTTAATTTCCGCCATCCAGATCACCCTTGCCCTTGCCTCGGCGAGGGCCGCTTCGCTGCTTTCAAACACCCGGTCGCCATAATGCCCGATGGCAAACCAGCCCGAGGTGCTTTCCGGATCCCGGCGCCATTCCTCGAAGCCGAATGTTCCGTTGTCCCGTTTGAATATATCGACACAGCGATTCCCTTCAGGGGTTTCGATGGAGGATAAAACAACTGGTTTCACGGGCTTTTTCTTGCCTTTCGGCCGGTGTCCGGCGGAGAGTGAAACATTGATCTCCCACATGCAACCTCCTGACCGACGGAATTTTCGTATTGGCGACGTGTATGGGGATAGCGGCGTGCACGGACGCTACCCACATCCAGAGAAACGATTTAATGGAGCTACCCCTATGAAACCCTTCCCCATCACCCTCCCCGCCATCGCAACGGCGATTTTGTCGATGGCTCTCATCACTACAGCCACCAGTGCTTCGGCACAAAGTGCCGGCCCACGCGGACCCGGCGGTCCCCACATGAGTGGCGCCGAGATGGGCGCCCCCCAGATGTCGCGTCATGGCCAGAGAATGATGCTTCTCTACGACACCAACAAGGACGGCAAGATTTCGGTTGCTGAAATCAACGGTGATCAGGCCAGAATTTTCACGGCAATGGATGTCGACGGTGACCGGAGCCTGTCGGTCGATGAGCTAAAGCGCCGTGGACGGTCGCTCCAGATTTTCCGGACGACCACTATCTTCGATCTCCTCGACGTCAATGGCGACGGCAAGCTGTCGGTGGCGGAAGTCAACGCGCCGTCAAAAAGATGGTTCAAACGCTATGACGCCAACAATGACGGAATCATGGAAGCAAGCGAGATCCCGGAGGGCCGCCATCATAGCCGCCGGGGACGGCGTGGCCGTCGTTAATCCGCCGCGGAAACCATGCCAGTGCGTAGTCAGCAGCTAAACGCCCCCCTGTCAAAACAGGGAAAGCCAGCACTGCCGGGGAGGGAGTCCGATGACTCCCTCCTCGCGCGCGTGGGCAATGGCGACCGCAGCGCCTGGGGTGACCTTGTGGAACGGCATCTGCCGCCGGTGACCCGTTACGCCAACTACGTATTGCGCGATGCAGCGCAAGCGGAAGACGTGGCCCAGGAAAGTTTTGTGCGCCTGATACGCAAGGCGCCGGACTGGCAAAGCGGTGGAGCGTCGGTGCGGACCTGGCTGTTTCGCGTGGCGCTCAATCTCTGCATCGATCACAAGCGGGCCAAGCGGGCCGACCCGCTGGACACCATCGAGGACATGGCGGACACCGGCGATGCCGAAATCGACAGTACGATCGATTTTCAGCGGTCGGTGAGAACCGCCATCAGCGATCTGCCGGAACGACAGCAGACCGCCATCATTCTGATTCACTATGAAGGGTTCTCCGGCGCCGAAGCCGCCGAAACCCTCGATATATCCGTCGAGGCGGTTGAATCCCTTCTCGCCCGGGGTAGA
>JABJKO010000308.1 GCA_018660305.1 Rhodospirillaceae bacterium
CGCATGGAGCTGATGGCCGCGATCATGGCGCTGGAATCGTTAAAACGGTCGGTGAGCGCGCGGCTGCACACCGACAGCACCTATGTCAAAGACGGCATTACCAAATGGATCGTGAACTGGAAGAAAAAGGGCTGGAAAACCGCCAACCGCAAACCGGTCAAGAATGTGGATCTTTGGCAGCGGCTGGACGAGGCCGTGGCCACCCATGACGTGGAGTGGCACTGGGTCAAGGGCCATGCCGGTCACCCGGAGAACGAGCGCGCCGACGAGCTGGCGCGGCGCGGCATCTCCGATATGTTGAACGGCATAGAACCGTGACCGACGGCCCGGATGATATTGAGGGCGTCGATGCGCCGGAGGTACTCACCTTTCCGCCGGTGATATTCGCCATCTTCTTCGTGATCGGCTATGTCACCGATCTTGCCTTTCCCGTGGAGCTGGGTTTCGCGGATATCCGTATCGCCGGCGGTTCCCTCCTCATTGCAGCCAGTATCGCGCTGGTCGCCTGGGCGGTTTCCCGCTTCATCCGGGCCAACACACATGTGGATGTGCGCAAGCCGGCAACGACCATCGTTACCGACGGTCCCTACCGCCTGTCTCGCAATCCCATGTATGTGGCCGCCAGCCTGCTCTATGGCGGCATCACCATCATCCTCGCCATGCCGTGGACATTGGTGCTGCTGATCCCCTGCCTGATCACTCTCTATCACGGCGTGATCGCGCGCGAAGAAACCTATCTGGAAAGCAAATTTGGCGAGTCCTACCGGGACTATAAAAGCCGCGTCCGCCGCTGGATTTAGCCGCTGGATTTAAGGGGCGAATAAAGCAGAATCAGCCCATTGCGCTTTATTGCCAAAAACTCCTGGTCCTTGAATTATTGCTCTGCGGCACGCGCCTTGGGACCCTGGACGAAACGCCATTCGTGCGACAAGCCCATATAGACACCGACGCACATAACCAGCAGGACCAGCGTAAAGGGCAGCCCGACGGTTATGGCCGCGGCCTGAAGCGCACCGAGCGCATCGCCGCCACCGCCGAACAGCAGCGCACCCGCGATCACCCCTTCCATGGTGGCCCAGAAGATTCGTTGCGGCACCGGCGCATCGAGCATGCCACCCGAGGTGATGCTGTCGACCACCAGCGATCCGGAATCCGACGAGGTAATGAAGAACACCAGTACCAGTACGATGGCAATGAACGAGGAAATTTTCGTCATGGGCAGGTTCTGCAGCATCTGGAACATGGCGAGCGATACGTCACTGATGCCCTTGGCCAGCGCCCCGATCTCATTCTGCGCCTGCTCCAGAGCCGAACCGCCGAAGCTCGCCATCCAGATTAGCGTTACCAGGGTCGGGACCAGAAGCACGGCGATGAGGAATTCCCGGACAGTGCGGCCTTTGGAAATGCGCGCGATAAACATGCCCACAAAGGGTGACCAGGAAATCCACCAGGCCCAGTAAAACACCGTCCAGCCATGGAAGAATTTTTCGTCTTCCCGGCCTATCCAGTTGCTCAGCGGGATGATGGATTCGGCATAGGCCACGGCCGTGGTGCCTATGGTCGTAAAGATGGCGATGGTGGGCCCGGCCAGGATGACAAACAATAGCAGCAGCGCGGCGAGCCCCATATTGATGTTGCTCAGAATCTTTACCCCCCCGTCGAGGCCGCGCACCACGGAAATAATCGCGACGAAGGTAACGCCGATGATGATGGCGACCTGTGTGGCGATTCCGCTATCGATGCCAAATAGGAATTTGAGGCCGCTGGCCGCTTGCTGCGCGCCAAATCCCAGCGAGGTCGCCAGCCCAAAGATGGTGGCTAGCACGGCGACGATATCGACCATATGGCCGAACCAGCCCCATGACCGGTCCTTCATCAGCGGAAAGAAGCCCGACCGGATGGTGAGCGGCAACCCCTTGTTGTAGGTGAAGAAGGCCAGCGACAGCCCGACCACCGCATAGATGGCCCAGGGATGCAGCCCCCAATGGAACATGGTCGCACCCATGGCCGCATCGGCGCCCTGAGGTGTCCTGGCTGCCGCGTTGAGGGGTGTGCCGTACCAGTTGGTATAGTAGGCGGTGGGTTCCGCGACGCTCCAGAACATCAATCCGATCCCCATCCCGGCGGCGAACAGCATGGAAAACCAGGACAGGGTCGAAAATTCTGGCCTGGCGTCGATGCCGCCGAGACGGATTCGCCCGAGCGGCAGGAATATCAGCACCAGACAGAAGATCACAAAAATATTGCCGCCGACCATGAACAGCCAGTCGAAATTGCCGATAGACCAACCCTTGGCGCCAGCGAAAACCGCTTTTGCCGATTCCGGCGTCATCAGGGTGCCCATCACGAAAATCAGGATCAGGAAGGCCGTGACCCAAAACACCGGATGGTGCAAATCCATCCCCCAGCGCCGCAGATTGTCCTGGCCGATCTGATAGTCCGTTTGATAACGATCCGGCATGGTTGCCTCCCCTTAATCCCGATGCTCTAGAGCATGATCCACTTGCGTGGGATCGCCCCAGCCCACTCCCCCACCCGGCCACCCACAGGATACTCGCGATGGGTGGCCGGGTGGGGGAGCGGGCTGGGGCAGCTTAAATTTATCACGCTCTAGGCGGTCAGCCGATAATCCATAATGCCCCAAGCAAGAAAGCCGCGGTCGGCGCCATCGACCCAGTGCTGCAGCCCCTTGATCATGTTGTCCACATAGGTCTGTCCCGACAGCTTTACCGCCTCGTCATAACGGTCCTGCAGCGCCTGTCCCACGCGCCAGTAATGGGTGCGAAGCTGATTGGTCAGATCCTCGCTATCGGCTTCTTCGAAGCCACGGGCGCCAAGCTCGGCGCGGTAAAAACCGAACGAGGCCAGCGTCGATAGCTGGATGCGGTCGAGGATGGGTTGCAGCACGCCGTCGGGACAGGTGTCCGACTGCATGGGATCGGTAAAGATGAATTGCCCGCCACTGACCAGAACCCGGCGAACTTCATCGAGCACGCGAGTCCGGTTGCCGCTGTGCAGGATAGCATCCTGCGACCAAACGATATCAAAGCTGCCGTCCGGCTCTGGAATATTTTCGAAATCGCCGTAAACCACACTGACCCGGTCGGTCAGCCCGGCCTCTACTGTCAGTTCCCGGTTGAACGCGTTCTGCGTTTCGCTGAGATTGAGACAGGTCACCCGGCAGCCAAACCGGTCGGCGAGATAGCGGGCCGAGCCGCCATAGCCCGCGCCAAGATCGAGAACGCGGGTTGTCCCATCCGCTTTGACGAGGCGGTTTGCCATGGTCTCAACAGTACGCCGGCTGGCATCGGCGATGGGTTCGCCGTCGCCTTTGTACAAACCAATATGGATGTCCTGGCCGCCCCAGATAGTCTGGTAGAAGGCATCCGCCTCGGTGCTGTCGTAATAGGCCTCGGCCCGTTCGACTGCCTCGCTTTTATTCATCGCCATGGTAGCTTTTCTCGGCGACATGGACGAAGAAATCGGGGTCACTCTCCTGATAGGTTTCCTGAAAGTCGCCATAGGTCTTTACCTGCTGGAAGCCGCTCTCTCTCAGAAGCCCCCGCATATACGACTTGCGCAACGGAAACATGTTGAGGTGGAACTTGGAGCCGTCCGGGAAGGAATAACGGAACCGGGCCAGCGACTCGTCCATATGTTCCGGCTCGGCGGTAACCTGATCGCCACAGTAATAATAAGTGTGTTTTGAGCTAAAGCCTTCGTCGAGGATGGAATCGTAGTTCCGCTGATCCATGATCAGGATCCCATCATATTTGAGCGCAGCGTAAAACTCTGCGAGCGCCCGGCGCCTGTCGCCCTCATCGAACAGATGGGTAAAGGAATTGCCGAGGCAGACGATGGCGTCGTACTTGCCATGCACGTCCTTGTTCAGCCATCGCCAGTCGGCGTGAATGGTATGGAGCATCAGGTCTTTGTCGCGGGCGTTTTCAAATGCCTTGGTCAGCATCTCCGCGTTGCCGTCGGCGCTGGTGACTTCAAAACCGGCCTTGAGAAGCTGAACCGAATGAAACCCGGTACCGGTTGCGACATCGAGAATTTTGACTTTCTCGCGCCCTTTCAGAATGTCGACGAAGAACTGGCCTTCGCTCTTGGCCCGAGCGTCCCAATCGATCAGTTCATCCCATTTCTCGACGAAGCGCTGAACGTATTCTTTCTGATAGTGCTCCGTATCTCGAATTTCGAGCGGTTTTTGGCCGAAATCCTGATCCAACATGGTCGACACGTCATACTCTCCCGTCCTTATAAACAGGCATCGCTGTATACGCGATTTTCCCATCACCGGCACAAAGCCCGATCTGGCCTGCGTTTTCGAATAAATTTGACGGTTCCCCGTCCGACTGTTGCCGGAGGTCAAACGACGCGTTTTGCTTATTCTTATTGTCCGCAGTGCAGCGAGGACTTCCGCCCCCGACACGTCGCACGCCAGGATGAAACACTCGCTTTCACGACAAGATCACCCTTGGTGTCGCGATGAGACTAGCAAACCTGACACAATTGTTCAATTGCGCTCCGGGCCCTTTCGGAATTTAAGATGCTAAACCGTTATTCGGCAACCGGCCTCGATGGTGCAACTTTAAATGGCGTGGATAGTGGGATTCAAACCCGCACGCCCATATAGGCAACAGATTTCAGGTAAAGTCAGAAAATGAAAACGGCGGCCCTCGGGACCGCCGTTTTCAGTAGCGAGATTTTACCGGGTCAGCCGACCGGCACGCTGGCGGGCAGATCGAGACCGTAGAGCTTCGCGGTGCCGTGCCACAGGATTTTTTCCTTGGCGGTTTCCGGCACATCAGACCTGTTCAGGACATGTTTTGGCGAATCCACCAGGCGATGGGCATGGGGGATATCGCTGGCATAGACCCAGCAATCCGTCCCGTACTTATTGATCATATAGGGCAGTAAATCGTCATCCACCTCGAAGCCGATGAAGATACGGCCCGCCTTGATGTATTCCATGGGCGTCATCTTGGGCAGGCCGCGCTCAATAATGGGCATGTGTTCGGCGCGCAGAGCATCATGTTCGATGCGTTCCCGGATGCTGTCGAGTTTGAAATCCATCACCTCGATGGCGAAATCCACCCAGGTGCAGCCGGTCTCGAGGAACGAGACTTTGACGTCCGGGTAACGGTCCAGAATACCCGAGCTGCAGATGGTCTTGAATCCGCGCACCACCGACATGAGGAACTGATCTTCCGCAACGCTGGGATAGTCCTCCCAGGCCTGCAGGGCGCCGGTGCCGGGATGAACGTTGACCGGCATACCGATGTCGTTGGCGGTCTGCCAGATGATCTCGAAATCCGGATGATCGAGGCCTTTTTCGTTGTACTCGCCCAGCACCATGAGACCCACCGAGCCCATCTTCTGCGTGCGGATCATCTCGCGGGCGGCTTCTTCCGGATCACTGGGGCAGATCACCGTGACCCATTTCAGACGGTCGGGCGCCTGGCTGGAGATATCGGCGACCCAGTTATTGTAAGCCCGGGTCAGCGCCTGGTTGAGCTTGGGATCCTTGGCGATGGGCCATTGCAGAAGAAGCGTCGGGTAATTGATCGAGATCAGCGTGTCTTCGGCATCCATGACCTCAAGACGGTCCTTGGCGGTGTGAAACTCACCGCTCTCGTGCGATCCCCGCCATTTGGACATTTTTTCGTATTCGAGAGACACCACGCCGTTCTTACTGGAAGGAGAGCCACCGATACGGAACAATTCGCCTTCGATGTCCCATTTGTAATCCCGTTCGTTTTCACCGGTATCGACGACCACCGGCCGACGGTCGCGAAATTCGGGATCGAGATACTTGTCGGACCAGGTTTCTTCCCATTCCTCCACGTGCCCGTCGCCGTCAAACGCATTGATGTTTCTTAAATCGATGGAATCCATAGCCTCACCTCTGCTTGATATTTATTGCCGCCGATTCTGGGGCATTCGGATCAAATGTCCAGTCCGAATCGCCGGAGGACATTGATCGCGCGCTCAAAACTGATAGGATTTTGGCAGTTATACTAAAGATATCAGGGAGAGTACCTATGCGTTCGATTAATCGAATTACGACTGCAACAGCTGCTGTTGTATTTGGCTTGGGAGTAGCGGCCCCGCCGGCCGCGGCGGATTCCGTTTCCGACTTTTATTCTGGCAAGACACTGCGGGTGATCGTCGCCTCCAGCGCCGGTGGCGGATATGACGCCTATAGCCGCGTGCTTGCCAAGCACATCGTCAAATACATTCCTGGCAAGCCCTCTTCGGTGGTGCAGAACATGCCGGGCGCCGGCGGGCTTCGGGCCGCCAATTTCCTTTATAACAAGGCGCCCAAGGACGGCTCCTATATCGGCCATGTCCAGCGCACAGCACCCTTCCATCAAATTTTAGGACGGCCCGGCGCGCTGTTCGATCCGGTCAAATTCAACTGGCTTGGTTCTCTCAACAATGAGGTGTCCATCTGCGTGGTCCGCAAGGGCGTCAAGGTGAATACGTTTGAGGATTTGCGAAAACACCAGGCCATCGTGGGCGGTGCCGGTCCCGCCGCCGACAGTGAAACCATCCCGACATTCTTGAACAACATGCTGGGAACCAAGTTCAAGGTCATTTCCGGCTATCCCGGATCGACGGAGACCGCCCTGGCCATCGACCGCAAGGAAGTCGACGGCATCTGCGGCTCCTATTCATCCATCACGTCGGCGCAGAAGCGCTGGTTCAAGAAGGGCCAGGAATACGTCAACATCCTGATCCAGGCCTCAACCCGCAAGCATCCGAAGATTCCGCATGTTCCGCTGGCCAAGGATCTGGCGCGGAACGATGCGGACCGGGCGGTTATGGAACTCAACGACGCGCGGCTAGAGATGGGGCGCCCGTTCCTGGCACCTCCGGGGACACCCAAAGCGCGTGTCGCCGCGCTCCGTGTCGCCTTCGCGAAAATGACCAGGGACAAGGCCTTCGCCGACCACATCAAACGGCTCGGCCGCGAGCTCAACCCGGTGAGCGGTCCCGATATCCAGAAGCTGATCGAGCGCGTGGTCAAAGCCGATGCCACGGTGATTGCCAACCTCAAACGCGCCCTGATCTATAAGGGCAAAAAGGGCAAGGTCGTCATCAAGATGGTCAGCCACACCGGCAAGGTCAGCGGCACCAAGAGGGGCGGCCGCCGTATCATGATCATGTACAAAGGCAAGGAAGTGAAAGCCAAGGTGTCGGGATCCCGGACCAAGGTGACGCTCGACGGCAAGAAGGTAAAACGCAAACTCATCAAGGCGGGCATGACCTGCACCTTTATCTATCCGCGCGCCGGTGCCCAGGCGAAGAACGTGGACTGCAAAAGCTAAGGTAGCTTGATTACCGTAAAGAAGGCCCCGTCATTGGCGGGGCCTTTTCTTTTAAGCGGTCACTCGATTTTCGCCAGCCGTCCCGCCAGTTCGGTTTTGAGAATTTTGCCGACACCGCTCTTAGGCAGCGCTTCGATGGCGAATATGGCGCGCGGGATTTTGTAGGGCGCCAATTTTTCACGGCAATAGGCGATGAGCCCCTCACTGTCCAATGCCCCTTTATGGGACACTGGCACGATAAAGGCGGCGATTTCCTCGCCGAATTCGCGCGAAGGCCACCCGATCACCGCGGCCTCATGCACGTCGGGATGCAACGTGAGGATATGTTCGATTTCCGCCGGATAGATGTTGGCGCCGCCACGGATAATCATGTCCGTTTCGCGGCCAGCAAGAAACAGATAGCCGTCCTTGTCCACCCAGCCGAGATCGCCGGGATAGTACCAGCCGTCCCGAAACGCAGTAAGGCTGGCCGCGACGTCGTTGTAATAGCCGCTGGCCGTGCCGGGATGGCGGTAGCGTATGCGGCCCACCTCGCCAAGGGGTGCCGGTTGATCGGCCTCATCGACGATATCCAGTGTCGCCCCGAAGACCGGCCGGCCGACGCTGGCGGCAAATTCCGGCGCATCGTCCCACATCAGAGCCGAGCAGCCGCCGCCATCGGTGGACCCGTAGAAATTCAGATACCGCGAACAGAACCGCTGCATGAGTTCATCCCGTTCCTCCGCATGAAGAACCGCGCCGGTGGAATACAGCAATTCCAGCGACTCAAAGAGCGGCGCGCCCGGCGTTCCACCCTCCAGCGTCATCAGGCGGCGCAACAGGGTCGGCACCAGAAACAGACGGGTCGCCTGATGTTCATTGGCATAGGAGAGGAGATCAGCGGATTCATAAGGCGGTGGATGCATGAGGATGGTACCGCCCGCGTAGAGCGTGCACATGGAATATCCCCGGCACCCGCCGAAATAGAGCGGCGTCGCACACAAATAGCGGTCCCGTTCGGAGAAGCCGATGGAAATCAGATAAATCAGAAACCGGGCGAGAAACTGCCCATGGGTGATCATCGGACCCTTCGGCGTCCCGGTGGTCCCGGACGACAGGGCGAGAACCAGGTCGGGATCCTCCGCTTCAGGGATATCGCCCATCGGACCAACCGCCGCGACACGCTGTTGCCAAGCCTCGTCGATCGGCATACCAACCCATGATCCCGCCGAATCGAGAAACGGATCATCGGGTTCGGACAGCACCGCCCTGGCGCCGAAGAACCCGGCGATGCGGCTCTTTTCCTCGATGGTCCAGCGCCAATCCATGGGCAGGATCGCCGCCCCCGCCCGCGCAATGGCGTAAAGGGCTACCAGGTGATCCGGCGTATCCTTCAGATTGACCCCGACAATATCCCCCGGCCCCAAGCCGTCCGCCGCCAGCACAGCGGCCCAGCATTGCACCGAGTCCCCGTATTCGCGATAAGTGATGATGCCGCCGTCACGCCGCACAACGGCCGGATGATCCGGTCGTCTCCTTGCGTTGGTCTCAATGGCGTCAGAAAGGTTCATTGCGGAAAATATGTTCGAGGGCGTGGTGGCCGGTCCCGACTATGATAAAACACATGGGAGATAAAGCACATGGGACAGCTTACCAAATCAGAGTGACATGACCGACGCCACCGCCAAACCGACCTATGGAGCCATCGACGCCGTCGTTAATATCTGGACACCGGAGGCCCTAAAACACCGGCCCAATTGGCGCGACGATTTCTTCGTCGGCAAGATGGGTGTGGAACAGGATACGTCGGACGGTGTGCCGCTGGACAAAATGCTGACCCGCATGGATGCGGCCGGCATCGAAAAGGCCTTCCTGTTCGCCACCCGCGCCGGTCCGGTGGGCCATCCTTCCTGTTACCGCATTCCCTATGAGCTGGTGGCGGAAACCTGTGCCCAGGCGCCGGATCGTCTGTATGGCATGGCCGGAATCGATCCCCTTGACGGCATGAAGGGTGTGCGTGAACTGGAACATGCGGTCAAGGAACTGGGCTTTATCGGCGCGCATTTCTATCCGCACTGGTTCGAAATCGCGCCCGATGCGGCCAAGCTTTACCCGTTCTACGCAAAATGCGTGGAGCTCGACGTGCCGATCCAGATGCAGGTTGGCCAGTCGATGAATTATGACAAGAATTTTCCCCGCCGCTCAGTGGGTCAGCCCATCACGCTGGACGCCGTCGCCTGCGATTTTCCCGAGCTGAAACTCATCGGTATCCATGTGGGCATCCCCTGGACCGACGAGATGATCGCCATGGCGTGGAAACACCAGAATGTCTTTATCGGGTCGGACGCCCACGCGCCGAAGTACTGGCCGGAAAGTTTCGTTCATTACATAAATACCTATGGTCAGGACAAAGTCATCTTCGGAACCGACTTCCCGGTGCTTGATTTTGAGCGGACAGTTGAGGAAATCGATGGGCTGGGATTGCGTGACGGCGCACGGCGCAAACTGATGCGCGACAACGTCCTGCGGATCTATGGGCTGGATGGCTGAGTTATGAGCAACCCCCGAATTCCCTATCAGATGGCCAGTGAACGGCCAAAGCTGTCACCACCCGACGGCAAGCCCCTTATGGTTCATCTGGTGGTCAATGTGGAGAACTGGCTGTTCGACAATGCCATGCCG
>JABJKO010000245.1 GCA_018660305.1 Rhodospirillaceae bacterium
CAGACCAATCCCAACCTGCAGGAATACACCGACAGGGGGGATAATGATCGCAAGAATAATTCGGACTACGTCCATAAGGTTGGTTCCTGTTTTTTTTCGGGAGTAACTGGCCTATTCGCCTTCGCGGCTATTTCCAACCCAGCGGTAGATGAACGCCCCGATCGCGGCCCCGGCAATTGGAGCAACCCAGAACATCCAAAGTTGCGTCAGAGCCCATCCCCCGACAAACAAGGCCGGCCCCGTACTACGAGCGGGATTTACCGAAGTGTTGGTGATAGGAATGCTGATGAGGTGGATCAGGACCAAGGCAAGACCGATAGCGATAGGCGCAAATCCTGCTGGGGCTCTCCCGTCGGTCGCACCCAAAATAATGATAAGGAAAAAGCCGGTTAGGACGACCTCAGCGATTAATCCAGCTGCCATCGAGTAACCACCAGGAGAGTGTTCTCCGTATCCGTTGGATGCAAATCCACCGGCAAGGTCAAAACCTGCCTTGCCACTGGCAATAAGGTAAAGCACTCCGGCCGCTGCCACGCCACCGACAAGTTGGGAGATCCAGTAGGGAATGATCTGTCCGGCCGGGAAACGTCCGCCGACCCATAGGCCGATGGTCACCGCTGGATTGAAATGACCGCCTGAAATATGACCGACTGCGTAGGCCATGGTTAGGACGGATAGGCCAAACGCCAACGAGACGCCCACGAAACCAATGCCAAATTGCGGAAAGGCTGCTGCTAAAACCGCACTGCCACAGCCACCAAACACGAGCCAGAATGTTCCAAGGGCTTCCGCGCCCATTTTATTTGCAAGACCCATCGGTTACTCCCAATTTGGTTGTTCATGCTCACCCTAGCAACTATTGCTGATGCAATCACCATCGCTCAGTGTGAGCAACCCGAGGTCCTTGAAAGCGGCTTCCGTCTAGACGAAATAGAAAATCATATAGAGCGCCAGCAGCACGGCGACCCAGAGCACGGTCGATCCGGTGGGCCAGGTGCGGGCCAGGATGCCTTCCGGGCCGTGGTGGCGGAAGATGCCGGTGATAAACCATTGCAGGCGGTTTTCCACCCGGGTCATGAAATTGCCGTGCGCCTTGCTGCAGTTTTCCGAGAATTCCCAGCAGAGAACACCGAGGAACCGGCGGTAGAACCAGTCGAAATCCAGGCTCACCGTCAGGGTGCGTTTCATCAGCGGCAGGCAGATGAAGAAGGCGAGGCCGGAGAACAGCAGGAGCTGCAGCATGTTGACCACGTGTGACGTGGTATAGGGCACGTAATCCACCGGGAACGGCAGGATGGCATAAAGCGGTCCCGGCATAACGCCAAGGGCGATACACAGGAACGCGAACAGGATCATGGCAATCCGCATGTTGAGCGGCGGATCGGGCGGACGCATGCCGGAATCCTTCTGGAAGAACACGAACCACGGGAACTTGATACCGGCATGGAGAAACACGCCTGCCGAGGCGGCGGTCAGCATGTACCAGACCGTGGCCAGATGCTGGTCGGCGGCGGCCTGTGAGATCATTGATTTGCTGATGAAGCCCGAGGTGAGCGGGAAGGACGAGATCGCCAGCGCGCCGATGATGCCGCACACCGCGGTAAGGGGCATGGACTGGAACAGCCCGCCGAGATCGGTGCATTTGCGCTTGCCGGTCATAAACAGCACCGAGCCCGCCGACATGAGCAGCAGCGCCTTGTAGATGATGTGGGTAAAGGCGTGGGCAGCGGCGCCGTTCAGCGCCATTTCGGTGCCGATGCCGATGGCGGTGACCATGAAGCCCACCTGATTGATGATGGAATAGGCCAGGATCCGCCGCATGTCGTTTTCCAGCAGCGCGTAGATGATCCCGTAGAACACCATATAGAGCCCGAAGAAGATCAGGATCTCGGACCCGGGGAAACCGCGGATCAGAACAAAGACGGCGGTCTTGGTGGTAAAGGCCGAGAGAAACACCATGCCGCCGGGCGAGGCCTCGGGATAGGCATCGGGAAGCCATGCCGACAGGGGCGGCGCGCCGGCATTGATCAGGAAGCCGGCCAGCATGAGCATGGTGGGCCAGGTATCGGGCTTCATGGCGACGAAGTCGACGGAGCCTGTCGCCTGTACATGACCGACCACGCCGATCATCAGGATGACGCCACCCAGCAGGTGGATGATCACGTAGCGCATGGCGGCTTGATAGGACGGCTTGGTGTCGGCCGACCACAGCACCAGGGTCGAGCCGATGGCCATGATTTCCCAGAACACGAACATGGTGATGAGATCGCCGGCGAAGGCGACACCGATGGCGCTGCCGGCATAGACAAAGGCGGCGGTAAGTTCCAGAACCCGGCTCTGCTTCATGGCATAGAGCCCGCCGGCGAACGCCATGATGGAGAAGATGGTGGCGAACAGGCGGCTCAGCCGGTCGCCTTCCACCGGGCTCAGGGTGTAGTTGAGGAACGGCAGGGACAGCGCGACCCCATCGGGCACCATCCACACCAGATACAGGGTGATGAGCGGCAGGATGAGCAGCACGGCATAACGCGCATTGTCGCGCAGCACCGGCAGCAGGAACGCGCCGAGAATAAGGACCAGCCCGGGCGGGAAAGCGCTAATCCCGGTCATAGTACGTATCCTTTCGCTTCAACAGGACACCGAGCATCTTGGCGCCGATCACCATGGCGACGCAGCAGGCAAACCCGTACCAGGCGTTGAAGCCGAACAGCTCCTCCATGTTGAAATGGGGGTGCTGTTCGATAATCTCGCCGATGACCACCAGGATCACCAGGACGACGATTCCGACGACCCATAATTTGCGGATGGTCTCCGGCCGGCGCAGCCAGTGCTCGCGTGCGTCGTTCATCGCGCGGCCTCCATCAATTGATGTGCCAGATCGAATGCCGGTCCGGGCATCCAAAACAGAAGCAGGCTGCCGGCCGCGGTCAATGTCAGGGAGCCGACGATCCAGGGGGATGCCTCGCCATGCTCATGGGTGTGCCCGTCAGGCGAGGGGTCTTCCGGCTTCATGAAGGCGGCATACACAATGGGCAGGAAATAAGCGGCGTTGAGCAGGGTGGATAGAACAATGACGGTCAGCGGGAACCATTGATTGGTCTGCGCGGCGCCTTCGAGCATATACCATTTGCTGAGGAACCCGGCGGTGGCCGGCAGCCCGATCATGGACAGCGCCGCGATGCCAAAGGCCGACATGGTCCAGGGCATGCGTCTGCCGATGCCGTTCATCTGGCTGATTTCTGTCTTGTGCGCCGCCGTATAGATGGAGCCCGCCGCGAAGAACAATGTGATTTTTCCCACCGCATGGGCGGCAATATGGAGCGCCGCGGCCATGATCGATATGGGGGTGAGGATGGCGGCCGCGATGATGACATAGGAAAGCTGGCTCACCGTCGAATAGGCGAGGCGTCGTTTGAGATTGTCCTGCCGCAGCGCGATCAGCGAGGCGATCAGGATTGTCGCGCCGGCGACATAGATCAGCCAGCCGGCCTCGGCCGTCTTCGACAGAAGATCGACGCCGAAAATATAGACAATCACTTTGACCACGGTGAACACGCCCGCCTTGACCACGGCCACGGCGTGCAGCAGCGCGCTGACCGGTGTCGGCGCGACCATGGCGGCCGGCAGCCAGCGATGGATGGGCATCAGGGCGGCCTTGCCGATGCCGAACATGTAGAGGAACAGCAACAGCCCGATCAGGGGACCGTCGGCCTTGCCCTTGAGAATGCCGCCCGGCTTGAAATCGAGGGTGCCGGTGAGGGACCAGGTCCACAGGATGGCGAGCAGCAGAAAGCCGATGGAGGTGCCGATCAGAATGCCCAGATAGGTCCGGCCCGCCTTGACGGCTTCCGGTGTTTCCGAATGGGTGACCAGCGGGTAGGTGGAAAGCGTCAGCACTTCGTAGAAGATAAACAGCGTCAGCATGTTGCCGGAGAAACAGACCCCCATGGTGCTCGACAGCGCGACGGCGAAACAGGCATAGAAGCGGGTCTGCTTGTGCTCGTTGTTGCTGCGCATATAGCCGATGGAGTAGCACGATGTGACCAGCCACAGGCCAGACGCCACCAGGGCGAACAGCATGCCGAGCGGTTCGGCCTGGAAGGCGATGGGCAGGCCGGGCAGCATCTCGAAGGCGACAAAGCCGGGACGTTCGCCGGCTGTCACCGCCGGCAGGATGGTAAGGACCACCAGTACCAGACAGGACGCCGTAATGAGCGTGATCGCTTCGCGGATATTGGGATAACGGTCCTGCAGAATAATCAGCAGCGCGCCGACGAGGGGAACGCCCATGGAAAAGGCGACGGCTGTTGAGGGGGTCATCCGCCACCCCCAATCAGGCCAGCCGCCGCTCTCTGCGCGACTTCCACGGTGAGTCCGGTATCGAGACCGAAATAGACACTCGCGCCGATCAGGATCCAGGTGGGGATAAGCATGGTCGACGGTGCTTCCTCAACCTCCGGGGCTCCGTCTGGCACGGGTTTGAAGTAAGCCACTTCCGCGACCCGCCAGACATATACGACAGCGATGAGGGAACTTGCCAGGATCAGCAGCCCGACCGGCCACCAGCCACGTTCGATGGCGGCCAGGACAAGATACCATTTGCTGATGAAGCCAACCGTCAGCGGCACGCCGATCAGGCTCAGCCCGCCGGTGATAAAGGCCGCCGTGGTCCAGGGCATGCGGCGGCCGATGCCGGCGAAATCGTTGATATGAACAGAGCCGATCCGGTAGACGATACAGCCCAGCGCCAGGAACATGCCGCCCTTCATGACGGCGTGATTGAACAGATGCAGGATGGACGCCGTCAGCCCGGCGGCGCTGGTGAAGCTGATGCCGAGAACGATATAGCCGATCTGGGCGAGACTGGAATAGGCCAACATGCGCTTCAGATTGTTCTGAAAGATCGCGACCGTGGAGCCGGCGAACATGGCGATGAGCGCCAGCACCAGCAGCATCGCATCAATGGGTATGATGCCGATGATGGTGTCGATCCGGAAGATGGAGAACAGGAAACGCAGCATTACATAGGCAGCAACCTTGGTTGCCGTGGCGGCGAGGAACGCGCTGACCATCGATGGCGCGTAGGTATAGGCGTTGGGCAGCCACAGATGCAGCGGAAAGAGCGCCAGCTTCAGGGATATGCCGACCATCAGGAACCCGAACGCGGCGCCCAGCGTCCGGCTCGGCGGCTGTGCCGCAATCCGTTGCGCCAGATCCACCATGTTCAGCGTGCCGGTGACGGAATAGAGAAGCCCGATACCGATCACGATGAAGGTCGCGCCGATGGTGCCCATGACAAGGTACTGATAGGCCGCGACCAGGGCGCGGCGGTCCTTCCCCATGGCGATCAGCACATAGCTGGAGATGGACGAAATCTCGAGGAAGACAAACAGGTTGAACGCGTCACCCGTGATGGTCACGCCGAGCAGGCCGCAGAAACACAGCATGTACGCGGTGTAAAACAAATAGACCCGTGACGTGCCGAATTCGGATCGCACGCTTTCGCGGGCGAACGGCATGATAACCGATCCGATGGCCGAGACGATGAGCAGCACGAACGCGTTCGCCGCGTCGATGCGGTATTCGATACCGAGCGGCGCCACCCATCCGCCCAGCGCATAGCTGACCACGCCCTGGGCCATAACCTGTTGCAGCAGCATCCAGGACAGGGCGAGGGCGGTCCAACTGCACAGAAGGGCAATGCCCCACGACCAGCCGCGATAGCGAATAAGCATGCAGGTGGGCGCGCCAATCAGGGGAATGACCACAATCAGGGCCGGCAGATGGGCGTACATCAGGCTTCCTCGTCCTGTCTGTGTACGTCGTCTTCCTCGATGGTGCCGTATTCCTCGTTGATACGGACCACCAGGGCGAGCCCCACCGCGAAGGTTGCCACGCCGACCACGATTGCCGTCAGGATGAGCACATGGGGCAGCGGGTTGGAATAGACGCTATAGGCTTCTTCGACGATCGGGGCGGTGCCGCCGGTGACCTTGCCCAGGGTGATGTAGAGAATAAACACCGATGCCTGGAAGATATTGAGGCCGACCAGCTTCTTGATGAAATTGCCATGGGCCACGACGATGTAAAACCCGGCCATCATCAGGAAGGCGACAATCCAGTAATTATAGAGGCCAACAATCATCGGGGCGCCTAATTCTCTTTCTTCTTGTGGCCGGCAAAAGTGAAGAACACGCTCACCATCACCGACGCGACGGTGATACCGACACCGAGCTCGACGAGAAAAATGCCCCAATGCTGGCCGTGCACCGGATCGTGCGCCATGACGTTGTAATCGAGATACTTGCCGCCCAGCAGCAGATCGTAGACACCGACACCGGCGAACAGCAGCACGCCGAAGGAGTATCCGAAGCGAAGGATCCCGCGCGGCAGGACGTAATCGGCGTGCTCCAATCCAAAGATCAGCGAGTACAGGATAAAGCCCGACGCAAAAATGACACCGGCCTGAAACCCGCCGCCGGGCCCGAAATCCCCGTGGAACTGAACGTAAAGCGCATAGAGCAGAATAAACGGCAGCAGCAGTTTTGCGACCACGCGGAGAACGAGATAACTATGCATCGTCGTCCTCCTCGCGGCGTCTGCGCCGCCAATTGCCAAGCAGCAGGAGGACACCCACACCGGCGGTGAAGATCACCGTCGTTTCGCCCAGCGTGTCGTAACCGCGATAGCTCGCCAGAACGGCAGTCACCACGTTGGGCATGCCGGTCTTTAGGGGACCTTCCTTGAGATAGGTCGGCGCGACGTGCATTTGCGCCGGCGCATTGGCATCGCCATACGGGGCGAGATCCAGGGTCCCGTATACCAGGGCCAGACCGGTGACAAAAACCACCACCGGGGGCAGCCATTTGGCCTGCATCGATGTCTTTTCGCGGCCGGTGGTGAGGGCCAGTGTGCCAAGCGCCAGGACCGTCGATATTCCGGCGCCCACCGCCGCTTCGGTGAACGCGACATCGACCGCGTCCAGCACCACGAAAACCGCGGCGGCCAGCAGACTGTAGATGCTCCCGAGCATCACCACCGCATACAGATTGCGGATACGGATAATGGCGAACACCGTGATCGCCATCAGCGTCAGGAGAATGATGTTGACGATCTCTTCTATGACAAATTCTCCTCGTCTTCCGCATCCTTGTCCGGACCATCGCGAAGGTCGGTGTCCAGGATCGGCTCAACGCCACTACTGAGAGCGGCGTGGGCCAGGGAAAAGCTCGATGTCGGGCCGGTGAAAAAGAAAAACACCAGCATGAGCACTAATTTGACGGCGATCAGAAGGGACGGCGCCTGGATCAACAACCCCAGTATCAGCGCCCCGGCGCCTATGGTGTCGGTGATGCTGGCCGCGTGCATGCGGGTGTAGACGTCGGGCAGGCGCAGGACACCAATTCCGCCGGCAAGTAATCCCAGCGATCCGATGGTGATGAGCACCCAACTGGCGATATCGGCGATAATCGAAACCATATCTAGAGCGGCCTCTCGTCATCGCCGGCACGGCTGAGGTCGCCATATTTGAAGACTTTCAGAACGGCAATGGTGCCCACGAAATTGATCAGCGCGTAGACCAGCGCGATATCCATGAAATCGGGCCGGCCCATCAGGAACCCGAGAACCGCGATGATCAGAACGGTCTTGGTACCGAACATGTTGGCGGCAAGAATGCGATCGTAAATCGACGGTCCCTTTATGGCGCGGATGAGCGCCAGGCCCATGGTCACGAGGATGGCGGCGGCGGCGGCAATAAACATCAGCCGTCTTTTCCCACCATGCGCGTGACCCGGCGGTCCATCTCGCCGCCGACCAGATCCTCGGCGCCTTCGCGGCTCAGCGCATGGACCAGAATTTCGCCATTCGCCACATCAACCGATATGGTTCCGGGCGTCAGGGTGATGGAATTGGCGTAGATGACCTGACCCAGATCACTCTTTTGCGATGCCTTGATCCGGATCATCGTCGGTGTCACGGGCAGGGAAGGGGATAAGACACGCCGCGCGACATCGATATTCGCTTTGACGATTTCGACCAGCAGCCAGGGCCAATAGATCAAGGCCCGCCATGTCAGATGCAGGGGGTGCCCCTCTTGATCAGCCACCTCCATGCGAAGGGTAACGGTGACGACCAGGACGCAGGAGGCGATGCCAAGCGTCAGGATAAACGGCGTATAGTGACCGGATAGCAGAAGCCAAACGATAAACAGCACCGCGCCGAGCGATAGCGAATGAACAATTCTTGAGATCATCCCTGACCAGTACTACGCCTGTTTCGTTCTTTTTCTGCCCCGGCAGCCGTTGGCCGGCTACTCGTTGGGATCGGAAACTTATTATGCAAAGGACGGGATTTCTAGCCCAATCTGGTAATGATTTTCGCGTATTGGCCTTTAGTAGCAATTCGTCAATAATTTGAAGACTATACGGGGGCGTATGGTAAGGGTAAATATTTTGACGAATAGTCGGTAAAAGGTGTTAAAGTAATTGTGTAGGAAATGGGGGAGTGTGTGCGTTGAGTGAGTCCGATTCTCCAATTGGGGCCGTGGAGTCGGTACAGATTCGTGGCACGGTTAAGTGGTTTAACGTAGTCAAAGGGTACGGTTTTCTCACCCCGGATGACGGGTCAGCAGATGTATTCTTGCATTTAACCGTATTGCGTGTTGCTGGTCACGAAGTATTGCCGCCGGGCACGACTGTAGTCTGCGAAGCCGTAAAAGGCGCGAAGGGAATGCAGGTGCTTCGCGTTGTCGAGGTGGATACCAGCACGGCAGTTCCCGAAGAAGAGCTAATGGAAGAACGGCCCGCCCTGCGGGAACCGGAGACCTTTGGCCCGGTCGGTGAGTTCATCCGCGGTACCGTAAAATGGTTCAATCCCCACAAAGGCTATGGTTTTGTCTGCCCGGATAACGCCGAAGAAGGCGATATATTCGTTCACATGGTAACCTTGCGGCATGCCGGTCTGGCGAGCCTGATCACCGGACAGATCGTCGAGGTACGGATCGCGGATGGGCCCAAAGGCCGGCAGTCCACGGAAATTCGTATCCTTTCGGCGCCGCCCCCTGAAGAGGGCTAGGCTTCTGTGAGCGCAAGGCGCGACAGTATCGGCCCCTCATAGACATTATGACGCCCGCTATCCCCGCAACCGATGACTGATCAAATTCGCCGTCGTTTCATTGCCGGTCTGGTTCTCTGTTCGGCTTGTGTGGTCGCGACAGGCACCGTGGCGATCAGCCAGCTTCGCCGATTGCAGACTTTTGAAAAAAGCAAGCTGGTGATCGAGACAGGGGCCGGACGCCACGATTTCACTGTTGAAATAGCGCGTCATCAAGGGCAACAGGCTCAGGGCCTGATGTTTCGGCGCAAACTGGCGGCCGATGCCGGGATGTTGTTTCTGTACCGCCGTTTCCGGCCGGCCTCCATGTGGATGAAAAACACTTATGTACCCCTCGATATGATCTATATCGACCGGATGGGGACCATCGTCGGATACCATGAACGGGCCGTTCCAGGTTCGCTTGAGGTCATCACCTCCCAGAAACCCGTCAGCGCGGTCCTCGAAGTCAATTCCGGCACGGTTTCACGGCTGAAAATAGCCGTTGGCGACAAGGTCATTCATCCGGCTTTCCAGGCAAAAAAATAGGCGCCTGTAGTAAGGACGCCCGTTTTTAAGAATGATTTGCTGATAGAGGGGCCAAGGGCCTGTCGGCTCTTGTGGAATCAGTGGAGCCGGGATCAGGCCGGTGGGTCGATACTGGTCATTGCCGGCAGGGATTCCCAATTTTCGCCCGCGGCGATCATGCAGGTGACGCCGTTTGGCATGGTCAGGATGATCGTCCAGCTGGTGCCGGTCTGCGACGACAGAATTTCGACGACACCACCATTATTCGCGATCCCCATGGCGACGGGGGCTTCGGAATATTGACTGGAGAGCTGATTGACGACCTCCGAACGCTCCGTACAGAGGGGTTGCTGCGCCATCGCGGGAAATGCCGTCGCGATGAGGGTACCAGCGGCTAATACTAGGGCTTTGCGGACCATAATCTAACGCCTTTCCCATGCGGGTTTGCCCAATTGTGACGTAATTGTGGCGTCCATTCTGTTAACTTTTGGTTACTTTTCGCCCGGATTCACGGAAAATGAAGGTTGATCAAACGTAAACAAAAGGCGTCGACAACAGGGCAAACGCCATGTTTTCCAAGGATAAAAATCCCAGGAAATTTTGGGTTAGGTCCTTTTACGGAGATCATGCTCCAGATCAGGTCCCCTCGAGCATCCGGCTGACCCCTGAGGGGATTGTGCCGTGGATAGCACTCTAGCCACGGAAACAGGTTTCGTTGAAAAAATTGGCCTATAGGATTATGAAAGGTTGTATCCGGGGCGGGATACTGCCCTAGTTTTCCAATCGAATATGCCGGCACAGACCGGATGCATCGTCATCGGTGAGGAATCCGGCTGTCCGAATGCCGTGGGCGGCGAGCTCCTCGTCGCGTTCCGGTCTTTCTCCGGTTACCCCGATGGCGCCCAGCAGGGTTCCGTCCTGATCCCTGACCAGCATACCGCCGTCCTCGGCGAATATCTTGCCTTCCGAGGCGCGGAACAGATAATCCATGAAAAGGGGGCGTTGTTCCGCCCGCAGCCGCACCAGGGATGTGGAGCGGCCCAGCGCAAGGGCGCCGTAGCACTTTCCAAAGGCCATTTCAAAGCGGAGCATGGACGAATCGTCCTGTTTTTTGAAGGCGATGACGCTACCACCCTGATTGGTGACCGCCACGGCCATGGGTTTGCAGTGCTCGTCGGCTGCCTTCTTCAGGATGGCGTCGATCATGGCTTCGGCCTTGGCGAGGGAAATTTCTGACATTCGGTTTTGGCCCCGTCCCATCTCATATACTGGTGTGTAAAAGAGAGATTAGACCGCTGTCCGCCCACCGTCGAGCCGGTCCCTGAAAAGAAAAAAGCGGCCCCGTTTAAAGGGACCGCCGTAGTTTAGCGACAAAAACGGCAGGGAGGACCGTTAGGCCGCGCAATCCAGGCGCTGGAGGTGTGCGTCTGGACAAAACACAGCCCATACCATGCAAGATCCGTGCCAAGTAATTTCTTTGTTTAAAATCAAAGAGTTATAAGAATTCTTCAGGGAGGCTATGCCAAAGTGTAAAGCCCACCGACACTTTCGGGGTGGATTCGGCCTGTTACGCCGAAACAGTGTAAAGAATTCCGACAGTGCCCCCATACAGGGGAGGCAGGTCCGGGTTTCCGCCGTCTCAGGGCCCGGTCACCCGATATGCTTCTATCCAGGGCAGCGCGACGGCGGACGCGATAAAGGCCTCCTTCTTGCCGCTTTCCTTCCAGCCAATCATGGGGACGGAACGCCGCTGCTCGGGGAAGGGAAGACCGGACACATAGGGACCGTCGGTGGTTTCGCCGGTTGCGCCATGAAGCCGCGCGGCATCCTGCGCGAAATGAAGAAGCTCCACGACGGCCATGGCCTCGGGCGACCCGACCCGCACCATCTGTCCGGCC
>JABJKO010000309.1 GCA_018660305.1 Rhodospirillaceae bacterium
CGCCAATGCGGTATGTCAGATCGTTGATGTGCAGCATGGCGGCTGTTTAGCACGGTTGCGGCGCGGAAGCGAAGCCGATATAAACCGCCCGCGAATTTACTTATTTCCGATTTCCCGAGATTAAAGAGAGCCCCGATCCATGGCCACCCAACGTACCTTTTCAATCATCAAACCCGACGCCACCCGCCGCAACCTAACCGGCCAGATCACGGCCCGCCTGGAGGGTGCCGGTCTGCGCGTCATTGCCTCGAAACGGTTGTGGATGAGCCGCGGCGAGGCCGAGGGTTTTTATGCCGTTCATGCGGAGCGGCCATTCTTCAACGATTTGTGCACCTTCATGACTTCCGGCCCCGTGGTCGTACAGGTCCTGGAAGGCGAGGACGCCATCGCCAAGAACCGCGAAGTAATGGGCGCGACAAATCCGGAAGAAGCAGCCGAAGGCACCATCCGCAAGGATTTCGCCGAGAATATCGAGGCTAATTCCGTGCATGGCTCCGATGCGCCCGAGACAGCCGCCGAAGAGATCGCCTATTGGTTCGCGGCGACCGAAATCGTCGGCTAAAGCCAAAACCATGCCCCACCGCGATCCACTGCGACCCATTACCGACGCGGAGGTTGAAAGTTATGACCGCGACGGTGCGGTATTGCTGAAGGGGCTGTTCGATCTGGAATGGATCGAACAGCTTCGTGACGCGGTGGAGGCGGACAAGGCGGAACCCGGGCCCATGGTGCGTTACAACACCCCGCCGGGGGGCACTGGCGAGTTCTTCGTTGATTTTCAACTCTGGCAGCGTTGGGAGCCGGCCCGTCGTTTCGCGCTGGATGGTCCCGGCGCGGCTATTGCCGCCCGTATGATGGACGCTGAAACGGTCGCCTATTACCACGACCATCTGTTGGTCAAGGAACCGGGCACGGCCGAGAAAACACCCTGGCATCACGACCAACCTTATTATCCCATAGAGGGCTGGATGGTCGGTTCAATCTGGCTGCCTCTGGACCCGGTACCCCGGGATATTTGCGTCGAATTTATTGCCGGCTCGCACCGCTGGGACCGTTGGTTCGCGCCGCAGTTCTTTAAATCCGGCAATCCCGAATTGCAAACCCAGGACCCCCGTTTCGAGACCGCGCCGGATTTCGAGGCGCAGCGGGATCAACATGAATTGTTGTCCTGGGATCTTGATCCAGGGGACTGCATCTTCTTTCATGGCCTGGTGGTTCACGGCGCGCCCGGCAATCCCGCGCCACAAGGTCGCCGCCGGGCTTATGCTACGCGCTGGCTGGGCGAGGATACCCGCTTCGCCACGCGTACGGGGCAAACCTCGCCGCCCCTGGAAGGCCACGGCCTGAAACCCGGTGATGCCATGGAGTGCGAAATGTTCCCCCGGGTCTGGCCGCGGCACTGAATACCTTTTCCACAAGAACAATCGGACAGCTAACAGATTATGATACGGTATATGCGCGATTATTCATGCCGCAGGGTAGCGATGGATAATCGATCCGAAGCCTCATCCGAGGACTGAATTATTCCGGTCTGATAAAAACATTCGATAATCCGGTAGGGAATGATGACCTGATGGAGAAAGGCGTGGATGTCGTCTTCCATGTCATAAACCGACCGTTTCACAGAGCCGAATTCGTAGTAACCCAACGAATGATCTGTCGTAACGGGGAACAGGATCAGCAATGTCCCATCCGCGATGGTAAACAGTAAACGTGTCCGCCAGTCATCATGAACCAGGGATTCGTTCAGGGCGGCGATTTCCAGCAGCGCGGTGCAAAATGACGCCGTCAGCAATCTGGCTTCATCCGTGGGGTCCTCGCATTGGATGCGAAAGTGTTCGTTGAAGGTCCCGATCGGGTCTCCCGGCACGGTATTTTCCCGCACCGATGGCGTCCGGATCAGGGCAAAACGGCTGGCACTGCGTTCGATGACGACGGAGCCGGACACCGGTACCGGCGCAGGCATTTCAAGGCAAAGGCTCGATAGTGATGCGCCAACTTTTTGCTCCAGCGGTGCTTCGAATATCTTGAAATCCGTATCCCTGTGGCGGCCCTGGAATAGATCCTCGAAGGCGGAAGTTACCATGCCTTGTGTGGCGGGAACTTCGAACCAGCGACTGGACTTGATCCGCCGCAAGCGTTCCAAATCATAGGCCCCTTCGGCCGAGGCCTGATAACTCAAATCGGGAAAAAAGGCGCAAGCGGCCTCGACGAACAATGGCTTCAAGCGCTTCCGAAAGGGATTGCCAAGCCAATGGCTCAACCAATATCCCAGAGCGATTACGATGATGGCAAATAGGAAACCAAAGATGAACGTCAATATCACTGTATTCAGTTTCTCGCCTAGAAAAGGCAGAAAGCAAACAGCAAAAATTGCCAGTCCAGCAGTCAGGCCGCCCCACGCCGATAGTCGAGATTTGGCGTAAATTGAGCGGCGTTCCTGTTCAAGTTCGTCGAGTTCGGGGACGATGACGCGCCGGAAAACAATATCGAAGCCTCGTTCGAAATCCTCACGTGCCGTGAAGCTGGGATAGACCGGTTTCCAGGCTTTCCACCTCATTTTTCCCGATTAATCTCCAAGCGAATGGTTTCAGCCGGTCTCGTAACGCACGACTTCCTGGTCGATGGCGCCAAAAATCGTATTGCCCTCGCCATCGGGCATTTCGATGTGGATGTGATCGCCGAATGACATAAATGGCGTCTTGGGCGCGCCGTCCTGAATGGTTTCCTGCATGCGTATTTCAGCGATACAGGAATAGCCCACGCCACCGTCCGCCAGGGCCGAGCCATGGGCCGCGTCCTGTTTGTTGGATATCGTGCCCGAGCCCACAATGGTGCCGGCACAGAGTGGCCGCGTCTTGGCTGCATGGGCGATCAGGGTCGGGAAATCGAAGGTCATATCGATACCCGCGTTGGCGCGGCCAAAGGGTTCGCCGTTCAGATCGCAGAAGATCGGCAAATTCAGCCGGCCGCCGTCCCAGGCGTCGCCCAACTCGTCCGGAGAGACGGCGACAGGGGAAAATGCGGTTGACGGTTTGCCGTGGAAGAAGCCGAAGCCCTTGCCTAGTTCGCCGGGGATCAGGCCGCGCAGGGAAACATCGTTGACCAACATGACCAGCATGATGTGCCGGCCGGCCGCCTCGGCATCAACACCCATGGGGACATCATCGGTGATGACGGCGATTTCCGCTTCGAAATCGATGCCGTAGTCTTCCGAGGCAACGGCTATGTCGTCGTAAGGGCCGATGAAGCTGTCGGAGCCGCCCTGGTACATCAATGGATCGGACCAGAAGCTTTCCGGCATTTCCGCACCCCTGGCCCGGCGCACCAGTTCCACATGATTGACGTAGGCGCTGCCGTCGGCCCATTGATAGGCCCGGGGCAGGGGAGAGGCCAGATCGCCCGGATCCAGATCGAAGGCACCCGTCGCCCGGCCGTTAGCCAGGGTTTCGGCCAGTTCCGTAAGGCGGGGCGCCATATTTGCCCAATCATCCAGCGCGGTCTGCAGGGTCTGGGCGATGCCATAGGCCGGCACCGCGCGATCCAGATCATTGCTGACTACCAGCAATTGGCCGTCCCGGCCCACGTTCAAGGATGCCAGTTTCATCTATTCAGTCTCCAGCCAGACGTTCACGCAGCATTTCCATGCGGTCATAGCCCCAAAAGATCTCGCCATCCAGAACAAAACTGGGGA
>JABJKO010000066.1 GCA_018660305.1 Rhodospirillaceae bacterium
AACCCGATGCGCTGGAAGCGGCGCTGGGGACAGACGGGTTGTTGATCGTGGATATGGGTGAGCCGCAGGTTTATGCGCAGGGCCACGTGCCGGGCGCGGTCAATCTGGCTTACGCGTCGCTCATCGGACCAAGGCCGCCCGCCATGGGGACCATCGCCGGCGCCGATCAGCTGAGCGCGGCCTTGTCCAGCATCGGGCTGACGCCGGATCACCATGTGGTGGCCTATGACGGCGAAGGCACCGGCAAGTCCAGCCGCTTCCTGTGGACTCTCGATGTGATCGGGCACGGCAATTTTTCGCTGCTCAATGGCGGTCTCCATAGCTGGGCCGGTGAAGGCCATCCCATGGAGACCACGTCGAACGAACCGGCGCCCAGCCAGTACGTGGCGACCATTGGCGATAGTGCCATCGCCGATAAGGACTACATTCTTGCCCATCTGGACGATCCGTCGTTCATCGTGCTCGATGCGCGGACCGAGGCGGAATATACCGGCGCGGACGTGCGGGCGGCGCGGGGTGGCCATATTCCCGGGGCAGCAAATCTCGATTGGATGATGACCCTGGATAGGGAGAACAATTTCCGTCTCAAGCCGACGGCGGAGTTGGAAGCCATGCTCGCCGAGCGGGGCCTGACGCCGGACAAGGAAATTGCCATGCATTGCCAGACCCATCACCGGTCGTCGCAAAGCTATGTGATGCTCAAATCGCTGGGCTATGAAAAGATCCGCGGCTATGACGGCTCATGGTCCGAATGGGGCAATGATCCGGACGTGCCTGTTGAAACTTAAGTGAAGTCGGCTCCAGCCCTCTCCTCCACCCGGCCACCCACAGGATACTGGCGCTGGGTGGCCGGGTGGGGGAGAGGGCCGGTGCAGAGAGGATGTAAAAAATATGGCCAATGAATTTCCGCGTGGCAATGTAGATCTGGACGAGCTGAACAATACCGATATGCAGGCGCTGAAATCGTTCAGGCCGCCGGCGGACATGCCGTTCGATATCACCAAGATCGGCCATGTGGTGCTGCATGTGCGCGACGTGAACCACTCGGCCGATTTTTACACCAAGGTGCTGGGGTTCCGGGTTTCCGACACCTATCCCGAAAGCATGATGCCGGGAAAAATGGTATTCCTGCGGTTTGGCCGGGATCATCACGGTTTGGCCCTGGTGGGCGGCAGCGCCAAGGACATGGATGACCGGGAGATGCACCATATGGCGTTTCAGGTGGAAACCCTGGACGAGGTATTCCGCGCCCGCAATCATCTGGAAGAATGCGGCGTGAACATCGATTTCGAGGGCAGGCGCCGGGGCGGTTGTCAGGTTGCGGTTGAATTCAGCGATCCCGATGGCCACATGCTCGAGATCTATTGGGGTCTGGATCAGGTGGGTCCGGACGAAGACGCCCGCCCACCCGAGGAATGGACACCGGTGGCCTCGCTTGAAGATGCCATCGACAATGCGCCCCCCGGTCAGAACATGACGCTTAAGGACCCGAGCCTGCGGCGCTAGGCTTCCAGGGACACTATGGACGGTACCGCTGACATCAAGCCGCTCGATCCGGCGAAGTTCAAAGACCCGGTACGGACGGCGGCGGGGGAGGTGCGCGCGTCCGTTACTCTCGACGGTCTCCATACGCTGTGGATCAATACGGGTACCCTGTGCAACCTCACCTGCAAAAACTGCTATATCGACTCCAGCCCGCGCAACGACCGGCTGGTCTATATCACGCCCGCGGAGGTCGCCGCCTATCTCGATGAAATAGAGACGCTGGATCTCGGCACGAAGGAGATCGGATTCACCGGAGGTGAGCCCTTCATGAACCCGGACATCATCGCCATGCTGGACCATGTGCTGGGGCGGGGCTTGCGGGCGCTGGTTCTGACCAACGCCATGCGCCCCCTGCGGCGCCATGAGGCGGCGCTGCTGGACCTGAAGGAAAAATATGGCGACGCACTGGCTCTGCGGGTCTCCATCGATCATTACAGCCAGGAATTGCACGAAACTGAACGGGGCCCCAGGAGCTGGGCACCGACGATCGATGGCCTGAGCTGGCTGGCGGGAAACGGCTTCCGTATCGACGTGGCGGGCCGCACCCAATGGGGCGAAAGCGAAGAGCACATGCGCGCCGGTTTCGCAAAACTGTTTGCCGAACACAATATTCCCATCGATGCCAGTGATCCCGTCGGGCTCGTTTTGTTTCCCGAAATGGATGAACGGGAAGACGTGCCCGAGATCACCGAGCAATGCTGGGACATCCTCGGGGTGTCACCGGGAGACGTGATGTGCGCGTCTTCGCGCATGGTGGTCAAACGCAAGGGCGCCGAAAAGCCAGTTGTTCTGGCATGTACTCTCTTGCCCTATGACGAGGAATTCGAGCTTGGCGGTACTTTAGGCGAGGCCATGGGGGCGATCCCGCTCAACCATCCCCACTGCGCCAAATTCTGCGTCCTCGGCGGCGGCGCCTGCAGCAAGGGGTAGCCTTTCTGCTAAAGGACACTCGGTAATCGCCCATCGGTTTCCTGGCGGGTTCAATCTGCCTCTCGCTTTTCCCTCTGGACCGCGCACCGGATCCGGGGCGACAATGCTGCAAACACACAGGGAGCTACACAATGTCAGATACCAACCTCGCGCCGGAAAAATCATTCGTCTTCGATTTCGTCGATCGCAACGCCGAAGCCGTCGCCACCATCGGCGACAGCGTCTTTTATTTCGGCGAACTGGGCATGCAGGAGGTGCAGAGCGCCAAGCTCATGACCGGTCTGCTGGAAGAAGCCGGGTTCAATGTGGAGCGCGGTATCTCCGGTTTCCCCACCGGGTTCTGCGCCACCTTCGGGTCCGGCGAGCCGGTCATCGCGCTGCATACGGAATATGACGCCAACCCAAACAACAGCCAGGCGTCAGGCGCCACCGAGCAGGAAAACATCACCGCCGACGGGCCGGGCCATTGCGAAGGCCACAATTGCAACGCCGCCGTCATGGTGTCGGGTGCCATCGCCGCCAAGAAGGCCATGGAGGAATTCGGACTCAAGGGCACACTGAAAGTCTTTGGCGCGCCCGGCGAGGAGCAGCTCATCAGCCGGCCTTACTATGTGCGCGACGGCTGGTTCGACGATGTGGACGTGGCGATACACGATCATATTGGCGGTGATATGCACACGGTGTACGGCCTGACCCATGCGGCAGCGATCTCTGCCTATTTCACCTTTCACGGCGAGGCCGCCCATGCTTCCACCGCGCCATGGCGGGCCCGTGATTCGCTGGATGCCGTTGTCCTGATGGATATGGGCATGGCCCAGTTCCGCGAGCATATGGAGCCCGACATGCGAGCCCATCGCGTCATCAAGCAGGGTGGCGATCAGCCCAACGTGATCCCGGCCAAGGCCATGGTGTGGTGGACCTTCCGGGCCCCCACCGCCGAGGGTGCGCGCAGCGTCTTCGAACAGGGCAAGAAGATCGCCCAGGGCGCCGCCATGATGACCAACACCGAATTGGACATCGAGGTGATGAGCGCGGTCTGGCCGGTGCGTACCAACCAGGGTCTGGCCGAGGCCATCCAGGCCAATATCGAACTGGTGGGCGTGCCCGAATGGACCGACGACGAGCAGGCCTTCGCCCGCAAGCTGCAGAAAGCGGCCGAGGTTAAGGTCGAGGGGCTGGCGACCGAGGCCCGTCCGTTACTGGGCCCGACGGAACAGCGGTCGCCCTCCAACGATTGCGGCGACGTGTCCTGGAAAGTCCCCATGGGCCGCGTGGGCTTTCCGTCCAACGTCCCCAACGTGCCGTTCCATCACTGGGCCGGCGGCGCGGCGCTGGCCACCACCATCGCCCATAAGGGGTCCGTGGCCGGCGCCAAGACCCTGGCCGGGACGGTGGTTGATCTGTTGTCCAACCCGGCACTGGTGAAACGCGCCAAGGAAACCTTCGCCGAGGAAATCGGCGATATCGTCTACAAGCCGCTGATCCCCGAGGACCAGAAACCGCCGGTGAATCTCAACCGCGAAATGATGGAATCCTTCCGCAAACCCATGAGCGAGCACTACGTCAAAGAAAAGCCGGTGTTTGTGTGAGGGCGTGGGCGGGCCTAAGACCCGCCCGCCCTTCTACCCCCGCACCCTGGGCAGATGCATCAGGTGCCAGGGGCTTGGCAGTTCGCCCACCGGGATTTCGATCAGGGTCGGAAAATCGTTGCCCAAGCCTTTCTTGAGGGCGGCGCGCAACTCGTCGGGATTTGTCGCCCGGATACCCTGGGCGCCGAAGGATTCGGCATATTTGACGAAATCCGGATTGTGCAGATCGGTGCCGATCACCCGGTTGCCGTATTTATGGACCTGCGACCGTTTCACGTTGCCATAGGCGCCGTCATTGAACACCAGGGTGACGGTGCCGATGCGGTGCTGCACGGCGGTGGACAGTTCGCTGCCGGCAAACAGGAAGCCGCCATCGCCGGTGATCGATACCACCTCCTTGTCCGGGTTGGCCACTTTGACGCCGAGCGAGGTCGGGAAACCGTAGCCCAGCGTGCCCTGATAGCCCGGAGAGACATAAGTGCGGGGGTGATAGAACGGCATGCCGATCCGCATCATGTAGGCCATCTGGGTCGATTCACCGACGATAAATCCGTCCCTCGGCAATTCCTCCCGCAGCACCGACGCGAAGCCCCATTGCGGCGACAGTTTTTCGAACTCGACCTGAAGTTCCGCCTTGCGGGCGTTTAACTCGTCCTTGCGGGACTCGCGCTTGCGATTGTGGCCGGGGATAGCGTTGGCGAGCGCCGCCAGCGCGGCCCGCGCGTCGGCGGCGATGCCCACCGCCGGTTTGCCGCTGCGTGCCAGTTCCGTCTGATCCACATCGATGCGGATGATTTTGACACTGCTGTCGACGCCCCAGCCGTAATATTGCTCATACATGCGGGTGCCGACGGCCAATACCACGTCGGAATCGGCATAGAGCCGGTGACCGACGCTTTCGGCGATACCGATATAGTGATCGGCCGAGATGGCGCCCTTGCCGTTGCGTGACATGCTGACCGGTGCCTGCAGGATCTCGGCGACGGCGAGCAGTTCCTCGCACGCGCCAAAGGCACCGCGTCCCGACAGGATCAGGGGATTTTTGGCTTCGCCCAGCAGCTTGGCCGCCGCCTCGATGAGATCGGGGTCGGGCTGGAGCGGGGTAGGCGCGGCGATGGCGTCGCGCAAATCTACGTCAGCTTCCATGGCGAACACGTCCGGTGACGCCTCCAGCCCGACAGGCCGGATGCGTCCCGACCGCAGTTCCTGAAAGGCCGTTTCCACCAGAGCCGGGCCCTCCGACGGGTGATTCATGCGCTCGGCCCACTTTGTGAGTGTGCGGATGGTGCCCAGCTGGTCGTTGATTTCATGATGCGAGCCGATGTGCCGGTCGATCTTGTCGGAGGCCACCTGTCCGGTGATACACATCACCGGCGAATTGCAGGCATAGGCGGTCGACAGCGCGGCCGAGGAATTCAGGAAACCCGGTCCCGGCACCACGGCATAGGCGCCCACCTTGCCCGACGAGGCGGCATAGCCGAAGGCCATGTAGCCGCCGCCCTGTTCGTGGCGGTTCTGAATGAATCGGATGCCGTTGCGTTCGTCGTGCAGGGCATTGAAAAAGTAATCCAGCTGAACGCCGGGGATACCGAACATGGTATCGACACCATAGGCCCTGAGCGATTTTACGATTGCCGTACCGCCTGTCATCCGCGCCATGACCATCTCCCTGTAATTTGTTAGAGTCACATATTACGCAGGAGAGGATGATCGCGCATCCCCCACCCGTTTAACGGAAAGCCGCACCATGCAGGAAGTGTTGACCCAGTTTGAAGACCGCATCGACCCGGCCCATTCGGCGGTGTTGGTGGTGGATATCCAGAACGATTTCTGTGCGCCGGACGGCTATCTCGGCCGCAAATTCGGTTGTGACGAAGCCGCCAACGAGGCGCTGGCCGCCCGCAATGTGGCGTTGACTGACGCGGCGCGCGAGGCCGGCGCGCAGATCGTCTGGATCCAGGCGATTTATGATCCGGTTTATTTATCGGCGCCCATGCTGATGAAGGGCGGATCCCATGGCAATGAAGTGCGCTGCGTCGACGGCAGCTGGGGGGCGGATTTTTATAATGTGGCGCCCAAGGAAGGCGATCTTATCGTCCGAAAGCACCGTTACAGCGCGTTTTCCGGAACCGCGATGGATAATCTGCTGCGCCGCAACGGTATCCGCACCACCGTGGTGACCGGTGTGTCCACCAATATCTGCGTGGAATCGACCCTGCGGGAAGCGTTCAATCTTGGCTACTACGTGGTGGTGCCCCGCGACTGCGTCGCCAGCAACAATGCCGAACTGCATGAGGCGACCCTCAAGAATGTTGAATTTCTGATCGGCGATGTGACCAGTTCGTCCGATCTGATCGATTATTGGTCGGACGCCAGGACGGGTGCGGTGTCCAACGGATAAGGTTTGCGCAAATCGCCGCCGTCCCAGGGTGGAGAACCGCCGGTGTTTCTGGTAACCTCGCCAACAAGCAAAGCCATAAAGCCATGAGGAGGAAATAATGCGTATTAAATTTGTTTCGGCATTTTTGATGGCTGCTATCATGATTGCCGGTCTGGTCATCGCACCGGTAAAGCAGGCGGCAGCCGGTTTTTACAAAGACAAAGTCATGACGATCATCATCCCCTTCGGACCGGGTGGTGGGTATCATCTGTATTCGAGCAAATTATCGAATCACATCCGACAGTATATTCCTGATTCACCGCCCATCGTGCTGCAGTTCATGCCCGGCGCCGGCGGTCTGAAGGGCGCCAATTACTTCTATTCGGTGGCGCCGAAGGAGGGCACCCACATGGCGCTCCTGTCGCAGACTGCCTCGTTGTTCCAGCGATTGAACAGGGGGAAAAAAGGCTACCGGTATGATGCGTCGAAGCTTAACTATATCGGCCGTCTGGTCAGCATGGATGCGGCCCATATGTTCTTTAAATCCCTGCCCACCCGCAACATCGGGATGCTCAAGGGACAGAAGTCGGGCACCGTGATCGCCTGTACGGCAGGCAAGGCGGCGCAGGGTTATATCAACGCCAAAGCGCTCGCGGTGGCGTCTGGCCTGAAAATCAAAATTCTCACCGGCTATCAGGGATCCCGCCGTCAGAATCTCGCCATGCAGCAGGGGGAGTGCAATTACCAGCCCGGAGCCTGGAACAGCTGGAAGGCCCGCCTGGGGGACTGGATCGACAAGAAATGGGTAGTGCCGGTCGCGCTGACCGCGCCGCAACGGCATCCGGATCTGCCCGATGTCCCCACTATTGTTGAACTGGCCAAGACGCCCGAACTAAAGCGGATCATGAGCTTCATCGCCGGGTACGCGGCGGTGGGCCGGGCGTTCGCTACCCCGCCCGGCACGCCAAAGGCGCGGGTCGCCATGTTGCGGTCGGCGTTCAACAAGACGGTCAGGAATAAGAAATTCCTGGCGGAAGCGGCGAAGCAGAACATGCTGCTTGGCCCGGAGACCGGAGAGTTTGTTCAGAAGGTCGTGGACGGTATCATCGGCGCTCCCGACGATGTGGTTCTCGCCACAAGAAAGATGCTGGGATACAAATAAAGTCTCTCAGCGACTGATTGTGAAAAAAGGGCCGGTCATCTGACCGGCCCTTTTCTATTCACAGGCGCACCGGATTAGTTGGTGCGGAACTCTGCCGGCAGGAAGAACATATTGTCCTGTTCCTGCGCCACCGCGGCGTGGCATTCGATGCAGAACTTCACGTTCTTCGAACCCTTGCCGTTTGTGGTGCCGACGGTCTGGCCGTTGGGCATGATCAGCGTATAGCGCCAATTGCCGCTCGCCTTGTTGAAATTGCCGCCCATTTTTTCCATCAGGAAAAGCGGGCCAACACTGACACGGCCCTTGGGCGTCACCACAAAGCTGTCTTTGGCCAGGACACCGCCCGTGGTCATCTTGCCCGCCTTTTCGAACTTCCCGTAGGCGCCCGCGGCTTTCTGGCTGGCATAGTTATTGACGAAACGTCCGCCATGGGTGCCCGAGACGTAAGGCTGATTGGAGAAGTTCTTCCAGTGGGTGAACCATTTGGCCCAGAGATTGCCCGATTTGGCATAGGCCATTTTCGACTCGCCCTTGAGGCAATTATAGACCGTCTTGGCTTCCGCCTTGCTGAGCTCGACCTCCGCCGCCGCCGCGCCGCAGGGGCCACAGGGATTACAGCCTTTCTTTGCAGCGCACGGGTTGCACGGGTTACAGGCGCGTTTTGCCGCGCAGGGATTGCAGCCGCGCTTGGCGGCACACGGGTTACATGGGCTACAGGCGCGCTTTGCCGCGCAGGGATTGCATCCGCGCTTGGCGGCGCACGGGTTGCACGGGCTACAGGCGCGTTTTGCCGCGCAGGGATTGCAGCCCCGCTTGGCGGCACACGGGTTGCATGGGCTACAGGCGCGTTTTGCCGCGCAGGGATTACAGCCCCGCTTGGCGGCACACGGGTTGCAGCCGCGCTTTGCGGCGCAGGGGTTGCAGGGATTACATCCCCGTTTCGCGGCGCAGGGATTTGCCTGAGCAGCGGCGACCAGCCGCGGAACCACGCAGGCACTGCTGTAAGATGCCGCGCCGCCCGCACATGGATTGCACGGATTACAAGGATTGCATCCGCGCTTCGCGGCGCAAGGGTTACAGGGATTGCACGCGCGCTTGGCGGCGCAGGGGTTGCATCCGCGTTTTGCACCACAGGGGTTGCAGGGATTACATCCGCGCTTGGCGGCACAAGGGTTACAGGGACTACACGCGCGCTTGGCGGCGCAGGGATTGCAGGGGTTGCAGCCGCGTTTTGCGGCGCACGGGTTGCAGGGATTACAGCCACGCTTGGCGGCGCACGGGTTGCAGCCGCGCTTTGAGGCGGCATGGTGGTCCGCCCGCGCACCGGGCGCTTCGGGTACCGTCACAAGGGCAAATCCAGCCGCCAGGGCGATGGGAATCACCGTTGTGGTGAGCAAGCGGGTCTTCATGGGTTTCATCTTTTTCCTCCGTTGAATTCTGCGCCGCACGCGTCCCCGCATCTCGGCCGATCGTGCGCGGATTATGATTATGCGTTCCTACCCTAACCATCCCAGCAAATGGACCGCCACTAAATCCACCTCAAATCTTCGTGAGAAAGGGGCGATTGACCGTGGCGGAAGCGCACCTTATCGAACGACGCGATAACCGCCGCCTTCCGATATCAGGATTTGCGGATTTCCGGGGTCGGTCTCGATCTTCTGGCGCAGGCGGTAAATGTGCGTCTGCAACGTGTGGGTGGCCAACGGGGCGGCGTGATCCCAGATCTCGCTATAGAGTGTGTCGCAGCTGACCACGCTATCGCCGGCCCGATAGAGAAATTTGAGGATCGAGCACTCCTTGTCGCTCAGCGATACTTCCTTGCCGGTTTCCCTGTTGATCAGCAATCTGGAAGACGGCTTGAAGGTGTAGGGGCCGACCGAGAAGGAGGCGTCTTCGCTCGCTTCATGCTGCCGCAGATGGGCCCGGATACGGGCCAGCAGGACACCGATGCGGAACGGTTTGAGCACATAATCGTTGGCGCCCGAATCCAGTCCCAGAATAATATCGGCATCGCTTTGCATGCCGGTGAGCATGATGATCGGCGCATGAACGCCCTTGCGGCGCATCAACCGGCAGACGTCGCGCCCATCCATGTCCGGCAACCCCACGTCGAGAAGGATGACGTCAAAATGCCGCTGGCTGACAATCTCCAGCGCATGGGCGCCATCTTCGGCCGGGAAAATATCAAAATCCTCATGAAGGGCGAGTTGGGACGACAGCGTGTCCCGCATTTCATCTTCGTCTTCGACCAGGAGAACATTGACCCGTGTCACTGTGTGTCCCCAATAAACCTGTTGCCTTCCGCCCGAAATGGACTGCGGAGTCAAAACACTCATGAAGGCTTCTCCGGTTGGAATTCCGCTGTCCTGATCGCGCCCTTCCGACGCAATTGAGCAACCCGTCTTCTGACTCTGACGTTACGACCGGGCGAAACCGCGCGGAAATCACACCGAGTCACTTTTAATTGAGTTTCTGTTCCTCCCCGGCTGCGGCATCCGCCCTGTGCCGGCAAAGGCAGCGATTATGGGAAACCGGATTATCTGCTACCGTGACGGGGTTGGTGGAATTTCAGGGGGGCGATCAATGACAGGAACGGTTTCGCGTCTGTTTGGGTTAGGGGTGGGGTTGTGCGCCGGGTTTCTGGCACAGGGCGCCATGGCCGCCTGTCTCCTCGGGATGGTGGATCAGTCGCCGCTACTCCATTTCGCCGCCGCCTCTTCCCGTGTTGACGGTGTGCCGGCGCGTCACGTGCGTGTGACGTATATTGGCCATAGCAGTTTTCTCATCCAGACACCGGGCGGCGCCAGCGCGGTGACCGATTATAACGGCATTCACATCCCGTCCTTTTCGCCGGATATCGTGACCATGAACAATTCCCACGATTCCCATTACACCGACGCGCCCGACAGGAATATCCGCCATGTGCTTGCCGGATGGAGCGAAAAGATCGGCGCCGGGATGGCGAAACATGATGTGCGTTTTAAAGATTTGCGGGTGTTCAACGTGCCCACCAATATCGGTGAATACGGCGATCCCGCCGGCAACGGCAATTCGATCTTCGTTTTTGAGATTTCCGGCCTGTGCATCGCTCATCTTGGCCATTTGCATCATGTGCTGACCAGGAAGCAGCTCCTGGATCTCGGACGTATCGATGTGCTGTTCGTACCGGTGGATGGCGGCATGACCATCAGCCATCCCGAGGCGCTGGCAATCATAAAGCAGATCGAGCCGCGGCTGGTGTTTCCCATGCATTTCGGCTTCTTTGGCGCGCCCGATGCATTCTTCGACATCGCCAAAGAGTTCTATGCGATCCGTTCGGAGAAAGGCAGCACGCTCCTGGTCAGCCGCAAGACCCTGCCCAAATCGACCGAGATCCGGTTCCTCCAGGGCGGCGGGTTTTAGCTTAGCCCGTTGTCTTTGAGGTAGGCCTCGCGCAGGAGAGGTTTTTGGACCTTGCCCGCCGGCGTTTTGGGGATGGTATCGACGAAGCGGATGATCTTGGGCTGTTTAAATTTGGCCAGATGATTGGTGCAGTGGGTGAGGATCGCGGTCTCGTCGAGGGTCTCGCCATGACCGAC
>JABJKO010000343.1 GCA_018660305.1 Rhodospirillaceae bacterium
CGTCGGGCCTTGAGCTCCTCCCAATCCTCGCATTCATCCACCGACGTGGGGATGTTGGGCTGGTTGGGCGGTGGCGTGCTGGCGAAACGGCTCATCCAGCGCCCGTCTCCCCACAGCAAATGGTTGAGGGTGGCGTGGATGGAGCCAAAGAACGCCCCCCGGTCGGCGCGGCGGTCCGCGTCCGACAGGGTATCCGCTGCCCCATAGAGGTTTTCGTTCTGCCACTGGTTATAAGCCGCCATGGTCCGAACAAATTCCGGTCCGATCATGATCTTCTCCTATGAAACGTGTTTTCCGACAGTCCAGCCCGATGGCCCCAACGTTTCCTCGGCGAAGGCGCGCGGGCCCTGTTCAAGTTCAGTGGCCATGGTGTCGTTGAACCGGTTGAGCCAGCCGAACAGGCAGATCACCGCGACGATCTCGACAATCTGGTCGTCGTCGAAATGTTTCTTCAGCGCGGTGAAATCCTCTTCGTTCACGGCGTTTGGCGACTGACCCGCCCCTTGCGCGACGGTCAGCGCGGCGCGTTCCGCATCGGTAAAGAGCGGGCTGCGCTCATACTCGAAGGCGGCGGCGATTTTCTCGGGCGGGACACCGTCCATGGAGGCGGCGGCATCAGCCGTATGGGCCGAGCAGTACTGGCATCCGGCGGAGCGGCTCGCCACATGGGCGACGAGGCGTTTGAGGGGCAGGGGCACCTTGCCGGGAACACCGATCACCTCGCGCGACAGCCGCGAAAAAGCCCGCATCACGCCGGGCACCCGGGACATGAGAAAAAACGCATTTGGCACGAATCCCAGCGCCTTTTCGGCGCGTTCGAATACATCCTCAAGCTCGGTGAGCTCTTCGCGCGGTTTCGGGGTTATGCGGGGCATGGCCATTCTCTTTTATGAAATTCGGAGAGACGGTAAAGCGGGTGTGGCAATCGGCGCAAGTCTCTTTGCTTGCATCGACCACGGCTGCGCGGCCAGAATAGCGCCGCCATGAAAATTCGGTTTTCCTGTCCGCCCGACCTTCGTGACCTGCTGCCGGAACCGGAGCTGGCGCGCCGCACCGCGCCCGACTGGTATAAGGCGATGGGTATGGAAACGACTCTGCCCGACGGCGGCGTCGATCTGACCGTCAAGCACTGCCTGCCTTTTATCGATGCGCTGACCACCGGTTTTGTAATCCCGCTGCAGGCCGATATCACGGTCAAAGGCGGCGAATTCAGCTGGGACTGGCCCCATGACGAAAGCCCGCTGGGCTTCCACTTTCCGACACAGGCGCCCGGTGTCCCCTTCGTTGACGAGGATCAGGTGGTGGTGAAGGCCCATAATTTTTGGACCATCCATACGGATCCCGGATACGCCACGCTATTTACCCACCCGTTCAACCGCCTCGATCTGCCGTTCCGGACGCTCTCCGGTGTGGTGGATACCGACGGGTTCGATGCCCTGCCGGTGCATTTTCCCATGGTCTGGGTCGATAAGGAGTTTGAGGGAACGTTGCCGGCGGGCACGCCGGTGGCGCAGTGCCTGCCCATCGAGCGTCAGCGGCTTGAGCTGGAGATCATGGCGATGGACGATGAAGAACATACCGGCGCAAAAGCGCTTAAAGAAAAAATCAAGGCCGAGCGCGGATATTACAAGACCCATATCAGGCGTTCGCGCCCCGAGTAACCTGGTGACACCATGCCCTTTTTGAAAAACGAAGACCTCCGCCGGATTACCGGGATCCACGATTCAGCCGAATATGAGCTCGATCTGCAGGGGCTGGATTGGCCCCATGCCGAGGCCAGTATCGAACGGATGCTGGAGCGCAGCCGGTTCCGTCCGCCCCGTGATGTGGTCATCCGCATCGATCCGGCGACGGCAACCAGCGGCGAGACTTTGTTTCAGCCAGTGGGCCGTCAGCTTGTGGACGCCATCAAAGCCAAAACCGTCGCCCGCTGCCGGCCGCTGCCCGAGGGCAACGCCGGTTTCTGGGTCGAACTCATCGGCAACCCCAATGCGGTGGAGGGCGATGAATCAGAGGGCGACGGAGAGGCCCCCCCACCCTAACCCTCCCCCTCATGGGGGGAGGGGATTAGATCAATCCACCGCGACGGCGGGGACCAGCAGGTGTGAATCGTATTCGCCGCCGGTGTGGATCACATGGTGTCCTGCATTGACCGTTTCCTGGTGCTTGAAGCGGTTGAACACATCGATGATGTCATAACCCTGGACGACGATCTGCAGCCGGTCGCCGGCGGCAAAGCCGGTGGCCGACGCCAGGATTTCCACCTCGCAGGGCACGATTTCGCCGGGCTGTAACTTGAGCATCCGCTCATGCTTGAGCCAGGGTTGCCACGGGGTGGATTTTTCTGCGTCCAGCTCCCGGTGCGACACCCGCAGCCAGCCGCTTGCCGCGAGACCCTTTTCCACATGCTGGAAATCGGCAAAGAATTTTTCGTTGCCGTGCCGGTCGAACTTCTTGATCCCCACATGAAGGTCGAGATCGTCGGCACCCTCGGCGCTGACCCACAGCTTGAGCTTCATGTGGCCGATCAGATCGATGGCCTCAGCGAAGGTGATGTCCCAGCATGTGCTGTCGGTTTCGGAGTCCGATGCTGTGGCGGCATAGCGGCATTCGGCGACACCGGAGACCGGTGATGCGTTCAGGCTGTTGTTGGAGGCATCCAGGTAGAGCGGCCGGTAGTCGGTTTCCGGGATGGGGAAATCGTCGAAGAAGCGTTCGCGCCCGTCATAGAACCCGTCACGGACTTCCACGCAGACCTTTGGTACGTCGCGCATGCCGTTTTCCTGACCTTTGAGGAAACAGTCAAAAAAGCGGCGTTGCTTTTCCAGCCCTTCGCGGGCGTAATAGGTCTCCCATTCCTTGCGGCCGTGGCCATAAAGCCATTTTTCCTCGGAACTGGCCTGCTTGAAGCCCTCGATGGACCCGCGAGTGTGAAGCCCGGCCGTGGCCCAGCTGGCCACCGCATAGGTCGGTACCGTGATTTTGGTCAGATCCGGATGTTTCGAGCGCCAGTAATCGTCCATCAGCGGGCGGGCCTTTTGTTCCGCGACCACATCCTCCACCGTCGCTCCCTTGGCGATAAAGCCGGTTTCGGAATTCATCCGCCGGCCCCAGATCTCGCGGAAGAAATTGGTGTCCGGCATGCCGCCATGGGCGACGTGTTCCCGGTAAAAATCGTTGAAGCCTTCCCACGGAATGATCGCCTTGAGATGGGGCGGGTTCTCCGACGCGCCCATCCATTGGGTGGCGGCCAGGTAGGACACGCCGTTCATGCCCACATTGCCGTCGCACCAGTCCTGTTCGGCGATCCACTCCACCATGTCATGAATATCGCGGCACATCTGGGGATCGAAATGCGCGAAATGCTCGCCCTCGCTCTCGTTTGTTGCGCGGCAGTCTGCGCTGATTACCGCATAGCCGGCCGGGCACCAGAAAACCGGGTCGGGCATTTCCCAGCCGGTCCATTCGGAAAACGGCAGCGAACCCACGTTGGGGATGCGCTCGAATTGCTTGTCCGGCGGGTAGGAATCCTTGCCATAGGGCGCCATGCACAGGATGGCCGGACAGGGGGCGCTGTCCTCGGGGCGGAACACATTGACGTAAATCTTGATGTCGTCGCGCATGGTGGCGGCGACGTCCTTTTCGAAGACGATCCGCGCGTCCTGTTGCGATCCGTATACGTTGCGTGTCCGTGTTTCCCCGACCGTGATGATCGTGGTTTCTGGTGATGGCATGATGGCGTCCCCGTCCGGTATGTGGGCGCGCGCTGTTTAGCGCCCTTGCCCGAAACCTAGGCCGGCAAGCGGGTGTCAATCAAGGTGGCGGCTGATCGATACCGGGGATCTTATTTCCTGCCCCAGTTCCCGGCCAGTTTCTGCGCTTGGGAGATTTGCATGGGAGTCAGCTTCAGGGAGACAAGCGAGCGCCTGGCTGCCGCGCCGTTGTGACCTTGGGCGGCGGCCAGGTTGAACCACATATGGGCGGCCACGAAATCCCGTTTTACGCCCTTGCCTTCGGCATAGAGCTGACCCAACTGGAACTGAGCCTCGGCGACTCCGTGATTTGCTGCTTTCCGAAACCATTTCACCGCGGCAACGAAATTCTGCGGTAGGCCGTTTGTGCCGGACAGGTATTTTTTGGCGAGTGCGGTCTGTGCCGGGATATGTCCCTGCCGGGCCGCCATACCCAACCACGTGATCGCGGCCAGGCTGCTTTTTCTGAAACCGGACCCCACCGCATGCATGCGTCCAATGGCGAACTGGGCGTCGGCATTCCCGCTGTCTGCCAGGGGTTGCAGGTGGCTAATTGCCGTCTCGAAATCGTTTTTGGCCCAGGCCGCCATACCGGCCTTTAAACCCTGCGCATGGCTGTTCGTACTGATAAACAGGACAGCAGTTAACAGAAGAAGGGCGGTTTTGGTATACACAACCATACTATGGACTCAATGCGCAAAATTTCAGAAGACGAGACACTGACTCTCCGGTCAAATTCTGGTCTTTGGTAGATGGTATCGAACTCGTCGGCACCCGCTTCTGATCACTGAATTCCTAACGTACAAAATCGCAAAGTCGGGTGTCGCGACTTATAGGAATGACCAATAAGCCCCTCCCGCTTAAGGGAGTCTTACGGGAGGCATGAAACGGCCCAATTTCCCCCTAAAACTTTGATTTTACAGCCCAATGCTGGCGTGATGAAGAGGATTTGCGCGTGCAGGATGTACCCCGCAATTTGACGTTGTACTGTCTACTTACAGCGACCGGTCCATGCGTTCGACTTTGGTAAGGTCGGGAAACAGTTTCCAGCAGGCCAGCGTCACCACAATGGCGCCGATGCCGCCCACCACGACGGCGGGTACCGCGCCGATCAGCGCGGTCATGGCGCCGGCGCGGCTTTCGCCAAGTTCGTTCGACGCGCCGGGAAAGACCGAA
>JABJKO010000117.1 GCA_018660305.1 Rhodospirillaceae bacterium
ACTCGGCTCCCATCGGTCAGGGACAAGGGCTGACGGCGGCTTTACTGCGTGTGGAACCCACCTACAGTACCTATGAGAGCAACGCGCCCCGATCCATTATCGTCAAAATGTCGAGCGGCGAAGGCCCCGCCCAGGACATCGCCCGGTCCCTTCGTTTTATGGAGCGGGAGTGCAACGCCTACGCCAACATCCGTCGGATGGGAGCACTCAGACGACCCGCCTGTTATCACTATTCCCTTGATCGGGCGCTGGGTGACGGAATCCTGTTTCTCGAGGATCTCGGCAAGCTGACGCCGGGCGACCAGATTGCGGGCACCGACGATGGTCAGACAAGCGCGGCGCTAAAGGCGCTTTCAAGCTTTCACGCCGCCTCGTGGGAAGATCAGACCATCGGGCAATCGACCCATTTGCCGCAATTCAACGACCCCGCCATCGTGGCCATCGTCCAACAACTATATGAAACAGCGCGGCAACCGTTCGACCAGAATTTCGGGCGGAAACTGCCGCAGGATTTTCTGACGATCCTCGACGATGTCGCAAAAAACATGGGAAATCTAGCGGATCGGCTGGCCGAGCCGCCGGTGACGGTGCTGCATGGCGATTTTCGAGCCGATAATCTGTTTTTCGATCACCGGGACGATACACCGACCATTTGGGCCATCGATTGGCAGATAAGCTGCATTGGACGCGCCGTCTTTGATGCCGCCTATTTTATATCGCAGAGCGTGCCGCTCAGGGCGTCCCACTTCACCGAACGCACCATGCTGGAGGCCTATCACGCCGCGTTGTCCGCGAACGGGGTCACCGGCTATGACTTCGACCAATGCCATCTGGATTATAGGAGATCGGTCATTTACGGGCTGGTCTATGTGGTCATCGCCTGCGGTTTCCTGGGCGATGGTGATAAGCGCAGTGCGCTGCTGTGCGAGACCTTGCTGGAGAGGACCATCCCCCTGGCCCGGGCGCACCACGGCACGGATCTTTTGTAACGCCTGCCAAGACCGGTGATGGGAAAGCTATATGCGGCATCGCATACGACAGATCCTGATACTTTCCCTCCCCGTTGCCGGGGCGCAATTGTCACAGAGCCTGTTCAGCCTGATCGACACCGCGATGGTGGGCACCCTGGGCCCGGTGTCACTGGCCGCCGTCGGGCTGGCAGGGTTCGCCAATTTTGTCGCGGTCTCCGTGGTGACGGGATTATCCACCGGTGTCCAGACCGTGACAGCACGGCGGCAGGGCGAAAGCGGCAGGGCGGCGACTTATCCCATTCTGCTGGGTGGTATCGTCCTCGCGCTGACAGTCGCCCTTCCCCTGTCAATTGTCCTGTTCTGGGCCACCCCCTCTTTCTTCCCGATACTCAACAGCGACGCCGCCATCGTCTCGGAAGGGGGGCTCTATCTTCAGGCAAGGCTGGTGGGACTTACCGCCGTGTCCGTCGCCATGGTCTATCGCGGCTACCTGACCGGCATTCAGAACCCCATGGGATATCTGCGATGCCTGCTGCTGATGCACGCCGTCAACATTGTCCTGAATTACGGGCTGATCTTCGGTCACTGGGGATTGCCCGCGCTGGGATCGCTTGGCGCCGGGATCGGGACAACCATCGCGGTCTTTATGGGCATGGCCTATTACGGTGTCCTGACAAAGCAGCAAATCCACACTGACCGCGCCGCCTTCCGTCTGCCCGGCCGGCCTGTCCTTCGAACAATGCTGCGTCTGTCCATACCGTCATCCACCCAGCTGGTCTTTTTCGCGCTTGGCTTCGAAATCCTGCTCTGGATCATCGGGGCGCTGGGCACCAATGCCCTTGCCGCGGCTAATGTCCTGATCGTGATCACCCTGGTGGGCATGCGGTTTGGCCTGAGCCTTGGGCTGACCTCCGCCTCTCTTGTCGGCCATGCCATGGGAAAGGGCGATTTCGCCACCGCCCGCCAATGGGGCCGGGACACGGTTCTGGTAGGCGCCATCGCCATGACCATCCTTGCCACGCCGCTCATCGTCACACCCGACTGGATATTGGGGGTCTTTCTCCACGATCCCGAGATCGTCGCTCTGGCTCATCTGCCCATGAAGCTGGTGGGCATCGGGTTCATCCTCGATGCGGTCGGTATCGTCCTGATCAACGCGATGCTCGGAGCGGGCGCCAGCAAACAGGTCATGACCATCTCCATCGCCCTGCAATGGCTTCTCTTTCTGCCGCTGGCCTGGCTGGTGGGGCTTTATCTGGGTTATGGGTTATTGGGTATCTGGCTGTGTTTCGCCGGTTACCGGCTGATACAGGCGCTGGTGTTCGCCCGCCTCTGGGAAGCGGCAAAATGGCAGGCCATCAGAATCTAATGGCGCGCGGCCGGTAGTTGCTCTCCTAGCTTTCCGGACCGGACATCAACGCAGACGCGCCAACGGCGCCCTGCCGTTCTGTCCACTTACCCGCCTCAACCATCGCAAAGAAGTCGGACAGGGCGTTGTTAAACAGGCCTGGCTCTTCCAGATTTATGGTATGGCCGGTCTTCGGGACAACCCATAGCCCGGCGGCTGGCAGCACCCGTTTCAGAAAAAGGCCCGGCTCCAGACACCAATCATCCTCATCGCCATTGATGATCAATGTCGGCACGGTCATGGCGCTGAGGTCCTCTTCGAGGTCGTAGAGCGACGGCCGCTGCTTCTGCACGCCGCGCATGGTGAGCGAAGCACCTCTCGAAGAGTGCGCCGCCAACCGGTCCTTGAAAGCCCGCCATCCCACCGGGTCTTTTTCCATGAATTGAGCCCGATAAGCGCCCACCGCGTAAGACGCGGCGACATGGGCGGCGCCAAACTGATCGTACTGGCCGGCGATGGCCTCGGATTCCTGGGCGAACTGTTCGCGCTGGTCGGGGGCCGCGCCGTAGCCGCAGGCCGCGACAGTCAGGGATGCCGCCATTGCCCCATGACGCAATCCGAAATGGAGGGTCGCGAACCCGCCCATGGATATGCCGACGATATGGGCCCGGTCGATCCCGGTGCCGCGCATGATCGCCGCAATGTCATCGGCCGCGTGGGCCTGGGAATAGAGGGACTGGTCCTCGGGAACATCGGACGGCGGATAGCCCCGTGCATTGAAGGTGACGCAGCGGTACCGCCGCGAGAAATACCCCACCTGCTTTTCCCAGCTCTGATAATCGTCGGCGAATTCGTGCACGAACACGATGGGAAAGCCGCTGCCGGTCTCTTCGAAATAAAGCCGAACGCCGTCGTTTTCGGTATATGGCATGTTTGTGTCGTCGCCCCGTTACCTGATTATTCTTATTGCATGAAAGAGGGATCCTGACGGGCCGCGCGCCGGAGGGCCGCCTGGAATTCCACATCGCCGATGGGCTCGTTATTGGACCTTCCCTGCTGCTGCTTGTGGGTCCATTCCACGACCTCCTGCGACAAATGACGGGGCGCAGCTCCGGTGGCCAGCAGGCGTTCCTGGGTTTCACAGGCCTGTGCGATGCGTCCCATCCAGGCGAGGGTTTCGGGAATGGTGCGCCCGATGGTCAGGAGCCCGTGGTTCTTCATGATCATGACGTACTTGTCACCGAGATCGGACAGGATCCGTGGCGCCTCGTCGGCTTCCTGCGCCAGACCCTCATAATCGTGATAGGTCACCTGGTTGTATAGCGCGCAGGAATTCTGGTCGAAATACATCAGCCCATCCTCCATCGCCGACACCACGATTCCAGCCATGGGGTGGAGATGCAGGGAACTGCTGATGCCGGGCATTTCACGCTGGATGGCGCTGTGAAAATTGAGCCCGGCCGGGCGCGGTTTACGGCTGCTATGGGATACCACCTTGCCGTCCATATCGAGCTTGAGCAGGTTGGATGCGGTGATTTCGTCCCATGCAAAATCGGACGCATTCATCAGGAAATGGTCGGGCTGGTCCGCCACCCGGGACGTCATGTGATTGCCGGTGGAGGTATTCCAGCCGCGCATGTAACAGATGCGGAACGCGGCGGCGAGTTCCACCCGCGCATTCCATTCAGCCTCACTCACCTTGCCGCGCAACGACTCCTCTTCCTCAAGGGCAGCCAGCGATTTTGCCATGAATTCTTCCTCCAACGCTTTGAATAAAGTCTATACGTCGTCGCCGCGCAGATTTGTCACGCGGTCGATCTGCACCATGACGGCGTGACCCTTCCGGCCGGAATCGGCCTTCTGTTCACGTTCCGGCATCATGTCGTAAACCGCGGTTGTAACCGCCTCGTCCTCGACGACGCTGGCAGTCCCATAGAGCCTGAGAGCCGCCCCTTGGGGCAGGGATTCCGCCCGGTCAGGATTACGGTAATAGAACATGACCCGCGCATTCGATTTGATGTTGGTCGCCGCCCCGCGATGTGACCGTTCCCAGTACGCTAATGTATCCGGCCCATAAACAACGACGCTCCCCTTGGGACTGATCTCGGGATTGCTATCGGACGACACCGTACCCATCAGGCAGGGCGTGCCGTCATCCAATGCGTTGTTGATGGGATCGTGATAGTCGCTCTTGATTTCGGCCATATGAACCTCCTCACTTAAATGCGGATGGCGTTCATCATAAACACCTGCCGCGCTGTTACAAAGGCCGTAGCGGCGTTGATTTCCGGGCCCGCTTGAGTGTGGAGGAAGGTCAGATGGCGCGGGTTGCGTCGATCACGGATTTTCGATGGAATGATCCGCACTTTCATCGCCGCTGATCGGCAGAATATTGCGAAAACACCAGACAGCGGCGAAACCGAGCAGTACGGTGAGGAAAACGCCCAGGACGACGAATTTCAGCAGCGTGTCACGCGACGCCAACCGTGCGGCGGAGACTTGCTGGGGGGTCACCAACGTGCGCCCGTCCTTGTACGCAATTCCAAATATATCGCAGTAGCGCGTCAGTCCAAAAGCATTGACGCAATTTCCATATTGAAGCGTTACCCAGACCCTTGGCCGAAGCGAACGACGAACTCTCTCGAAGGATGGCAATCCACGGCGATAAACATACCAGCCTCGATGACCATACAGAGTCATCTTGACCTTCGTAACGCCGTAAAAAACCGTGATCCGGGTCCCGACATGGCGGTCCTGGAAGAGAACCCGAATTGGTGCTGTCACGGTTTTCAACTCGCCGACCGCACTGCGGGAGACAGTTTCGCGATAGACAAAGAAGGTTAACAGCGCGCTTAAACACGCCAATAACAGCACAACCCCCGTAATTTCGCGCCCCCGAGCTTTGCTTATCGCCATGATTGTCAACAGGCGCGCTGCGCCAGCCTCCTCGACAAGCGATCCAGCGATAACTCTAATGGGTCAATGCTTAAACCACGGCTTATGGCCCATCCATCACACGAGAAAGTGACGCCGTTCAGGCAAAAACGGGGAAAGAGCCGGAAAGGCCGAGGCGCCTAAGCCGCCTCGGCCGAGAGCCGGTCGCGATCATGGGGTTTGTCGAGATCGAATTCCGGTCCGACGGCAACAATACCGGTCGGGTTGATATGCAGCATATTACGATAATACCCGCCCTTGATCTCACCCACATTCACCGTGTCGGCGATACCCGGATACTGATAGAGCTCGCGGGTATAGTTGGAGAGGTTGGGATATTCGCTGATGCGCTTTTTGTTGCACTTAAAGTGGGTGTGATAGACCTGATCGAAGCGCACCAGCGTCGCGAAAGCCCGCCAATCGGCTTCGGTGATCCGGTCACCGGCCAGATAGCGCTGGCGCGACAGGATATCGTCCATGGTATCGAGCGTATTAAAAACCCGGGCGACCGCTTCTTCATAGGCGTCCTGGGTCTTGGCGAAGCCCGACCGGTAGACCCCGTTATTGAGCCCGGGATAGACCATGTCGTTGATGCGGTCGATTTCAGGCCGCAGATCCTCGGGATAGAAATCGAGCGACCCATCGCCCCATTCGTCGAAGGCGCTGTTCAGCATGCGGATGATTTCCGAGGATTCATTATTGACCACGGTCTTTTTTTCCAGATCCCACAGGGTGGGAACGGTGACCCGCGCACTGATGGTGGAATCGGCCGCCTGATAGAGCTGGTACAGATAATAGACTCCGTCATCGCTGGGGTGGTCCACGTCGATCATCTCGGAAAAACCCCAGCCATGGAGCTTGGGCCGGTCGGACACCGTCATGCCGATCACATCTTCGAGCTTCTTGATCTTGCGGAACATCACGGCGCGATGGGCCCAGGGGCAATTATGCGCCACATAAAGATGGTAGCGGCCCGGCTCGGCCTTAAATCCCGACGCGCCGTCGGCAGTTACGGAATCGCGAAATGACGATTCCACGCGCTGAAAAGCGCCGCCCTTGTCCGTGTTGCGCACATCTTCATCGGTCCATTGTCCATCGACTAACATGCCCATAGCGGCTGACTCCTGCTGGATATGATTTGTCTTACAT
>JABJKO010000312.1 GCA_018660305.1 Rhodospirillaceae bacterium
CACGAGGCGGCAGCCGGATGCGGCGGAGTAAATAATTGCCGTGACGTCCATCGTCACGGTTATGGTGCCGGCGACTAAACCCTCAGAGACCTAACTCTGCGCAATCGAGCGCCACCGCGTCGCACAGCTCGGCGATCACCGCCTTTTCCTCATCGCTGAAATCTTCGTCCGACTTGCCGATGGCGACACAGACCTTGATCAACAGACGCGCAGCATGGGCGTCCCCTGCCATTCTGGCGACCGCTTTCATCGCTTTTTCGCGGGTGGCCGGCGGATTCTTGTAGAGCCCGTCCGCATAGTCGCGATAGATATTCACCGCGTCATGGGGGTCGTAAATGTTGAGCTCGTGGATGGCCTCCAACGCCTGGTCGATCATATTGAGCTCGGTGATATTCACCTCGCCGTCGGCGGAAGCCACCAGGGCGCTGGCGGCCATGGTTGCCTCGAGAAATTGCCGGTTACGAAATTTTTCCAGCTCTATGGCGAGCGCGGCGCGGGCTTGCGAGAAAAATCCGGACATGGCTGTAACCTCGTGAAGATTTCTTCAAGTTATAGAGGCCCCTCATAGGGGGTTTGATGTGGATTAAGCCACCCATTCGCTGACCGGTGCCTGGGCGTCCTGCAGCGGCTGGGAGACCACATCCACCAGGGTCGGGCCATCGTGTTTGAGGGCGGCGCGCAGGGTTGCCACCAGTTCGCCCGGATCGGTGACGCGCCAGGCCTTGATGCCGTAAGCCTCGGCAACGCGGGCATGATCGGTGGGATCGAAATCCACCGAGTAATAGCGCCCGTCATAGCCTGATTTTTGCCCCGCCTTGATCCATCCATAGACACTATTGGACAGCACAATCATTTTGACCGGTACTTTCAATCGCGCGATGGTCTCCAGTTCGCCGACACAGAACCCGAAACTGCCGTCGCCCGATACGGAAAAGACGGTGGCGTTGGGCCGGCCGTATTGCGCACCGACCGCCGCCGACATGGCGTAGCCCAGTGCGCCATGGGCCCGGTTGGAAAAGAAATTGCGTCCCGGGCGGTTGATTTGCAGATAGGCTGACAAATAAGGGCACGGTGTGCCGGGATCGGCCACCACCACATAGTCTTCCGGCAGCACGGACTGAAGCGCGGCGACAAACCGTTCCGGCAGGATGGGTGATGTATCCGACGCGGCAAGAGCATGGAATTTGTCGAACTTGGCCTGCCGCGCGGCGGCGACGGCGGCTGCGTTCAGCATCCGGTCCGGGATGGCGGGATTACGGGCGGTGATTTCCCGGTTGAGCGCGCTGAGCGCCGCCTTGGCATCGCCCACGATGGCCGCGTCGGGTTCGTAATTGGCCCCGATCACCCGTTCGTCCATGTCCACATGGACAATGCGCACTGATCCCGGAGCCGGGTATTGCCAGCGCTCCGTCGTGACCGATCCGGCACGGCATCCCATATAGAAGATCGCGTCGGCCTGTTCGACCAGCTCGCGGGTCTCCGCGACGCCGCCATTGCTGCCGACCACGCCGGCGGAAAGCGCATGGGAATCGGGCAGGGTACCGCGGCCGCTGATGGATGTGGCCACCGGGATCGCGAGGGTCTCCGAGAGTTGGCGCAATTCGTCTTCCGCACCGGCGATCATCACACCGCCCCCACACACGATGAGGGGGTTTTTAGCCGCGAGCAGAACATCGGCCGCTCGGCTTACGGCATCGCTGTCGGGTTCCGTCCTATGGGGTTGGTAACGATCGCCGATGGGCGCGCCTTCCATCGCTTCGGAGTCCAGTTCGCCACGCTGCACATCGAACGGAAGTCCAATATGGACCGCGCCCGGCCGCCCCGTCGTCATCTGGATAAAGGCTTCACGCAGGGTAGAGGGCACGTCCTCCGGGCGGTCGATGACCTTGTTCCATTTGGTCACAGGCGCGTAAAGGGAGGTGAGATCCAGTTCGGTGAGGGCAAACCGGCCGCGCGAACTGGTCGAAATATCCGAATTGATACCCAGGACGGGTACCGAGGATTCGTTGGATTCCGCCAGACCGGGCAGCAGATATGTCGCGCCGCCGCCGCTGGGGCCCTCGCACACACCGACCCGGCCGGTCACCCGCGCATAGCCATCCGCCATATAGGCAGCGGAGCGTTCGTCCCTGGTCAGGATATGGGTGATGCCGTGGTCGAGGCGGAACAGTGCGTCATAGAGGGGCAGGGTGGTGTCGCCGCACAGCCCGAATATATGTGTAACGCCATTGGCCTGGAGCGACCGGACAAACGCTTCGGCACCATTAAGACGGTTGCTCTGATTGGGTGGCATCGGGTCTCCGTGATCCTGATCGGCGTTGCGGTGCTTCCACCCAACCCTTATCGTCCCCGCCGCAGCGCTGCAAGGGCGGCAATGCCGGAGAAAATGGTACTGGCATAGATGAGCGACCCTTCCGAGAAATCCTCAGTTCCCGTCAGCACTTCACGGGCGGAGACTGCCTCCCGATGGGGCCGGGCTTTCAGCCGCCCCGTGCTGCTGGTGGTCGGCTGGTTCATGGTCGGTCTCGGTATGGTTGGTATTGTCGTGCCCGGTCTGCCGACAGTCCCGTTTCTGCTGATCGCGCTCTGGGCCTTTTCGAAAAGCTCGCAGCGGTTTCACGACTGGCTCTATTCCCACCCCCAGCTTGGTCCGCCGTTGCGCGACTGGCGCGAGCACGGCGTTATTCCCCTAAAGGCAAAAATATTGGCCATCGCGACAATGCTTGTCAGCCTGGCATGGATCACTTTTGGCATCGCGGATGATTGGGTCTTGCCACTTGTGGTGGCTGGCTGTCTGATCCCGCCCGCCATATTTATTGTCACGAGGCCAAGCGAGCCAAGAATTTAGCCCGCACGGTTTGCACGACCGAATTCCTTCTGGCATCGTTCGGACCATGACAGACTATACTTATATCATTCTCGGCGGTGGGTCGGCGGGCTGTACCCTGGCCAGCCGCCTGTCGGAAAACCCTGAAAACAAAGTGCTCATGGTCGAGGCCGGGAAAGACTTCCTGCCCGGTGCCGAGCCGGCGGATATCCGCTCCTCCTACCCCATGGCGGCTTCCTTTAACACCGCGTACCACTGGGACGGACTTCAGGTGCGCCACACCGATCGCGGTAACAGCCCCGACCGGGCACCGCTGCGCTATATGGAGCAGGCCCGCGTGGTCGGCGGCGGCTCCAGCATTAACGCCCAGATGGCCAATCGCGGATCGCCGGAGGATTATGCGGAATGGGCCGAGCTTGGCGCCCATGGCTGGGGCTGGGACGATGTGCTGCCCTATTTCCGGAAACTGGAATCCGATCAGGATTTCGAGGGCGATCTCCATGGCAAGGATGGCCCCATCACCATCCGGCGCGTCAAGGAAGACAAATGGACCGGCTATTCGCGGGCCGCTGCTAAGGCGTTGACCAATTACGGCCTGACCCCGCTTGAAGATCAGAACGGGGCTTATAAGGATGGCTGGTTCCCCACGTCAATTTCCAACCATCCCGATGACCATCGTCAGTCCGCGGCCATGGGTTATCTCAATGCCGAGGTGCGCAAGCGCCCTAATCTGGAAATTAGGTCCGAAACCCAGGTCGAAAAAATCCTGTTCGACGGAACCAAGGCCATCGGTGCGCGGGTCCGGCGCGGCGGGCAAAGCGAGACTATTAACGGCCATGAAATTATCGTTTCCGCCGGTGCGCTGCATACGCCGGCGCTCCTCATGCGCTCCGGTGTCGGCCGGGTCGGACATCTGCGCGAACATGGCATCGAACTGGTGGCTGACCGTGCCGGTATCGGCGCCAACCTCAATGAACATCCGACACTCGCCGTCTCCGCCTATCTGACACGCGAAGCCCGCCTGCACGAGAGGGACCGGGGTCACGCCCAAGTGGCGTTCCGCTACTCGTCGGGCATTGAAGGCTGTGGCGCGCAGGACATGTATGTCTCGGCGTCGTCGAAATCGGGCTGGCATGCGGTCGGGATCCGTTTGGGGTCTTTCCTCTTGTGGTGCAACAAGCCCTATTCCCGCGGCACGGTGGGGCTTTCGTCGGCCGATCCCGGCGCCGAACCAGACGTGGATTTTGCCCTGCTCAGCGATAGCCGCGATTTTGAGCGCATGAAAGACGCCATACGCCGCATGGCGGAAATATTTACCGACCCGGTACTGTCGGCCATCGCGCGTGATCCGTTTCCGTCGTGCTATTCGGAGGCGGTCAGGCGTATCGGCAAGGTCACCACCAGGAACAAGATTCTTACCAGCATACTCGCGGCGATCATGGGTGGCCCGTCGCCCCTCCGCCGTGCCGCGGTGCATTACTTCATCACCGAAGGGGTGACGCTCAAGAACTGCCTGGAGGATGATGCGGCCATGGAAGACTATGTCCGCGACGGCACCACGGGTTGTTGGCATCCCTCCGGCACCTGCCGCATGGGTCGTGCCGATGACCCCATGGCGGTCACCGATTCCGCCGGACGTGTTTACGGGGTGGAAAATCTACGTGTGTGCGACGCTTCGATTTTCCCGTGCGTGCCGCGCGCCAACACCAACATCCCCACCATCATGTGCGCCGAAAAAATATCCGATGCCATAAAGACGGGCTGACGTCGGTGTTGCCTTAGCGCAACCGTGTGCTCTTGCTTGATACCGGGTCGAAAAAATTGTCAAATAATTGACGAGTGATAAGCCCCGGATTTCACGATAGGGGCGCTTTATGGATGGAGGAGGCAAATGTCCACACTGCGGAAAATCGTTTACGGGGCGCCGACCGACAAGTGTGCCATCACCGTCCGGCTCGGCATAGAGCGGGGCGTCTTCGAAGAGGAGGGGCTGGACCTTTCGGTAAGGGTCGTGTTCGGCGGGCCGGAAATCGCGGCCGCCTACGACACCGGAGAAATGCAGATCGGCGAATTCGGGTCGCCCCCGGCGATCGACGCCATCGCCGCGGGCAAGAAGTTCAAGATCGTCGGCAGCGGATGCCGCCAGCGAGCGCATCTGTACTTCGGCGTCCGCAAGGACATCGAATCCTTCGCGGGGCTGCATGGCACGCGTATCGGTGTTCTGGGTATCGGCAGTTGCTCGGACTGGATTACGCGCAAGATTCTGATAAGCGAGGGGCTCGACCCGGATCGGGACGTTACCCTCGTGCCGCTGCTGAACGATTATCCGCGTATGATCGATCTCATCGAGGAGGGGCGTCTCGACGCCTGTCTCGGCACCGAACCCATCCTTTCCCACGGTGAGGAAGAAGAGATCGTGAATGTCTGGGCCGCCGGTTTCGATGAACCATACCTGCCCCACTATCAGTGGATCGTTCGTGTCGCGCGGACCGAGCTGATTGAAAACGATCCCGAGCTGGTAAGCGCGGTGCTGCGCGGCTGCCGGCGCTCGGCCCATTATGCCGCACAAAACATCGATGAGTGGGTGACTTTCTCCGCACGGCAATTCGGCATCAGCGAACACGCGGCGCGGCGTGCCGTGGAGCGTGAATTACCCTACTTCAACCTTGACTGCCATATCGATCTGTCGGGATTGCAAAGTTCGGTGAACCTGCAGCATGAATTGGGCGGCATCGACCGGCCGATGACGGCTGAGGACTTCGTCGATTTGCGATTTCAGCCTGACATCTCGGTTGCCGCCTGAGCCTCCGTATTCTTTTGCACTCGAATGCGGCAGAGGCTGGTTGGTCATTGCTTTGGGCGGATCTCTCAAAGGGGCAGGTGGGTGAATGGTTCCAGGATGCGGGTGTCGAGTACCACGCGGTGGCGTTCGTAAAGCCAGCGCCCATCCTGTTTGACGAAGCAATCGTCATACCGTCCGGCGGCGTAGACGGTACTGTTGCCGTCGGGATCGGTGCGCAGGATTCCGAAGTGGGAAAGCGCGGTGGCGCGGTCGCCGTTGATTTCAGCCGAGATCGGCGTCACCAGATGCAACCGGCGGCCCGGATCGCGCACATGTTCCTTGGCTTCGGCCAGGATGGCCGCGAGTTCATGGCGGTCCGATTTCCACCAGGTCATCTCGGCCCGGATCTCCGGACCATAAGCGATAATTTCGTATTCCGACTCGGCGGCAAACAGCGCCAGCCAGTCCTCAAGCTCCTCGTCGCTGAGTCTGGCGGCGGTCAGGCGGATCACATCGAAGATGGCTTCCTTGTCGCTCACGCCTGCGGTCCCTCGTTGGAACCGTTTTCCAGCGGCGCGTTGGGCGCCAAGCCCATGCGGCGGCCCCATTCCTGATAATAGGCCCTTACATTGACGTCATCGGTGGGATTGAAATCCTCTTCGCGGGCCACAATGCTGTAGCGCACCACGTCTGTGTTCATGGATTCCCATTGCGCCTCGACGGCGATCACGTCTTCACCGAGATTCCGGCCGGCCGGTCCCCAGAACATATTGTGATGTTTCAGCCGTTCCGTTCCGACTTCGGGGGAGACGTCCGCGAGACCAAGACCTCGCCATTCCACCATGGTTCTGCCGGGGGCGATGGGCACCATTCGGTCAAGCCGGATCACGTTGGAGCGGATATTGATCATCAGATCGGGAAACAGATTGATCACCCGCATCTCGTTTTCCCGGAGTCCCGGCAGGACGCCGGAAGAGACACCGTCGTAGCCACCGGCCTCGTATGAAACCGTCGCGGCGCCGTCCGACCAGTAACCGCTATGGCCGTTGATGCCGAGCCGCAGCTTCATGGGGCTGGTCTTGCCGGTCACCCAGGGCAGAGTCTTGCGGTTGATGAAATGGAGCATGCTGTGATAGCGCTCGCTGTTATTGTCCTGCCACAGCTTCCAGTTGGCGGCGACCTCCACCTTGTGAAAATGAAAGACCTTGAGCGGTTGCCGGCTCAGGGGCTCCATCACCGGTTCCAACAAATCGCCGACATAATCCTGAAGCGGTTCGGTGTCTTCGCTGAGACAGACGAAAACAAGCCCCGCGATGCTGTCGGTGCGTATGGGGATCAGCCCGAGCTTATCGCGATCGAGTCCCACGGCCTTATAGCCGTCCGGTTTGGTGATCCCGGTGCAGGCGCCGTCGAGCCCATAGGTCCAAAGATGGTAAAAACACTGGAACTCGGTCGCGGTGCCGGAATCCTCCCGGACCACCGGCGCGGCGCGATGGCGGCAGACGTTGAAAAACGCGCGTATCGCGCCATCCTGCCCGCGCACGATTACGATGGGCTTGCCGGCCACGGCCGTGGTCCGGAAATCACCCGGTTTGGCGAGCTCGCTTTCGTGGCAGACAAACATCCATACTTTTCCGAACAGGTCTGTTCGTTCCTGCGCCAGGATCCCGGCATTGGTAAAAATACGATTGTCGAGATAATGGGTGTCCGGGACGTCCGGCCGGTCATAGCCTGAAATCATCGCTGGTGTTCCCTTCCGGGTTCCTGGTCGTTCGGCTGGAAAGTGTGCCGCAATCGACGTGGCGCGTCTATTCCCGCCGGGCCTGTATGACATCATCAAGTTCGCCGTCTTGCCGCCTATGGGACCCGATGTTAGGTTCCCGCTCTCAATTATCGGATAGAGCAGGAAAGTTTCATGTCGACCAATTTTCGGGAGTTTGTCGCGGATTTACGGGCCGCGGGGCAGATGCGGGAGATTACCAAGCCTGTCGATATCCGCCACATCGCAGCGCTGGTCGACCAGTCCGAGACCGCCCTGATGTTCTCCAATGTCATCGGTTATGACATGCCGGTGATCTCCGGTCTCACCAACAGCCGCGAACGCCTTGCCATCGCCATGGGCTGCGAGTTTGGCGAGATCGAAGGCAAGCTGCGGCAGGGCATTGACCGGCCCATTGAACCCAAGATTGTCAACGCGGGCAGCGCACGCGAAGTCCTGGTGGAGGGCGATGATGTCGATCTCTACAATTTGCCGGTGCCGCTGTTTTCCATCCGTGACGGAGGTCCGATGATCACCGCCGGCATCACGCTGGCGGAAGACCCGGAGCTTGGTCTCAATGCCGGGATCTATCGCTTGCTGGTGAAGGACCGCAACACCACCGGCATCGATATTGTCACCCCCAACAATTTGCGCAAGCTGGCGGAAAGGGCCTATGAGAGAGACGAGCCGCTGCCCATCTCGGTCAATATCGGCACCCATCCGGCGGAACTGATCACCGGTTGCTTCAAGGCGGCGCCGGGTGTCAGCGAAATTGCCATGTCGGGCGGTATGCGCGGCGAAGCGGTGGAACTGACACCATGCAAATCCATCCCCACTCCTTGTATCGCCGACGCCGAGATTGTCCTGGAGGCGGAAATCCTGCCCACCGGCTGGACCAAACCGGAAGGGCGGTTCGGCGAGTTCACCCGTCTGATGGGCGGGCTGCACTGGAACCCCCATGTGCGGATCAAGGCGATCTCCATGCGCCGGGATGCCATGTATTACGCGCTTCACATGCCGTGGGAGAATATCTGGCCCAGTGGACCGATCTATGAAGCCGCGGTGCGCCGTGCCCTGCATGAGGCGGGTGTCCAGACCACGGCGGTCAATATTACGCCGGGCGGGTGTTGTCACTGGCATGCCATCATTGCCGTCAAGCCGCTCCCCGGCGATGCCAAGAATGCCATGATGGCGGCGCTGTCGGTTGCCGATATGAAACATGTGGTGGTGGTCGATGAGGAAATCGATGTGTTCGATGGCGTCGACGTGGAATGGGCCATCGCGACCCGCGTGCAGG
>JABJKO010000314.1 GCA_018660305.1 Rhodospirillaceae bacterium
TCTCGGCGGGTGGATTCAGTTCGCAGCAGACGAATACGAAACATGCAGAAGACAAACACCACATAGGTAAAGCCGGTGACCAAAAAGGTGGCGCCGATGCCGAACAGGCTAATCATGGCGGCGGCGACCATGGGTCCGATCACCCGGGCCATGTTGTAAATGGACGAATTAAGCCCGATGGCAGTGGGAACGTATTGCACCTCGATGAGGTTGGGCACCATCGCCAGCCGCGCCGCCGTGGCGAACGCCAACACCACGCCGAGGATGACGGTAAGCACCAACAGCGCCCAGATATCGATCAGATCGAAATAGAGAAGCCCCGCCATGAGAAACGCATGGAGTCCCGACAGCGTTTGGCATAACCGCGCCATGTTCAGCCGGTTTACCCGGTCGGCAATGACACCGGCGAATGGCGTGATCACGACGGTGGGAAAAAGATCCGCGAACGCGATGGCCCCCAGCCAGAAATTGGACTTGGTCAATTCCCAGGTCAGCCAGCCAATGGCGATTTTCTGCGCCCAGATGCCGATTAGCGCGATGGTCTCTCCACTCAGGTACCAGGCAAAATTCGGCTGCCGGCACAATTGGGAAACGCTTTCGAAATAGGCGGAACCGGCCATGGGGCGATATTATGCCTCTTGATGTCGTGTCGAATTCAGTAGGGGCCGGCGTCGCACCGAATTCAGGCACTGCGTCAGCAAGCGAATAGTATCCTTGCGGGATCAAGACCCCGGTATCAACCGCCGTGCTTCAATAGAATTTCTGGTGGGCGGCAGCAAGTGCCCATTGGAACACCGCCGCACGGACGTGACCATGGTGGACATTCATTAGCCCTGTGTTCGAAAACAGCCCCGCCGGCCTTGTACGAAGGCGGCTTTCATGTTGTTAAAGCGCTCCCGTAATCACCACAACAGGACCTGAGACCCCACCATGACGCTGATCGAAAGAGTCGAACATCACGAAATTGCAGAGCTCGCTGAGTTTTCCAAAGAAGAATTTGTACGCAAGTCACTCGTTCAATCCAACGGTATCGTGTGCGATTTCGTCTGTTTCGAGCCGGGGCAGACCGCCGGGTCGCACAAACACCCCGTGCAGGACGAAATATTTTTTGTGGTTGAGGGCAAAGGGGTCATAACTTTTGAAGACCGCGACGATATACAGGTCAAACCCGGCAGCGTGGTTTTTACGCCTTCCGGTGCCGTGCATGGTGTCCAAACCACCGACTCCGACCGTCTCATCCTCATGCTGATCAAGGGGCCCGGGGTAACCGATAAGAAGGCCCGGGCCTATATGCACGGCGAGTGACCGGTTGGGATCACATCCGGAATGCGGTCCCTAAAGTGCCGCCGGGGGCAGCGGGTCTTTGCCGCGGATCATATCGGCGGCTTTCTCGGCAATCATGATGACCGGCGCGTTGGTGGCGCCGCCGATGAGATCGGGCATCACGGAGGCATCCACAATTCGGAGGTTCTCCATACCGCGGACCCGTAAATTCCCGTCAACCACCGCCTGCTCGTCATTATCCGCACCCATTTTACAGGTCCCGATGGGGTGATGAACGGTCCCCATGGTGGCCCTGACATGGGCATCGAGGTCGTCATCGGACTGGCAGTCGCTCCCCGGCGAAATCTCCTCGCCGGCGAACGATTGTAACGATTCCGATGCGACCAGCTCCCTGATCATGCGAAGCCCCCGGCGCATGGCGCTCCGCTCTTCCCCGGTGCCCAGAAAATTCTGGTGGATCACGATGTGGTCGCCCGGGTCCGCTGACGCGAGGGCGAGATGTCCGCGGCTGACCGGGCGCATGGGCATGGCCCGAACCGAGAATGAATCCTCGAAGGCCTTCTTGAACGGCGGCAGGTAGGGCGATGCGGTGGTCGTCGCGCCCATCCAAAACAGAAGCTGGATGTCGGGGACCGGTTCCTCTTGCCCCGTTTTCAGGAACGCCGTGATTCCAAACGGGAGATCGGCGGCAAATCCGCCGCGGCCGAGATAGGCCTTGCCCAGCGCAAGAGCGACGCGGTCCAGCCGCATGTTTCGCTGGAAGGGGCCACCCGTCTTGCGGCGAAAGGACAGGGCCGCGGATGTATGGTCGATCAGGTTCTGCCCGACGCCTCTCAGGGGCGCCACCACAGGGATACCATGGTTCCGCAAATGGTCGGGATCGCCGATACCGGAAAGCATGAGAAGCTGCGGGGAGTTTATGGATCCGCCGGCGAGAATCACCTCTCTCTCCGCGGTCGCCGACAGGGTCTTCCCCTTCTGTCTGTAAGTGATGCCCGTCGCGCGTCCGCCATCCATATGGATCCGCGTTGCCAGGGCGCCGGTTTCGACCCGCAGGTTTGGTCTCTTCAGGGCGGGATGCAGATAGGCTGCTGCCGCGCTCCAGCGGCGCCCGTTACGCAGGGTCGTCTGTATCCACGCGAAGCCTTCCGGGTCCTTGCCGTTATAGTCCTCCGTGAAGGGATATTGCGCCTCCCGGCCGGCGGCCAGAAACGCATCACATAGCGGGTCCTCGAAGGTGGTGTAGTTGGTCGTCAAGGGTCCGCCCGCGCCCCGATAGGCATCTTCCCCGCCCTCCCAGTCTTCGGACCGTCGAAAATAGGGGAGTACATTCGCGTACGACCAGTCGGTCAGGCCAAAAGACGCCCAGCGGTCGTAATCGGACCGATGCCCGTGGTAGTACGCCATGGCATTGATGGAAGACGATCCGCCGATCACCTTGCCACGGGCGCATTCGATGCGGCGGCCGTCGAGGGAGTCGGAGGGCTCGGAAAAATACATCCAGTCGTGCATCCGCTTCTGCAGGATGCGGCCCCAGCCCAGGGGTATGTGGATCCAGGGGTCCTTGTCCCAGCCACCCGCTTCCAGCAAAAGCACGCGCGCGTCGGGGTCTTCGGTCAGCCTTCCTGCTAATGTGGACCCGGCGGAACCGGCACCGACGATGATGTAATCGAAACTGTAGGATATCGTCATGTCGTTAAAAATGCCTCGCGTTCCATCTGGAGGGGAGAATTAGGGGCGAATGTGGAGCTTTTATAAAGATCAGTAATAAGGATCCGGCGGGACTTCCGCTACCCTCGGAAAGAACATCCGCCAGACAGGACGCCAATCTCGACCAGGTTTACGGCAACTCCCCGCCATACGCATCTGTGTCCTGCTTGCGCCCACCGGCTCAGTGGCTATGCTGCCGCCCCACATCAGAAAAAGGTCCTCCGTGTCTGGTCTCAAATCATTTTTCGATCCCAAAAGTGTTGCCGTTGTCGGTGCTTCCGCGACGCCGGGCAAGCCCGGCCGCACCGTCATCGAAAATCTGATCGCCAACGACTATGCCGGCGCCATCCATCCGGTTAATCCGCGCGGCGGTGATATTTGCGGCCAGGCGGTGTCCAAAACCATCGATGCCCTGCCCGATGGGGTGGATATGGGGATCGTCATGCTGCCCGCCGCCCAGACGCCCCAGGCGGTGCTGGATTGCGCCGCCAAGGGCATGCAGACCGTGGTGCTGGCCGCCGGCGGTTTCGCCGAGGTGGATCAGATGGGTGAGGATCTGCAGGCGGAATTGCGCGCCGCCATCCAGAAGTCCGGCGTGCGGGTGCTGGGCCCCAATACGGCGGGCCATATTTCGACCCCGGCGGATTTCACCTCCAGCTTCTTTCCGCTCGGAAAGTTACCCAAGGGCCCGATCTCCTATATCGCCCAGACCGGCAATTTCACCGGCGCCATGATGCGCTCCATCATGTCGGGCGAGCATTATGGCGTGGCGCGCTGTATCGGGCTCGGCAATGCAGTGGATATCGACGAGGCCGACGTGCTCGACTACCTCGCCGATGACGACGAGACCGGGGCGATCTTTATCTATCTCGAAAGCCTGCACCGGCCCCGCGAATTTCTTGAAACGGCTCGCCGTATTACGCGGGAAAAACCCGTCGTGATGCTCAAAGGGGGAGCGACGGAGGGCGGCGCGAAGGCGGCGCTTAGTCATACCGCGTCGCTGGGCTCGGACGACAAGGTGCTGGATGGCGCGCTGCGCCAGGCCGGTATCGTCCGGATCGACGAGTTCACCCATCTGTTTACCGCCGCCAAGGCGGCCGCCATGATGCCCATACCGGCGGGCAACCGGGTGGGATTCGTCTCTCCCTCAGGCGCCTTTATCGTGCATCTGTCGGATATCTGCCATCAGCGGACGATCCTGGAATTTCCCGCCATTACCGCGGCAACGCAGACACGGCTGGAGGAAATCAGCCCGCCCTTTATCAACATCACCAACCCGGTCGATATCTTTCCGTCCGCTACTGTCCATGGCATGGAGTTCGCGTGGCGCGAAGCCATGGCGGCGTTGCTCAAGGACCCCAACGTGGACGCCGTCGTGACGATCCTGATCCTGGCCGACGAGTTGGGTCCCATGAAGCTCGATTTCATCGTCGAACTGGCGCAGGCGCATCCCGACAAACCGATCTACGTGTCTTTCTCGGGGGATGAGGTCAGCAATCTGGAGGCCAAGGCCTTTCTCGAGCCTCAGGGTGTGCCGACATTCCCGCGCATCGAAGACCCGTTCAAGGTGCTCGATATCCTCGCCCGCTGCCGCGTCGCCATGGAACGGCCCTGACGGAGATTTTGTCGTGACCCACGCCGCACCGCTGGAACTTTGGTCGGAAACCATTATCCCCGACTGGATCGACTATAACGGCCATATGAATGTCGCCTATTACACGCTGGTCTTTGACCATGCGGTGGATGCGTTCTGGGCCTATCTCGGGCTGGATCAGCGCTATCGTGCGGATACAGGCGGCAGCACCTTCGCGGTGGAACATCACATCACCTATAACCAGGAAGTCGTTGAAGGCGACCGGGTGCGCTGTACGTCGCGCCTCATCGGGTTCGACGAGAAGCGGCTCTACCATTATCACGAAATGTTTCACGCCACGGATGGCTATCTGGCGGCGACCTGCGAATTTCTGTCGCTGCATGTGGACCTCAATTTGCGCAAGGTAACGCCCCTGCCCGAGACCATACGGGCCACGCTGGGCGAGGTTTTAGCCGCCCATCAGGCTCTGCCGCCCTCCGAGAATGTCGGCCGCGTCATGAAAGTGCCGACGCTGTCGTCATAGGATTTTCCTGGATAGGGCTCTAAACCGCATTTAAGGGTTTTCGGCTTCATAAAGGCGGGCTACATCTTTAGGCGATGAAGAAGAAGGCCGGATCGGCCCTTGGACCGTTAACGTCATGCTGAGTGCGTCCCGCGATCGAGTTCTTGTATTTCTGCGCCAGCTGCTGCGCAACGATCAGCTGGTGCTTCTGGTTCTTGCCGTCATCATGGGCGCCATCGCGGGCTATCTCGCCATCGCCTTTCGATATCTTTATTTGCTTGTTCAGGGGCTCAGTTTCGGCACCTTCGCCGATACGCTGTTCAGCCACGCCGAATCATTACCTGGCTGGCAAATTGTCCTGGTCCCCGCTGCCGGCGGACTCATGATCGGATTGGTCATCCACTATTTTGTCCCCGGACGGCGGCCGCACGGCGTGTCAGACGTGATGGGCGCGGTGGCGTTGCGCTCCGGCCGCATGGGGCTGCGTGAAGGGCTGGGCGCCGCTTTCGTCAGCGCGGCCTCCATCGGTGTCGGCGCCTCGGTGGGCCGCGAAGGGCCCGTGGTTCATCTGGGTGCATCGATTTGCGCGCGGATCGCGCGCGCCCTGAAACTCAGCCGGTCTTTGACCATCAATCTGCTGGGGTGCGGCGTCGCGGCGGCCATCGCGGCATCGTTCAACGCGCCCATAGCCGGGACGTTCTTTGCGCTGGAAGTCATCATCGGGCATTACGCGCTGACCGCCTTCGCCCCCATCGTGCTGGCGTCTGTCACCGGCACGATCATCGCCCGGGCGCAGTTCGGCGATTTTCCCGCCTTTGTCATTCCCGCCAATCAGATCGTCTCACCCCTTGAATTTCCCGCCTTTGCGTTGCTCGGAATCATCAGCGCGGCGGTTGCCATCATTCTGATGCGGAGTATCAGTATGGCGGCTTCGGTGTCGGATCAGACGGTTGAAAGATTGTCGGTTCCCCGCTGGGTGCTGCCCATGTTCGGCGGTGCCCTGGTCGGTGTCATCGCTCTGGCCTTTCCGCAGGTCCTGGGGGTCGGGTACGGGACAACAGACGCCGCCTTAAAGGGAAGCCTGGAGCTCTGGCTGTTGCTGGCGCTGCTGGTTGCAAAAACAGCCGCGGTGGCCATCAGCCTGGGCGCTGGATTTGGTGGTGGTGTGTTCAGCCCGTCGCTGTATCTGGGCGCCATGCTGGGCGGCGCGTTCGGGATTATCGCGACCCAGGCCTTTCCCCACCTGTCATCGGGCCATAGCGCCTATACGCTGGTGGGCATGGCGGCAGTGGCCGGCGCGGTGCTGGGGGCGCCCATCTCCACCATTCTCATCGTGTTCGAGTTGACCCGAGATTATTCGGTCACCGTTGCGGTGATGGTCGCCGTGGTCATTTCGTCGGTGCTGACCCAGCAGATCTTCGGCGGGTCGTTTTTCCTGTGGCAGCTCGACCGGCGCGGCGTCAATTTGCGCCGCGGACGGGAGACCGGTCTGCTGGCGGAAACCCATGTGGGCGACGTGATGACGACCATGGCCTTTTCCAGCGTGCCGCCCTCCATGCCCATCGATGCGTTGCGTGAGAAGCTGCAAACCGCACCGCACGGACTTCTCTTCGTGGTCGAGGAAGAAGGAACGCTGGTCGGCACCATCACCCTGTCTGATATGTCCGATGCGGCTTTCGACCGCTCGGTGGATGGGCTGATAAACGCCATCGACGTGACGCGGACACATCCACCGGTTCTCACCCCCGGGACCGACCTCGATGCGGCGCTAAAGCTCATGGAAGACGTCCATGAGGAACATATCGCGGTCGTAGAGACCGCGGACAGCCTCAAGCTGGTCGGTGTGGTCAACGAGGTCGAGGTGATGCTGGCCTATAACCGGGCCCTCATGCGCGCCCGCGCCGAGGAACACGGCGAACTCTAGAAAGTCTTCACCGTGTTCAGTAGCTCCGGTCGAGCTTGAGCCATCGGTAGCGGTCCCCTGATTTGATGGGGATGGGTGTGACGGCGATTCCCCTCAGGACATCGAGGGGAACGGTGACCCCTGGCGTGCCCAGGGCCCATACTTTGCGGTAGAAATCGGCTAGGTCCGTAAATTGCTTGCCCCCGATTCCGACGACCATGTCGCCGGGTTTTATACCGGCGGCCTGTGCCGGTCCACCGGGCGAGACACGGGTAACGAAGAGCCGGCCGCGGATTTCTTCGGAAAACAGGCCAAGCCACGGCCGCCGCACCGTTGCGGCGCGTCCTTTATCAAGCAGATCCGCCAATATGGGTTTCAGCCGGTTGATCGGGATGAACATGTTGCCGGGGAGGGCCTGCCGAGGCCCGGCGGCATCCGGAATTACCAGCGATCCGATGCCCACCAGCTTACCGTCGCCGGACAGCAGGGCGGCGCCGCCAAAGGCCGGATGGGGTGGCGCGGTGAAGATGGCGTTCTCAAGCAGATATTCCCAATAGCCGGCAAATGGCCGCCGCGACACCACGAAGGCGGGCATGGCCATGGCCTGACCGCCAAAACTCGAGACCATGACGCGGTCTTTTGCGGCCAGCGCCGCCGAATTGCCGAGATCGATGGGTTTGACGCCAAGCGGCCCGTTGGCGCGAAGCAGGCCGAAGCCGGTATCGTAATCATAGGCGATGAGGGAGGCGGGGATTTTGCTACCGTCGGCCAGGCCGATGGTCGCTTCCTCGGCCTCGAGCATCACGTACCCGATGGTCAGGACCAGCCCGTTCGCATCGATGACCACGCCGCTGCCATCGCGTTCCCGGCCCAAAGTAGCCGCGGTGCGGGCGGAGGACGGGATTTTGGTCGTTACCCGCACGACGCTGTCGAAAACCGATCGGGCCGTGGCCTTGGCGTCCGGCGACGGGGCCGCAATACCCTGTGACGCAAAGCACAGCAGGGCAAGTCCGAGGAAAACGAATTGTGCCGTAACAAATGTTGTTCGGCGGATCGGCCGGGTCAAAGTCATAATCATTCCCCTGTTCCCCTCGATGCTGTCCCTGTAGGACGATATAGGGCTTGCCGCCGCAGGGGCAACGCATGGATGGTCGGAACTATTCACAACCCGGTGACGTGAATTCCGCTGCCGGTGGCCGATTCGGCTCCTTGGCGGGAAAATCGCGGTTCCAATGACGTTTGTACTGATATAATCGGCGGAGCCATGTCTGAGCCCGATACACCCATCCTGACCGAAGGCGCGGTCCCTGTGGCGGACGAGACGCCAATGCCGCGCTATCTGTCGACGCTCAATCCCGCGCAGCGTGGCGCGGTGGAAGCGCTGGACGGGCCGGTTCTGGTGCTGGCCGGCGCGGGGACAGGCAAGACCCGGGTGCTGACCACGCGGCTCGCCCATATTCTGGTCACCAACCGGGCCTGGCCCAGCCAGATCCTGGCCGTCACCTTTACCAACAAGGCGGCGCGGGAAATGCGCGAACGGGTCACCGGTCTGGTGGGGCCGGTCGCCGAGGATTTGTGGGTCGGGACTTTCCATGCGGTGGCTGCCCGCATTCTGAGGCGTCATGCGGAACTGGTCGGACTCAAATCCAACTTCACGATCCTCGATGCGGACGATCAGCTTCGGCTGGTGAAGCAGATCCTGGAAGCCAACGATATCGACCACAGCCGCTGGCCGGCGCGGGCACTGCTGGCGCTTATCCAGCGCTGGAAGGACCGGGGGCTGGGGCCCGGGAAAGTGCCCCTCACCGATGTCGGCGAATTCGCCGGCGGCCGGGCCGTGGAGCTTTACCGCGATTATCAGCAGCGTCTGGCCATCCTGAATGCCTGTGATTTCGGCGATCTGCTGCTCCACAACATAGACATCTTTACCGGTGATGCGACGGTGCTGGCCGAGTATCAGCGGCGCTTTCGCTATATCCTGGTGGATGAGTATCAGGACACCAATGTCGCACAATATCTGTGGCTGCGGCTGCTCGCCCAGGAACATAAGAACATCTGCTGTGTCGGTGACGACGACCAGTCCATCTATAGCTGGCGCGGTGCGGAAATCGGCAACATTCTCCGATTCGAGCAGGATTTTCCGGGCGCCCAGACGGTCCGGCTGGAGCAGAATTACCGCTCGACACCGGAGATACTCGCGGCCGCTTCGGCGCTGATCGCCCATAATTCCGGCCGTCTCGGCAAGACCCTGTGGACCGAGAAAGGCACCGGCGACAAGATCGTGGTGCGCGGTGTCTGGGACGGCGAGAGCGAAGCGCGTCTGGTCGCCGATGAGATCGAGGCGCTGCAGCGCGGCGGGCAGTCCTTGGAACAGATCGCCATTCTGGTCCGTGCCAGCTTCCAGATGCGCGAGTTCGAAGAACGTTTCATCACCGTGGGGATTCCCTATCGCGTCATCGGTGGCCCCCGGTTTTACGAACGTCAGGAAATCCGCGACGCCATCGCCTATCTGCGGGTCATCAATCAGCCCGATGACGGTCTTGCCTTCGAGCGGATCATCAATGTGCCGCGGCGCGGCATCGGTGCCGCCACCATGCAGGCGATCCATCAGCTATCGCGGGCACAGACCGTTTCAGTGACCGAAGCGGCCCGCAGATTGGTGGAGACAGACGATCTGCGGCCGCAGGCACGGAAGGCGATCAACGGTCTGCTGGCCGATTTCGACCGGTGGCGCGAATTGGGAGAGACAGCGGATCAAACGGAACTTGCCGAGACGGTCCTCGATGAATCCGGCTATACGGAAATGTGGCTGCGCGACAAATCGCCCGAGGCCCCTGGCCGGCTTGAAAATCTCAAGGAGCTGATCAGCGCGCTGGAGGAGTTCGAAAATCTGGCGGGCTTCCTCGAACATGTCAGCCTGGTGATGGAGGCCGGGCAGGCCGATGGCAACGAGATGGCGACCCTGATGACCCTGCATGCGGCGAAGGGTCTCGAGTTCAACTCGGTCTTTCTGCCGGGCTGGGAAGAGGGTGTTTTCCCCAACCAGAGATCCATGGATGAGGGGGGCGGCCCGGCGCTGGAGGAAGAGCGTCGGCTGGCCTATGTGGGGCTGACCCGGGCGCGCGAGCGGGCCATCGTCCTCTTCGCCGCCAACCGCCGGATCTATAACCAGTGGCAATCTTCTATCCCGTCACGGTTTGTCGATGAATTGCCCCGCGATCAGGTCGAAATGGAATCCGAAGCCGGTCTGTATGGCGGTATGGCCGGCGCCGACGGATTTGGCGATGCCTCCGTTGAGGAATGGGATCAGACCGGTCGCGGCCCCGGTTTTGCGCGCCTGCAGGCATCGCGCCGTCAGGGTGGAATCATCGAGGGGCGCGCCAAAATCGTCGAAGATTTGCCGCCTTCCGGCGGGGTTGTCCGCGGTATGCGGGTGTTCCACCAGAAATTCGGCTACGGGACGATCCGGGCAATTGACGGCAATAAGCTGGAGGTCGCCTTCGAAAAAGCAGGGGATAAGAAAGTCCTCGACAGCTTCGTCGTACCGGCGTGACGGACTCCCCGACTGCCTGGCAAATCGAAATCGATCTGCCCGATGAATCCTGCGTCATTTTGTTCGACGAGGCGCTTGGGCCGGATGCCGGCGCCGTTACCGCCCGGGAAATCGATAATGGTCCGCGCTGGCGTCTGATCGCCCATTGCGCCGGTAGACCGGACCGCGTGGCGCTTGAAGCCCGAGTTGCCATTGCCGCCGCCAGCGCCGGTGTGGTCATGCCCCGGGTCGACATTCACGAATTGCCCCCCACCGACTGGATTGCGGAGTACCGGAAACGGATAAAGCCGGTAACGGTCGGGTGTTTTTTTATCTACCCGTCGCACTATGAGGGAGACGTTCCCGACGGTCTGGTGGGGATTCATCTGGATGCCGGTATCGCCTTCGGCACGGGGGAGCACGAAAGCACGTCCGGGTGTCTGTTGGCGATGGAAAAATTGCGGGACAGCAATTGTCGGCTCGAGAGCGGTCTCGATATGGGCTGCGGATCGGCCATACTGGCCATTGCGCTGGCGAAACTCTGGCCGTCGGCGCGGATCGTCGCGGTGGATAACGATCCCGACGCCGTGCACACCTCCCTGGAAAACATCAAGGACAATGATTGTTCATCATTGATCGTGGCGGGTGAGAGCGATGGTTATGGTGGCGCGCTGGTGAATTCGGAATCGCCCTATCAGATCATAATGGCCAATATACTTGCCGGGCCTTTGACCCAGATGGCTCCCGATGCGGTGACCCATCTGGCACCAGGGGGGTATGCGGTTCTTTCCGGCATTTTATCGGTTCAGGCGGAGGCCGTGCAGACGGCCTATGAAGCTGCCGGGCTGGTGCTTGCCGATCGGCTGGAAATCGGTGACTGGACGACGCTGAGCCTGACCAAGCCCGGTTGACCGGGATATCAGCTCTTATTGAGCGATGCCAGTCCCGCTGTGATGCCCTTGAAGGAAACCGGCAGCTTGATCTGTTGCTTGCGAAGCGTCCGAAGACCGACCGAGCCTTTGTTGGCGTTCTTCATCGCGGCCACCATGGCTGGCGGCAGCTTTGCCGAGGCATTGCAGCCCTGTGGCAGGCAGGATTCTATCGCCACTTTAAGGGGTTTAGTGCCCGGGACGGTGAGGGTGAGCCCAGTCGGCAAATAGACGCCGAGCGCCAGCGGGACCCGCATGATGACAGCCGGCGTTTTCTTGTCGCCGTAATATCCTACCCTGACCATAAGGATACCCTGCCTCTTTTCGTTCCGGGTATGCATCAGAACCTGCGTCAGATGGCAGAGCTCTATCTGTTTTCCGGGCAGGACATCACACCGCTTTGCCCAATCCCCGAACCTTTGTGGCGGCGGGGCGTTACGGGGCAGCGGCGGCAAGTCCAGCGGTGCAGGCGCGCTGCCGGCGGCAGGTTGCTGGGCCGCGGGTTGCGTGGCGGGCGCCTGGGCCGAGGCGGGTATGGTGCCAGTCATTAAAAATGTCAGGATGCCAATTGTGCCGGCAATTTTCCAACCCCGATAAGACTTCATGTCGCCCTCTCCTTTGCACAACCGAACAGCCACGTGGTTTTAGCACATGGCACAACAAATTTTTGGAACAAATTTCAGGGATCGGGATCGACCGAA
>JABJKO010000082.1 GCA_018660305.1 Rhodospirillaceae bacterium
GGCCAATCCCGGTATCAGCCAGAGCGCCATCGCCAGCGCCCTGCGGTTCGACCGCTCGACGCTGGTGCAGATCATCGACCGGCTGGAGGAACGCGGCTTTGTCGTTCGCGAGGTCTCGGCCCATGACCGCCGCTCCCACGCGCTCAAGCTGACGCCGGAGGGTCAAACGGCGCTGGCCGACCTCAAGCAGGTCATCGGCGCCCATGAAGACCACATGACGCGGGTGCTGTCGCCCGAGGAAAAGCAGCAGCTCCTGACCCTTCTCGCCCGCATCCATCAGGCCCCCAAGGGCGATTAAATTTCTTCCCCCAGACCAGAGGAGACAGAGATGGCCACCAATCCGATCGCCCAGGAACCCCGCAAAACGCAGCTCTTTGATTACAGCCCGCCCGACGGCTTCAAGACCGGCAAGGCCATCGTCAATCTTGGCAGTTCCGGGCTTCTTCGCGGTGCAGTACAGGTCGTACGGAAGGGCGCCGGCGACAATAATCTCCACATCCATACGGGCATGGACGGCTTCTACATGGTGCTCAAAGGCGAAGTCACCTTTTACGGTCCGGAGGATGAGGTGATCGGTGTTTTCGGCGAAAACCAGGGACTGACCATGCCCCATGGAAATGCCTACTGGTTCGCCAATAGCGGCGACAGTGATCTGGAAATCCTGCAGGTCGTGGCCTGGGATAGCGGGATCGACGACAAGCGCATCGACGTCAACCCGCCAAAGGGCGATGTGGCGCCGGAAAAAAGCGAAAAATTCGACGCCCGACTGCGCTAGCACGGCGATCCATTGATGCCCAATCGAACCGCCGTCGTCACCGGCGCCAGCCGCGGTATCGGGGCTGCCATCGCGGCGCGGCTCATCACCGAGGGATGGCGTGTCCATAATCTCGACATCATCCAACCGGTATCGGAGACCGGGGTCCCCTGGATCGAAACCGATCTCACCGAGGAGGATTCCATCCTGCGAGCCTTCGCCGACATTCTGGCTGACGGTCCGGTAACCGGGCTGGTCAACAACGCCGGCATCCCCAACAACGAGACTCTTCAGCAAACGACCACCGACCAGTTCGACCGTACGGTGGCGATCAATATGCGCGCGCCCATGATCTGCGCTCAGGCCGTCGTCGAAGGCATGAAGTCCGCGAAGTTTGGCCGCATCGTCAATATGTCGAGCCGCGCCCATCTGGGTAAGGCGAAGCGCACGGCCTATGCCGGCACCAAGGGCGCGCTTGTTTCCATGACCGGTGTCTGGGCGCTGGAGATGGCCGAGCACGGCATCACCGTCAACGCCGTCGCCCCGGGACCCATCCGCACCGCGCTGTTCGATGCCGCCAACCCTCCCGACGATCCCCGGACCCGGGACATCATCGATCAGGTGCCGGTCAAGCGGCTTGGTGAACCGGAAGACATCGCCAATGCCGTATCATTTTTCATGAACGACCAGTCGGGTTTCGTCACCGGTCAGACTCTCTATGTCTGCGGCGGGGTCACACTGGCGCGCGGGGGGAATTGAGCCATGACTGACGCCGGTTGCAAAAACTTCGTTCTGGTCCACGGCACCTCCCATGGCGGCTGGTGCTGGGTGCGGGTCGCCGAGCGGCTGCGTGCCAAGGGGCACAGGGTTTTCACGCCAACGCTGACAGGCCTCGGCGAGAGATCCCACCTCATGAGCCCTGACATCAATCTCGATACCCATATCGCCGATGTGGTCAATGTTATCACATGGGAGGGGCTCCAGGACGTGGTGTTGTGCGGCCATTCCTATGGCGGCTGGGTCATATCGGGAATCGTCGAGAAAATCCCACAGCAGATAGGATCCATCGTCTATCTCGACGCTTTCATGCCCGAGGACGGCCAGCGCGGCCTCGATACCCAGTCACAAGGATCGAAAGACGCCGTCGCGAAAGCGGCTGCGGCCGGCGAAGCATCGCGGCCGGGGGGATCAGCGGCGCGCTATGGCCTTACCGGCGACGATCTGGCGTGGGTGGATTCGAAACTGACGCCGCAGCCCATCGGCGTGTCGCTCCAGCCCATCCATCTGACCGGCGCCCGCGACCGGGTGGCAAAAAAAACCTTCATCCTGGCCACCGGCTACAACAATCCGCCTTTCGTGGCGAGCTACGAGGCGCTCAAATCCGATTCTTCGTGGCAATTGTTCGACCTGCCCTGCCACCATGACGTGATGGTCGAAATGCCCGAGGAACTGGCCGGTATCCTGCTCGCCGTCGCCTGAGCGGCACCGGCAACCCCTCTTTATGGTTAATCACTTATTAATACCCGCTGGGCGACTCTGTTCCCATGGGCGCGGCATGGTCAGGAAACCGGTCAAATATTCCTAATCGCCCCCTGATTCGGGCGATGTGGCGTATCATTTATCAGGGACTGATCTTGACCATAGCGCAGCCAGAGAACGGGTGAGCAGATGGATATTAAAGACAACATCCTCGATGCGATTGGCAACACGCCGCTCGTGCGGCTTAACAAGGTGGTGCCCGAGGGCGCCGCCACCATTCTCGCCAAGTGCGAATACATGAACCCCACCGGCTCCATCAAGGACCGGATGGCGGGCTTCATTATCGAACAGGCGGAGAAAGAAGGCCTGCTCAAGCCGGGCGGCACCATTGTCGAGAACACTTCCGGGAATACCGGCCAAAGCCTTGCCATGGCGGCGGCGGTCAAGGGTTACCGCTGCGTCTTTACCCTGCCAGACAAGATGAGCCAGGAAAAGATCGACATGATGCGGGCCTATGGCGCCGAGGTGGTGATCACCCCCACCGACGTGCCCGGCGACTCGCCGGATCATTATGTGAATACCGCCAAACGCATCGCCTCCGAAACACCCGGCGCGTTCTATGTGGATCAGTACCATTCGAAATGGAATATCGAGGCCCATCGCCGCTTCACCGGGCGCGAGATCTTTGAGCAGACCGATGGCGGCAAGATCGATGTCTTCATGGGCGGCACCGGCACCGGCGGCACCGTGTCCGGCGTCGGGCGCTGGTTCAAGGAACATGCCCCCCATGTGAAGATCATCGGCGTCGATCCGCTGGGGTCGGTTCATTATCACCTGTTCAAGACCGGCGCCCTGCCCACCGCCTATGTCTACAAGGTGGAGGGCATCGGCGAGGACATAAAATGCGACGCCATGGATTTCTCGGTAGTCGACGACATGCGCCAGGTCAATGACAAGCAGAGCTTCGACATGGGCCGCCGCCTGGTGCGCGAGGAAGGGCTGTTTTGCGGCGGGTCATCGGGTTCCATCGTCCATGCCGCCGTCGAGGTCGCGCAGGAAATCGGACCGGACAAGATCATCGTCGTCACATTGTGCGATTCGGGCACCCGCTACATTTCCAAATTCCTGTCCGACGACTGGATGCGGGAACACGGCTTCCTCGAGGACGGCCCGGATCTCGGTCTGGTGGAGGAACTGCTGACCGAACGGAATATGTCGCCGGTAACCGCCACCGCTTTCTCGCCCATATCGGAAATCATCCATCTGATGCGAAAGCATGGTGTCTCCCAGATACCGATCATCAAGAGCAGCAAACTCACCTCGATCATCCACGAGGCCGATATCATACGGGGCCTGCGCGACGGCGGGATCGGCCCGCAATCGCCGGCGGAGGACGCGGCGGCGCCCATCGGCGGGCTGATATACCCCAAGGCCCGGCTCGAGGAGCTGTTCCATCTGTTTGAAACCGATCACGTGGCCGTCGTCCTCGATGGCGGCAAGGTAGTCGGCGTGGTGTCCAAGATCGACCTGATCGAACATCTCGCCAAAAGACCGGGCACCGCGCCCTTAGCCGTGGCGTCGTGATCACAACGAGCTAAAGGCATAAGCATGTCCAACAAGCATTTCGCCACCCGCTGCATTCACGCGGGACAGGAACCGGACCCGACCACCGGCGCCATCATGACACCGGTCTATCAGACCTCGACTTTTGTGCAGTCGAGCCCGGGACAATGCATCGAGAATTACGATTATTCGCGGTCGGCCAACCCGACCCGCACGGCACTGGAGGAAAATCTGGCGAACCTGGAAGGCGGGCGCCATGGCATCTGTTTTGCATCGGGCTCGGCCTCACTGGCGGCCTGCATTCATCTGCTGTCGGCCGGCGACCATGTGTTGCTGTGCGATGACGTCTATGGCGGCACGTTCAGGATGTTCAATAATGTCTTCGGCCGGCTCGGCATCGATTTCACCCGTGTCGACATGACCAACGCCGAAGTCACCCGCGCCGCCTTTACCGACAGGACCAAGCTGGTCTGGGTGGAAACGCCCACCAACCCCATGCTGAAGATCGTCGACATCCAGATGGTCGCCACCATGGCAAAGGAAAAAGGCGCGCTGACGGTAGTCGACAACACCTTTGCCACCCCCTATCTGCAAAGTCCGCTGAAATTCGGCGCCGATATCGTCAGCCATAGCTGCACCAAATATATCGGCGGTCATTCGGACCTGATCTCCGGCGCGCTGATGGTCAATGACGACGATCTGGCCGACCGGCTGCACTATATCCAGAACGCCGTCGGTGCGGTGCCGGCGCCGTGGGATTGCTTCCTGCTGCTGCGGTCCACAAAGACTCTTCATGTGCGCATGGAACGTCACTGCACCAACGCGCGGCGCATTGCTCACTATCTGGCGGAGGATCCCCGCGTCGATCATGTCATTTATCCGGGCCTCAGCACCCACCCGCAACATGCGATCGCACGCCAGCAGATGCGCGATTTCGGCGGCATGATCACCATGACCCTCAAGGGCGGGCTCTCGGAATCGCGGGTTTTCCTGGAATCCCTGCAGCTCTTCTCGCTGGCGGAATCCCTGGGCGGTGTCGAATCGCTGGTGGAGCATCCGGCCATCATGACCCACGCCTCGGTAGACGCCGACGCAAGGCAGGAGCTCGGCATCTCAGACAGTCTGGTCCGCCTCAGCGTCGGTATCGAGGACGCTGATGATTTACTGGGCGATCTGGACCAGGCGCTGGGAGCCATTGGTCAGGGCGCCCGGACGATCTACCCCGTGGCCGCGCAGTCATAGGAAAAGACCGCCAATATAACGTCAAAAAACCCACCCGGTTCGGGTGGGTTTTTCTTGGGATCAAGGCCTGACCCTATCACATTTCTACTGCGTGACGTTGCCCCGGCGTTCGCAGTAGAGGCCCAGCTTTTCCTGGATAATCATATCGGTGAAGTTGAAGACGAAGGCATCGCCATCGGCCTCATGATGGTGCGGGTGCCAGCCAGGCACCACGAACACATCGCGCGGACCCCATTCGATGGTGGTGTCGCCGACGATGGTCTTCCCGGTCCCTTCGACCACCGAATAGATCCAGCCCGCCGTTGACTGGAATTCCTCGGTCTTCATGCCGCCTGGCAACAACTGCATATAGCAATCGATGGTCGGCATGACCGGTCCGCCGCTGGACGGGTTGACGTAGCGCATCTTAATGCCGTGCACGGGATCAATTTCCCCGGATTTTTGCAGATTGAGCAGCGCCTGCTTGGTTTCCTTGTAGGGGTAATGGAAAACCGGTGAGTTTTCGGTCTCGAACTTCGCGCCGATGGGCAGCATGTTGGCGCCATAGCGCGAGATATTATCGAAGGCCGGCCGGCCCGGCGGGTAAAGCTCGCCGCCATTATAGAGTTCGGCAAACACGGGGCCGAGGAACCGCACCAGCGGCATATCCAGACCGTCGAGCCACACCACCGGACCATCCCCTTCATTGCCATGGTCATGCCAGACCATGGACGGGGTCAGGATCAGGTCGCCCACCGTCATGGGCGATTTCTCGCCATTGATAGAGGTATAGGCGCCCTCGCCCTCGACAATGAAGCGCAGCGCGGCGGGCGAATGGCGGTGGGTGGGCGCGATCTCGCCGGGCATAATCAGCTGAAGTCCGGCAA
>JABJKO010000316.1 GCA_018660305.1 Rhodospirillaceae bacterium
AGATCCTCGGATCAAGTCCGAGGATGACCGGTGTGGTTTGGATAGAGCCGCAGCGGAATTTCACCCCTACCCGAAATGCGCGCCCAAGCGATCCAGGGCTTCGGTGAGGGACGCCTTTTCCTTGCAGAAGCAGAAGCGGGCGAAATGTTTGATGTCGCCATCGCCCTGATAGAAGGCGCTGACCGGCACGGCGGCGACCCGGGCTTCGGTGGTGATATGGCGGCAGAATTCCTCGTCATTGCCGTTGAAACCAAGGGGCCGGAAGTCAGTGGTAATGAAGTAGGTGCCTTCGCAGGGCAGGATGTCGAACCCGAGGTCGGACAACCCCTTTCCCAGATAATCACGTAAATCCTGAAGATCGCCTGACAATCCATTGAAATAACTGTCATCCTTGGCCAGACCGTAGGCCACGGCGGCCTGCAAATTGGGCGGCGTGGTGAAGGTCAGGAACTGATGGGCGCGGGCGATGGGTATGAGCAGGTTCGGCGGCGCGGTGATATAGCCCACCTTCCAGCCGGTGAGGGAAAAGGTCTTGCCGGCCGAGCCGATGCGGGCACAGCGCTCGCGCATGCCCGGCAGGGTCATCAGCGGCACATGAGGCAGGTCGTCGAAGATCAGATGCTCATAGACCTCGTCGCAGACGGCATAGGCATCGTGTTTGTCGAGCAGCGCCGCGATAAATTCCAGCTCATCCTGTCTGAACACCTTGGCGCAGGGGTTCATGGGAGAGTTCAGCAGGATCAGCTTGGTCTTGTCCGAGAAGGCCTCGGCCAGGGCCTGCCTTGGTAACGCCCAGTCCGGCGGCGCCAGCCGGACCAGCTTGGCCACGCCCCCTGCCCGCCTGACGATGGGCAGATAGGAATCGTAGAGGGGCTCGATGAGAACCACCTCGTCTCCCGGCTCGATCAGTCCGAACAGGCAGGCAGCCAGCGCTTCGGTGGCACCCGACGTCACCATGATTTCGGTCTGCCAGTCCACCTCCAGGCCGTAGAACCGCTGGTTATTGGCCGCGACGGCCTCCCTCAGCGCCGGGATGCCCATCATGGACGGGTATTGGTTTACGCCGTTCTCCAGATAGTCGGTGGCGGCGGCCACCACATCGGGCGGGCCGTTACCGTCCGGGAAACCCTGGCCCAGATTGATGGCGCCATGCTCCTGGGCGAGACGCGACATGATTTCGAATATGGTGGTCCCGTAGGAAGACAGGATTGAATTACCCGATTTCACCGGCCCACGTCCTCCCTGGCATTACGCACTGTTTTGAATAGCTTAGTGATCTTTAACACGACACCCCGCTCAGGGAAACGAAACCGCCTGACAAATTCCTGCCTATTAATTGCGCAATCTGCACAATTAATAGCCATCAGCTTATGCACAGAAAATTGGCGCTGCGGCCCTTTTTTATATTATTTCAAGGGGTTATAAAGTTGTTCAGAGTTGGCACGGAAAATGCATAGGGTTAGTGGTCGACGGGCGTATTCCCGTTCGCAGGTGCATGGGACAAACGCATGAAAAAGATCGAGACGATTATCAAGCCCTTCAAGCTCGATGAGGTGAAGGAAGCCCTGCACGAGGTAGGTGTCAAAGGACTGACGGTCCTCGAGGCCAAGGGGTTCGGCCGGCAAAAGGGCCACACGGAGCTTTATCGCGGGGCTGAATATGTGGTCGATTTCCTGCCCAAGGTAAAGATCGAGGTGGTGGTCGAAGACAGCATGCTGGAGCGCGCCGTCGAGGCCATACAACAGGCGGCCCACACCGGCCGCATCGGCGACGGCAAGATTTTTGTCTCCACCATCGAAGAAGCAATCCGCATTCGGACCGGCGAAAAAGGGGCCGAGGCGATTTAAAGGCGAATAAGAGTACCTGCAATGCAGGCTGTTCAGTCAGGCGACATTTAGATTTCACATCATAGCGAAACCAAGAACAGGACGAGTTAGATGAGCGATTCACAAAAAGTTTTGGATATGATCAAGGAGCACAACGTTCAGTACGTTGATCTCCGCTTCACCGATCCACGGGGAAAATGGCAGCATACGGCGCAGCATGTCTCCACCATCAACGATGATTTCTTCGAAAACGGCATTATGTTCGACGGCTCGTCGATCGCCGGCTGGAAAGCCATCAACGAATCCGACATGACGCTGATGCCCGATTGCGACACCGCGGTCATGGACCCCTTCACCGCACAGCCGCAGCTCATCCTGTTCTGTGACGTTCATGAGCCGTCCACCGGACTGCCCTACAACCGCGACCCGCGGTCGGTGGCAAAGAAAGCCCTGGCCTATATGGGTTCGGCGGGTATCGGCGACACCGCCTTTTTCGGCCCGGAAGCGGAGTTTTTTATCTTTGACGATGTCCGTTTCGAGGCCGGCATGGCCCGGTCGTTCTATGAGATCGACAGCGAAGAAGGGCCGTACAATTCAGGCGAGCCCATGGAAGGCGGCAATATGGGCCACCGTCCCGGTATCAAGGGCGGCTACTTCCCAGTCGCGCCGGTGGATTCAGGCACCGATATCCGCGCCGAAATGGTGACCACCATGATCCAGATGGGACTGGACATGGAAAAGCATCACCATGAAGTCGCCCCCAGCCAGCATGAACTCGGCCTCAAATTCAATACCCTCATCGGTTCGGCCGACAGCATGCAGATCTACAAATATGTGGTCCATATGGTCGCCCATCAGTACGGCAAGACCGCGACCTTCATGCCCAAGCCGGTCGCCGGCGATAACGGCTCGGGAATGCACGTCCATCAATCCATCTGGAGAGACGGCAAGCCGCTTTTCGCCGGATCCGGCTATGCCGATCTGTCGGAAACCGCGCTTTACTACATTGGCGGTATCATCAAGCATGCCCGTGCGATCAACGCGTTCTCGAACCCGTCGACCAACAGCTACAAGCGACTGGTCCCGGGCTTCGAGGCGCCGGTTCTGCTGGCCTATTCGGCCCGCAACCGCTCTGCCTCCTGCCGCATTCCATTCGCGGAAAGCCCCAATGGCAAGCGTGTGGAAATCCGTTTCCCCGACGCCATGGCGAACCCCTATCTCGCCTTTACATCCATGCTGATGGCCGGTCTCGACGGTATCCAGAACAAGATCCATCCCGGCGATCCCATGGACAAGGATCTCTACGATCTGCCGCCGGAAGAGCTTGCCGACGTGCCCACGGTCTGCAGTTCGCTGCGTCAGGCCATGGAAAGCCTGGATTCAGATCGCGACTTCCTCAAGAAAGGAGACGTGATGTCCGACGACATGATAGACGGCTATCTCGCCCTCAAGGAGGAAGAGGCCCTGACCTTCGAGCAGGCGCCGCATCCGGTCGAGTTCGAGATGTATTACAGCGCGTAAGCCGCTACCGGCGTCCTCATACGCACCCCCGGCCGGGAAACTGGCCGGGGGTGTCTTCATATCAGGCCTGCGACAAAGGGAGATATCAGGCCTGCGA
>JABJKO010000093.1 GCA_018660305.1 Rhodospirillaceae bacterium
AGCCGAAGGCGGCGATCTCGATACCATTGTCCTCTAGGCGCCGGCGCATGGCTTGCGATACCTCCGCGACATACGGTGTCAAAAAACCCAACCGGCGCACGCCCAGGGCTTTTAAGGCGGCTTTTACCGCTGTCAGGGGATTTGTCGTCGCCACGCCGGGGCGGACGGCGCGGATAATCTCCCCGACCCGGTCTTCGCCGATCACCGCGGCGGCGGATGTACAGGCGTAGCCGATCACGTCCAGCTTCGCCCCTACGGGCAGCAAATCAACCGCCGCCGGCAGCGCCGCTTCCATTTCGGCCAGGGTCTCCCCCGTTACTTCCAGGCCACTGGGTATGCGGCTGTGGTATAGGCTGAATTGCTCCGGCGTCATGAGCTGGCGGAATTCCTGCTCTATGGTTTCATCCGCCTGCAGAATGACCAGGCCCAAGGTGGTGGCATCACCCCAGCCGGGACCGGTTTCAAAATCCAAGGCCATGGTCAGCCGATCACCGGCAGTTCCGGGGCGGCGCGGCGGCTTAGCAGTTGCGGTTCGCCGTCACGGATAACGATGTTTTCCTCGTGCACCATGACCTTGCCGGGCGCGAAGCTCATGCCCGGTTCCAGGGTCATGACCATGCCCGGTTGCAGTTCGGTTTCATCGAACGGTGTGTTCGACGGCCCCTCGGTCAACTGCAATCCCAGGCCATGGCCCAGGCGACCCACATCATTGCCCAGGGCGCCATCAGCCGCCATCACCCCTTGCATGGCATGAAACAGATCGGCGCAGCTGGCACCCGGCCGCGCCGCAGCCAGACCAGCGGTGGTGGCGCGATAAACGGTGTCATAAGCCCGCCGCACATGGTCGGACGCGTTGTCGAATGCGAAGTTTCGGTCAAAATCGCAAAAGTAACCATCATAGGTACAACCGGTATCAAGGATCAGCACATCGCCGGTCTGTATCGCGCGACCCGAGGGCGGCGAGATGATATCCCCATAACCACCCGCCCCGGCGCCGCCGACCAGATAGGACACATCGTCGACGCCTTGCTCCAGACATTCGATCTTGAAGCGACGAAACGCCTCCACATCACTTTGCCCAACCGAAAACAACTCCGGCGCGGCATCAAAGGCATCGCCGACAGCGGCGCAGGCGTAAGCGATTTTTTCGATTTCCAGCTCCGACTTGACCAATCGCAGGGCCTGTATGATGGGCGAGGCATCGACAAATTCAGCCCCATCAAGGCGTTGGCGCAGACGGGCGAAATCATTCAATGGCATGCGCAGTGCCGCCTCCCGGCCCATGGGCAGGCCGATACGGTGGCCGAATTCCGCCAGCGTTCCAGCCAGCAGCGAAATGCCGTCATCGGTGGGATGCGGCGAAGACCAGGTGCGAATATCCTCGATCCAGGTGCGGGACATGGCCACCTCGCCGATGGTGGGGATGACCGCCACCGGCTTGCCGGCCTTGGGCACGATGAGAAACCATGGCCGGGTCGGGCTTTGGAAAAACTGCGTCAGGAAGCCGGAGAAATAGCGGATGTCCTCGGGCGTGGTGAACAACAGGGCATCCATGGTTGCCCGGCCCATGAAGTCCTGGGCCCGTTCCAGGCGCCGGGCGAATTCCGCCTCGGGGAAGCCGCGTTGCGGTGGGGGCCGGTCCGTGTTCATCCCGCCGCCATGATGGCTTGATAAATCTCCGGGTCCGTGGCGCCCTCGCTTCCGATCAGCAGGACACGGCTGTTTTGATCAAGTTCAAATTCCCGGCGCAATCCGGCATCCGTCGCCGCGGCGATGAGCGTCAACAGGCCCGGTGTTGAACATTCTCCCCCTTCGATCGCACCGCCGCCCAGATCACCACTGGCCAGACAGCGCATGGCGGGGGCGACCAGGTCGTCGGAGACGGTGACGAAATGATCCGTGCAGCGGTGCAGGACATTCCAGGCTAGGGGCGAAACCTCGCCGCATGACAATCCGGCCATGATGGTCTCTTCCCTGATCTCAACGGTCCGCATATCGCCGGCCCGCGCACTGGCCAACAGGCTGGGCGCCCGGTCGGCCTCGACAATAATCACACGAGGACACGCCGCGCCCAGTTCCAGCCACATCCGGGCGCAGATCGCGGCGGCCATTCCGCCGACCCCGGCCTGCAATATGATGTGACTTGGGCGCGGGCCCGGTGCCGCCAGTATCTCCGCCGTCAAGACGCCATAGCCCGCCATGACGTCACGGGGAATACGATCATAGCCGGGATAGGAGGTATCGGAGACCACATGCCAGCCGTTGGCCGCTGCCTCCCGCGCGCAAATTCGGACGCTGTCGTCATAGTCACCGGCAGTGCGCACAACTTCGGCGCCAAGGGCTTCCATGGCCCGTTGCCGGCCTTCGCTGACGTCACGGTGAATATAGATGCGGCATTTGCAGCCGGCCTGTTGCGCGCCCCAGGCGACGGAACGGCCATGGTTGCCGTCCGTGGCCGCGGTCACGGTGATTTCTTCCACGGCTGCCCCGTGATCCCCGGCCCGAATACTGGACAAGGACACCCCGCCGCATTGTTCGGCCAGCAGCCGCATCACCGCATAGGCGCCGCCCAGGGCCTTGAAACTGCCCAGGCCAAACCGGCCGCTTTCATCTTTGTAAAGCGCGGCGCCGATATTCAGTTCGCCCGCCAATCGGTCCAGATCACGCAGCGGCGTCGGGGCATACCCCGGCCATTGGGGAATTTCGCTCTCGGCGGCCTCAAACAAAGCAGTGGAGAAAACTTCCGCTACCTCTGCCGGGTATGGCTCGGCGACAACGGCCCGCGCGACATGGTCCGTCAGGGCCGGCATGGTCTTGAAGTATTTTTCAAGCATGGCAGCCGCCCTTGTCGCTATTGCACCCGGCCCAGCGGATCGTCGAAGCGTTGCAGCATGACCTCGTCCAGATCCAGGTTATTGCTGGCAATCCAGCTGCCGGGACGAACGCGATAGGCTTTGTGCTGCCGGGGCGCGGCCGGCTCGGTGCCACTCACCGCCAGGTCCTGGGCACCGTCCATTACGGTGCGGCGGAAACGAACCACGGCGGCGTCGGTCGCGGTCAGAACTTCGGCGCTGCGATCAACGATTCTGCCCTGGCTCTCCTGGATCATCAGGTCCTGCTCGGCCAATCCCTTGACCCCGGTATAGGTCGCGTTGCGCTGGTTTTCCCGGTCGATCATATAATCGTTGCCCCGGTTGCGCACGGGCACATAACCCGCCCCCGTGGTGGCGATGATGCCGTGTCCCTGTTCCAGCTTCTCGCGCTCGGCGCCCTCAATTTTCCGCTCCGGGTTCCAGCCATAGCAGTACATCCAACAGCTCTCGTCCGTGATCGGCACCAGGGTGAAACCAAAATAAGTCTCGCCCGGAAAGGTCGACGGCCCCGTACCGTGGGACGGCAGGGTGTATTGGGTGATGCGCCAATAATTTTCGCCCTCATCACCGGCCCGCATACCGCCGACGACAAAGCCGACATCGTGGGACAGGACCGTGAATTTGGGCATGGGGTCATTGCGGATCCAGCGCAGGCGCCGCGCATCCGCCGGTGCGTCCGGATTCTCGTTCGAGGCGACGCTGGGCGCGGGCATGTGCAGAAATGAAAAGTGCGAGGTATCCAGATCGCCCTCCATGATCTGGGCCCAGTTGCAATCGACAAACTGCTTGGTGACGTAGCGATGTTCGCCATCGACCATGCAGAATTCCAGCTCGGGCAATTCCGGCAGAACATCCGCTTCGGGGCCCATATAGGCCCAGATAATTTCGCCCCATTCCCGGGTTGGGTAAGATTTGACCCGTACGGTTTCGTGATGCCGCGCGCCGGGGGGTATGTTGGGCAGATCCACCGCCTTGCCCTCCACGTCGAATTTCCAGCCGTGATAGACGCAGCGCAGGCCGCATTCCTCGTTACGGCCAAAAAACAAATTGGCGCCGCGATGGGGACAACGGGCATCAAGCAGGCCCAAGCGGCCCTCAGTATCGCGAAAGGCCACCAGTTCTTCGCCCATGATGTTGACCCGCAGGGGCGCGCCGTCCGGCTCGGGCAGCTCTTCCACCAGGGCCACGGGCTGCCAAAAGCGGCGGAAATACTGACCCATGGGGGTATCGACCCCGGTTCTGGTCAGCAGGTCATTTTCTTCGATAGACAGCATACGTTACGCACTCCCTTATTCAGGAGCGCATTGTTCGATGAAGGACGCAAAACTGTCAATAACGGGGCTCAGACCAGGCCGAGATACAGAAACAGCAGCAACAGGCCCAAACCGGTGAAGGCCTGGCAGATCGAGGCGCCGGCAAGGCGGCGAATGGCGGCGCCGTCGCCTGTCCCTTCCAGGGCATCGCCGCGCACCACCCAGTAATAGCTGTCATTGGGCAGAATGGCGACGAAGGCGCC